>NZ_JBIKJI010000013.1:0-24784 GCF_044361065.1 Flavobacterium sp.
ATGGCGAAAAATGTGCTTTGAAAATTGCAGAAGCATTAAGTAATTAAAATAAACTTTGCGAACCTTGCGAAAACCTTAGCGTCTTTGCGGTAAAAAAAACTCTATGACATTAAAAGGACAAAATATTCATTTACGAGCCCTCGAACCCGAAGATTTAGATTTTCTATACGAAATAGAAAACAACGAATCGATTTGGGAAGTGAGCAATACGCAAACACCCTACAGTAAATGGGTGTTGAAAAACTATTTAGAAAACGCACATTTGGATATTTATGAAGCAAAACAATTGCGATTGGTAATTGTGCTTTCAAAAACCAATGAAAAAGTTGGATGCATCGATATATTTGATTTTGATGCGAAAAATAGTCGTGCTGGAATTGGGATAATAATTTCGGAAAACTATAGAAATCAAGGTATTGGAAAAGAAACCTTGCAATTGATTTCCAATTATGCTTTCACTAATTTGAATTTACATCAATTATTTGCAAATATTACTGTAAATAATGAAGCCAGTTTATTGCTTTTTAGTAATTTTGGGTTTCAAAAAATAGGCATTAAAAAAGACTGGAACAATATAAAAGGTGCTTTTGTAGATGAAGCGCTTTTTCAATTCATAAACGTAAAATAAAAAATTTTGGAAGCGAAAAAATTATTCTTAAGAATTATAAGTATAGGAGCGGCTCTTATAATTATTAGTGGTGGATATGTAATAAATAAAGCCTTTACAGGTAATACAAAATTTGAACAAGAGGAAGTTTTTGTATATGTTCCAACGGATTCAAAATACGAAGATGTAAAGAAAATATTAGCGCCTTATATTGAAAATCAATCTAAAATTGATTGGGTTGCTTCAAAAAGAAACTATGATTCAAATGTAAAAGCGGGTAAGTTTTTACTTAAAAAAGGAATGAGCAGTTTTAGTATTGTTCGGGCGTTACGATTGAATACACCAGTAAAATTAGCCTTCAATAATCAAGAAAAAGTACAAGATTTATTTGTTCGTATTGCTTCTCAAATTGAGCCTGATACTACAAAATTGAATGAAATTTTCACAAATGATACTTTTCTACAAGAAAACGGTTTAAATAAAGATAATGTAATGTCGTTTTTTATTCCAAATAGCTACGAATTTTATTGGAACATTTCACCTGAAGAATTTGCAGAGAAACTTACAAAAGAATATAAAAGATTTTGGAATGATGGCAGATTAGCGAAAGCCAAAGCCTTAAATTTAACGCCAGCTCAAGTGTATACTTTAGCTTCAATAGTTCACAAAGAAACTGCAAAAGCAGATGAAAGACCAAAAGTTGCGGGTGTGTATTTAAACCGATTAAACAAAAATATGCCATTACAAGCTGATCCAACCGTAATTTTTGCCTTGAAACAAAAATCAAATGATTGGAATTTAGTAGTAAAACGTGTAATGCATAACGATTTAATTGTAAATTCGCCTTACAATACATATAAAAACACGGGTTTGCCACCAGGACCTATTTTTATGCCAGATGTTTCGGCAATTGATGCGGTTTTAAATCCAGAAAAACACAACTACTTATATTTTTGTGCCAGTGTAGAAAAATTTGGATATCACGAATTTGCAACAGATTATAATGCACATTTAAAAGTGGCTGCAAAATATGCAGATTGGGTAAAAAAGCAGAATTATAAGCGATAACAAGAATTGAAGAATAGAAAAAGGTGTAGAATGTACAATTTTACACCTTTTTTTATTTTCCTTACTTTCTTTTTTTATCTTTATCAAAACTATAATTTATATGGAAAATAAAACTGAATTTAAAAAAGAATTGGGATTGTTAAATGCAACAAGTTTAGTTGCAGGTTCAATGATAGGTTCTGGAATATTTATTGTAACCTCAATAATGGCAAGAGATATTGGTGGTGCGGGTTGGATTTTATTAGCTTGGATATTAACTGGATTTTTAACGCTTGCCGCAGCTTTAAGTTATGGAGAATTAGCAGGTATGATGCCAAAAGCCGGTGGACAATATGTTTATATTCAGCGTGCGTATGGCAAAATGATGTCGTTTTTATATGGTTGGACTGTTTTTACAGTGGTTCAAACTGGAGTAATTGCAGCAGTCGCAGTAGCTTTTGCTAAATATACCGCTATTTTCTTCCCTGTACTAAGTGATACATTACTTGAAATTGGTACTTATAAAATTCAATACCAACAATTGTTAGCTATTTTGAGTATTGTTGTGCTAACAATAATAAATAATCAAGGTGTAAAAAGCGGTAAAAATCTACAATTTATTTTTACTACAGCTAAATTATTCGCATTATTTGCTTTAATTGTATTTGGTTTATATGTTGGTTTACAATCTGATACATTAGCAAATAATTTTACAGATATGTGGTCGGCAACAAAAACAACAGTTGTTGATGGTAAAATCACTACAGAAGTATTAACTGGCTTTGCAATTATTGGAATGTTGGGGTTTACAATGATTAATTCGTTGTTTTCTTCAGATGCTTGGAATAATATTACATTTATTGCTGGAGAAATTAAAGAACCGCAGAAAAACATTCCAAAGAGTTTGTTTTTAGGAACATTAATAGTAACAATTATTTACTTACTTGCCAATTTAGCTTATTTTTCATTATTACCTTTAAATGGAAATCCATTAGCTGATGACTTTTTAGGGCAAGGTATTAAATATGCTAACGAAGATAGGTTAGGAGCGAGTGCGGCTTCTGTTATATTCGGAAATGCTGGCGTTTTTATAATGGCCGGTTTAATTATGATTTCTACTTTTGGTTGTAATTCGGGTTTAATATTAGCTGGCGGACGCTTGTTTTATGCGATGAGTAAAGACGGCTTATTTTTTAAAAGCGCTGGAGAATTAAATAAAAATCAAGTGCCAGAAAAAGCACTTTGGATGCAATGTATTTGGGCCTCGATATTATGTTTATCTGGAAAATATGGCGATTTACTAACGTATGCTACTTTTGCCAACCTATTATTTTATGTTTTAACTATTTATGGTATCTTCATACTTCGTAAAAAAGAACCTGATACGCCGAGACCTTATAAAGCTTTTGGTTATCCGTTTGTGCCAATTTTATACATAATACTGATTTCTATAATTAGTATTATATTACTGATTTACGACACTAAAAATACAGGCTTAGGTTTGTTTATAGTGTTAGTAGGTATACCAATTTATTATCTCACGCAGAAGAAACAAGAATAATTAAAAAGACCCAACATATTTAAATAATTTGTTGGGTCTTTTTAAATAAAATTAATTTTTAGCTAATGCATATGAAATTGGTGATTTTGTTTTTGGTTCCATATAAATTTCCGTATATCCGTTTTTCCACTCTACTTTTTCGTAATAAAAATCAATAGAAGTTAAGTTTCCTTTTACAGTAATAACACAATTTCCAGTAATATTTGCTTCATCTCCTTCTACAGTATATTTCATATTATTTTTTATTCTGTTTTCAAGAAATAAACTTAGAATTTTTTCAGCAATTTCTTTCCTAATATTCATCTTAGCATTAAAAGTGCTCACTATAATTGTTCCTTCATCAGTTGTTGAAATTATTTCAATACTGTTTTGACCATAGTTGTATGTTTCAACTAAATGTCCCTGTGCAAATACTACTTTACAAAGTAATAAAAAGCAAATTGTTAAACATTTCATAGAATTAAAATTTAGGGGTTACTTTAATATGATATAAAGTTACTTCTAAAAAATAATACTTATTTCATTTTCGTTAAAAAAATCACAACAATTTAATACAAATATGTTAATTTTAACTAAAAAGTTTTGAAATTGTTAAATTTTATTGTTTTTTGTTGTGAATTTATGTTTTTTAATTCAAAAAAAATGCCTTTTCTTTTTTGAAAAGGCATTAAAATATAAATAATCAAGTATTAATAATACATATAGCGTCTTACTTTGGCAATATATTTTGCCAAACGTATTACTTGATGGCTATATCCATATTCATTATCGTACCATATATATAGTACAATATTTTTTCCATCTCCAGAAACAATTGTAGCATTACTATCATAAATAGAAGGTTGAGCCGTTCCGACAATATCTGAAGAAACCAATTCGTTACTTACCGAATATTTTATTTGTTCTACTAAGTTACCTTCTAAAGCATAGGTTTTCATAATATTGTTTAATTCTTTTACAGAGGTAGTTCTTCCAACTTCTAAATTCAAAACTACCAAAGAACCATTTGGAACCGGAACACGAATTGCATTCGATGTTAGTTTTCCTGCTAAACTTGGTAATGCTTTAGCTACGGCACTTCCTGCACCGGTTTCTGTAATTACCATATTTAAACCCGCAGCTCTTCCTCGACGGTATTTTTTGTGCATATTATCAACCAAATTTTGGTCGTTTGTATACGCGTGAATGGTTTCTAAATGTCCTTTTACAACACCCAACGTTTCTTCAATTACTGCCAAAACTGGAGTAATGGCGTTTGTAGTACAAGAAGCAGCAGAATAAATTGCTACTTCATCTGGATTGTAATCTTCGTGATTTACACCATAAACTATATTTGGTACACCTTTTCCTGGAGCGGTTAATAACACTTTATCTGCGCCTTTAGAAGTCAAGTGTCTGGCTAACGCTTCTTCTGTTGTAAAAGCGCCAGTATTGTCAATTACTAAAGCATCATTAATTCCGTAAGCGGTATAATCTATTTCTTCTGGCGAATTTGCTGTTATAATATGTACGGTTGTTCCATTTATTATTAATGCACTATTTTCTGGGTCAGCCGAAACCGAACCTTCAAAATCTCCGTGAACCGAATCATATCGCAGTAAAGAGGCTCTTTTTTCTAATAAAACGGCATCATTTTTATCGCGAGTTACAATCGCACGTAAACGTAATTGTTGCCCTTTTCCAATTTTGCTCATCATTTCACGAGCTAATAAACGACCAATACGACCAAAACCATATAAAACAACGTCTTTAGGAACAATTTCAGATGTATCTTTGGCATACTTTAATTTATCAATAACAAACGCTTTAGCGTCATTATATTTATCGTCTTCTAAATGATATTCATACGTTAATTTTCCAATATCTATTCGAGATGGTGGTAAATCTAAATTTTCAATGGCTCTTGCAATTTCTACGCTATCAAAAATATTAATTGGTTTTTCTACAAAAGCAACAGCATATTCGTGTAAGTTTATAATATCTGAAACGTTTCGATCAATTAATTGATTTCTAAATAAGACCAGTTCAATAGATTTATCAAACCATAAATCGCTTATGATTTTTACAAATTCTACACACGCTTTTCTTCTGTCTGCCTGAAAAGCCAATTCTTTTTCGTAAATGGTGTTGTTGTTCATTTAAATATAGATTGCGTTACAAAATTTTTTGCAAAAGTATAGATTTCAATCGTTTTCGTAAAGTTTTTTACGATTTTTTTTCTTATTATTTTTTAGAATAAAAGGCAAAAAAATTCGCAAAATAAATATTACTTTGCGAATCTTAAATATGTAATTATTTAATTATAAAAAGAAGCGATAAATCTGTCCGTTTTTTGCTATAATTTGATAATGTGTTTTTTCTGTAATTTCTTTTTTTGCTAAATAAGCAGAAACACTTTCCATATCAATGGCTCGCATATTATCCACTTGTGTAACGATAGAACCTTTTAAATATTCAGCATATTCCTTGTAATCTTCATTGGTTACTTGTTTTATTTTTATCCCACTTTTTAAGTTAAATCGTTTTTTATCGTTTGCATCTAACTCTTCAAATTCAATTCCGTTAAATTCATAGGCAATTAGTTCTTTTTTTGTTAATGGAACATTTAAAGCTAAGTTTTTTCCATCTCTTAATAAGGTAACTTTAACAATATCATTTGGTCTTTTGGTATTAATAACTGTTGCCATCTCTGCGGATGAAGCAATTTTAGTATCATCTAATTTTAAAATTACATCGCCTTTTTCAATTCCTACTTTTTCAGCACCAGAATTTTTATTGACTTTGTTTACGTAAAATCCTTCAGTTTGTTTGATTCCATATTTTTTGGCAGCTTCTGCATTTAATTCGCCACCTTCAACACCTAAAATACCGCGTTGTACATTACCAAATTTCATTAAATCTTCAATAATCTTTTTTGTAATATTAGATGGAACCGCAAATGAATATCCAGCATAACTTCCTGTTGGCGAAGAAATCATCGTATTAATTCCAATCAATTCTCCATTCGTGTTCACTAAAGCACCACCGCTATTTCCAGGATTTACAGCAGCATCAGTTTGTATAAACGATTGAATACTTGCTTTATCTAAATTACGTGCTTTTGCCGAAATAATCCCCGCAGTTACAGTAGAGTTCAATTGATACGGATTACCTACCGCTAATACCCATTCGCCCACTTTAATATTATCTGAATTTCCAAAAACAATAAATGGTAATTTTTCATCAGCGTCAATTTTTAGTAAAGCAATGTCCATTTTGCTATCCGTACCAATTAATTTTGCTTTGTACGCTTTGTTGTTATTCAAAGTTACTTCCAGTTCGTTAGCGTCTTGTATTACGTGATTATTGGTTACAATATACCCGTCTTCAGATACAATTACTCCAGATCCAGTACCTATTTGTTCGTGTTGTTGCGTACCCCCGCCATAAAAAAAAGACGCCCAAGGGTCAGTGTATGTTCTTAAAGAAACATTTTTTACGTGTACCACACTATGAATGGCTTTTTCGGCACCGGTTGTAAAATCTATGTTTTCGGCACCAGTAAAACTCACTGCTTTGTTGTAGTTTGGCGAAGTAGTAATAAATGAATCACTTTCAGTTTTTCTGTTTTCAATGAATTTATAGGCACCCAAAGTAACGGCACCACTCATTAATGATACAATAAATAGACTTCCTAAATTTTTCATCTTGTTCATTTTTTATTTTTTTACTCTGTAAATATAAATACGTTTTTTAAAAATCCAAACTCGTTTAACTAACGATTAACAATGTTTAACAACTTTTTAGTATTTGGGCATTTCCTTTCAGGTCGGGCTTTCCGCTATATCTTTTTTATATGTTCCCTTCGGGAACCTCAGTCAACATATAAAAAAGGATGCCGCTGCAATCCCTAATGCAATATTGTGCAAAAAAATAAATATATTTGTACTATGCAAATACAATTTTACAAATACCAAGGAACAGGAAACGATTTTGTTATGATTGATAATCGTACCAATTCATTTCCCAAAAATAATACCAAATTAATTGAATTTTTATGCGACCGACGTTTTGGCATAGGTGGCGATGGTTTAATTTTATTAGAAAATCATAAAAAATACGATTTTACTATGGTGTATTATAACTCCGATGGAAGCACCAGTACTATGTGTGGAAATGGGGGGCGATGTTTAGTGGCGTTTGCAAAACAATTAGGTATTATCGAAAACGAAGCCTATTTTGAAGCATCGGACGGCTATCATTTTGCAAAATTTGAAGACAATTTAATTGCACTTCAAATGATAGACATAACAGAAGTTAAACATTTTAATACACACGATTTTGTGTATACGGGTTCGCCTCATCACGTGCAATTAGTTTCAGATTTAAAAGATTTTGATGTAAAAAACACAGGTAAAAAGTTAAGATATTCTGATTTGTATGATGCTTCGGGTTGTAATATCAACTTTGTAGAACAAGAAAACACTGACACTTTTTCAGTCCGTACGTATGAACGTGGAGTAGAAGACGAAACGTTATCTTGCGGAACCGGTGCAACAGGCGTGGCAATTGCAATGCACGCTACTCGTAAAACAGCTGCGAATCGCATACATATTAATGTATTAGGCGGAAAGCTAATAATTAGTTTTGTTTTAGAAAATGATGTGTATAAAAATGTTTTCTTAACAGGTCCAGCAGAATTGGTTTTCGCGGGTAGTTTAGAAGTGTAGCTTACTTTTAATAAGAAACAATCTCTTTATTCTGAATGTCATTTTCAATAATTCCATCACGTAAGCGAATAATTCTATGTGCGTGAGCTGCAATATCTTCTTCGTGCGTTACTAAAATTACCGTATTGCCATTGGCGTGAATTTCACCAAATAATTTCATAATTTCTACGGAAGTTTTACTATCTAAATTTCCAGTTGGTTCATCGGCTAAAATGATTGAAGGTTTGTTAACCAAAGCTCTACCAACTGCCACACGCTGACGCTGACCTCCTGATAATTGATTTGGTTTATGATCCATTCTGTCAGCTAATCCCACTTGTGTTAGTACTTCTGTTGCACGTTTGTTTCTCTCATCTTTTGAAAAACCAGCATAAACCATTGGTAAGGCTACATTATCCAATGCAGTTGTACGAGGCATTAAGTTGAATGTTTGAAAAACGAAACCAATTTCTTTATTTCTAATTTCAGCCAATTCATCATCGTGCATTTCGCTTACTTGCTTTCCGTTTAAGATATAACTTCCAGAAGTTGGCGTATCCAAACAACCTAAAATATTCATTAAAGTCGATTTTCCAGAACCAGACGGCCCCATAAGCGCCACATATTCACCTTTGTTAATAAGTAAATCGATTCCTTTTAATACGTTTACGGTTTCACTTCCTAATTGGAAATCACGTGTAATGCCTTTAATGTCTATTATTGGAGTTTTCATAGTTTTCAGGTGCAGTTTTTAGATTACAATAATTACTACAAGTAATAAGTAGTTAAAAAGAAGAATTTGTTACAGTTTTAAAAATAATATTTTACCGCAAAGTCTCGCAAAGTTAGTCGCAAAGAAACGCAAAGATTTTTTTAAAAGTATTTCAAGACACACTTTAGATAATAAAATTATTTTTAATAGTATTTAGTGAAACTCTGTGAATTCTTTGTGAATCTTTGTGTAATACTAAACACGAATCACAAAATGTTCTTTTTCTTGTTCAGCTCTAAAAAACACCATTCCGAAATGAAATGTATCAATCGTAACTTTTACTTTAGGATGTTTTTTTATGATGTCCCAAGTATTTTCGTTTTCTGTTGATGTATGAATGTCATTAATTATCCAAACCGCATTATTAGTTATAGTAGGTAATAACAAATTGAAATATTCTATTGTAACTTTTTGAGATTCGTTTTGGTTGAAGTAAATGAAGTCGAAAGTCTTGTCATTGTTAGAAAGATTGTTTTTTTCAAAATCTTCAAATGAGATTATTTCTGAAGAAAATATATTAGTATCTAATTCAGTTGGATTTCCAATTTCTAAAATCGTTTTAGGTTTAAAATATCTAATAATTCTAAAAAGTAATCGGGCTCTTTTTGGATTATTGTTTAAAAGCGAATATTCTGGAAATTTTGTTTTATCATAAAAACATTTCGTAACCAAATCAAACACAAAAGGCGAGTGCACACCGTGTTCGTTTTTAGAGTTCCAAAGGAATTTTATGTATGATTTTAAAATATGTAGCATAAAAAAATAACACAGATTATCACAAATTTTCACAGATTAAATTCGTGATAATCTGTGAAATCTGTGTTTAAATTTATTCAATTTTAGAAGACAATTCAAACCAACGCGCTTCTTTTTCTTCTAAAGTTTGAATGATTTTTTGTAATTCGTTTGCTTTCGTTTCAATTTTGTCATCAGCTACTTTTCCGTCCGAAAATTCTTGCTCAATTTGTTTTTTTTGATATTCTAAATCTTTAATGTCTTTTTCAATTTTATTAAATTCCTTTTGCTCGTTGAAGTTTAATCCTGCTTTGGCTGGTTGATTTTGTTTCCAACTTCCTTTGTCGGTGCTTACGCTATTTAAAACTTTTGGCTCTACGGAATCTTCATAACTTCTAAAATCAGAATAGTTCCCTGGAAAATCTTCAATTTCACCTTGACCTCTAAATACAAATAAATGATCCACAATTTTATCCATAAAATACCTGTCGTGACTTACCACTAACAAGCATCCAGGGAAATCTAATAAGAAACTTTCTAACACATTTAGCGTTACAATATCTAAATCGTTCGTAGGTTCATCTAAAATTAAAAAATTTGGATTCTGAATTAAAACCGTACATAAATACAAACGTTTTAGTTCGCCACCACTCAATTTTTCAACAAAATCGTATTGTTTTTTTGCATCAAACAAAAAACGTTCTAACAATTGCGAAGCCGAAATAATTTTCCCTTTCGTAAGCGGAATGTATTCTCCGTATTCTTTAATAATATCTATTACTTTTTGTCCAGGTTTTGGGTTGATTCCACTTTGTGTGTAATATCCAATTTTAATTGTATCGCCAATAATTACTTTCCCTGAATCGGGTTCCATAGTTTTGGTTAAAATGTTCAAGAAAGTCGATTTTCCTGTTCCGTTTTTACCAATAATTCCAATACGTTCACCACGTTGAAACGCGTAGGTAAAATCTTTTAAAATGGTTCTGTCAGGGAAATTTTTGTTCAATTTTACCATTTCGATAATTTTGCTTCCCATTCGCTCCATATTAATTTCAAGCTCTACCACATTTTCTTTACGACGACTTTCCGCTTTTTCTTTTATCACATAAAAATCATCTTGACGCGATTTCGATTTGGTAGTTCTTGCTTTTGGTTGACGACGCATCCAAGCCAATTCCTTAATAAAAAGGTTTTGTGCTTTATCAATACTCGAGTTTTCAGAAATTTGACGTTCTTCTTTTTTCTCTAAATAGTACGAGTAATTTCCTTTGTATTGATACAGTTTTCCGTTATCTAATTCAATAATTTCGTTACAAACACGTTCTAAGAAAAAACGGTCGTGCGTCACCATAAATAAGGTAATATTTTCTTTGGCAAAATAATCTTCTAACCATTCAATCATCTCTAAATCCAAATGATTGGTTGGCTCGTCTAAAATTAATAAATCAGGTCGATTAATTAAAATAATAGCTAACGACAAACGCTTTTTTTGCCCTCCAGATAATTTTTTTACTTTTAATTTTAAATCGTCAAGTTTTAATTTTGACAAAATTTGCTTGTATTGTGTTTCAAAATCCCAAGCGTTAAAGCGGTCCATATCGTCAAACGCTTTCTGGTACTTTTCTTCGTCTTCCGGATTTTCTAAGGCGCTTTCGTAGTTTCTAATTACCTGTAAAACTTCATTATCCGATGCGAAAATGCTTTCTTCAATAGTTAATTCATCTTGCAAATTAAAATTCTGACTCAAAAAAGCCATTTTTATTCCTTTTCTAATCACTACTTGACCCGTGTCAGGTTCATCAAAACCATTAATAATGTTCATAATAGTGGTTTTACCCGAACCATTTTTGGCGATAAAAGCTATTTTTTGGTCTTTATTAATTCCGAAAGAAATGTCTTTAAAAAGGACGCGTTCTCCGTATGATTTTGATATATTTTCTACTGAAAGGTAATTCATTTGTTCATTTGTCAATTATACAATGTGGCAAAACGCCAATTGTTTTGCAAAAGTAGACTTATTATTTGAGATTTAAAATTTAGATTTTTGCATTTCATAAATAAAAATTGCAACTTTGACCTATCAACCAATTGGCACATTGACTAATTGTAAATTGACACATTAAAACAAAATGCAACTATCCGTAATCATACTTAATTATAATGTACGCTATTTTTTAGAGCAATGTGTGCGTAGTGTACAAAAAGCACTGGAAAACATAGATGCTGAAATTATTGTGGTAGATAATAATTCTTCGGATTATAGTTGTTTGATGATGAAGCAACTATTTCCACAAATTACGCTTATTGAAAATAAAGAAAATTTAGGATTTCCAAAAGGGAATAATATAGCTGTTGAACAGGCAAAAGGCGAATATATTTGTATTTTAAATCCAGATACGGTTGTTGCTGAAGATACGTTTAAAAAGCTGTTAGCTAAAAGCTGTCAGCCGTCAGCTGGAATAATTGGCTGTAAGTTGATAGACGGCACCGGAAATTTTCTTCCAGAAAGTAAGCGCGGACTTCCAACACCTTGGGTGGCTTTTACTAAAATTTTCGGTTTATATAAAATCTCTAATTTTTTTGGAAAATATTATGCACAGCATTTATCTGAGAATCAATCAGGAAAAGTGGATGTTTTAGTCGGAGCTTTTATGATGATGAAACGGGATTTGTACATAAAAGTCGGTGGTTTTGATGAAAATTGCTTTATGTATTCAGATGATATTGATTTGAGTTATATGATTCAGAAGTTAGGAAAAGATAATTTCTATTTTCACGAAACATCTGTAATTCATTACAAAGGAGAAAGTACGGTTAGAGACGAAAAATATTTAGAACGTTTCCGAGATGCGATGCAGTTTTTTTATAAAAAGCATTTTAAAAAGTCCTTTTTCTTTGATAATTTTATACAAATTGGGAGCTTTTTATTTGCGATTTTCAAACAAAAACAAGCACAAAAATTAAACAATGAAATTGATAAATATATTGTGTTTTCAAAAGAAAATATTCAATTGAATTTAAATAAACCAATTGAATATTTAACTGATTTTGAACAATTTAAAGTAAATAAAAATAGCAATATTGAAATTGTTTTTGATACCAATTCGTTTTCTTTTGCAGAAATAATTCGTTTTATGGAAAAACATAAATCGAAAAATATAACTTTTAAGAACTATATTTCGCAATCAAATTACTTAATTGGTAGTAATAATTCAACTGATAGAGGCGAAGTGCTAATTTTTTGATTTTTTGATTTTTTCGTGATAAAACATCAAAATATTTATTAATTTTGCATTAATAATTAAAGAACTCAACATTACAATAATAATATGGCAAGATTTGAATTGAAACTTCCAAAAATGGGAGAGAGTGTAGCAGAAGCAACCATTACAAATTGGTTAAAAAAAGTTGGCGAACATATCGATATGGATGAAGCGGTTTTAGAAATTGCTACAGACAAAGTAGATAGTGAAGTGCCTTCTGAAGTTTCTGGTACTTTAGTTGAAATTTTGTTTCAAGTTGATGATGTTGTTCAAGTAGGGCAAACCATAGCGATTATTGAAACAGAAGGCGGAGCTATTGCTGCAACTCCTGAAGTAAAGTCGGAAGTTCCAGTTGCTGTTGCAGAAGTTGCTAAAACGGTTGAGGTTGCTATTGAAGCAAGTGCTCCTGCAGATTTTTTAGGTTCAGATAAATTCTTTTCGCCATTAGTAAAAAATATGGCAAAAACAGAAGGCATTTCGTTAACTGAATTAGAATCTATTTCAGGTTCTGGTAAAGATGGTCGTGTAAATAAAGAAGATGTTTTAAAATATATAGAAACTCGCAAGTCGCAAGTTACAAGTTCAAATGTTGTTGCGCCTGCAACTTCAAACCAACAACCTAAAACCCAAAATCCTGCACCCGTTTCAGTAAATGGTGGCGACGAAATTGTGGAAATGGACAGAATGCGAAAGTTAATTTCGGGTTATATGGTAGCTTCGGTTCAAACTTCAGCACACGTGCAGTCGTTTATCGAAGTGGATGTTACTAATATTGTAAAATGGAGAGATAAAGTAAAAGCAGCTTTTGAAAAACGCGAAGGAGAAAAACTTACGTTTACGCCAATTATGATGGAAGCGGTAGCAAAAGCCTTAAAAGATTTTCCAGGAATGAATATTTCTGTTGATGGCGATTTTATTATAAAACGTAAAAACATCAATTTAGGAATGGCAGCAGCTTTACCAAATGGAAACTTAATTGTTCCTGTAATTAAAAATGCAGACCAACTAAATTTAGTTGGTATGGCAAAAGCAGTAAACGATTTGGGAGGTCGTGCGAAAGCAGGAAAATTAAAACCAGACGATACGCAAGGTGGTACTTATACTGTAACAAACGTAGGAACATTTGGGTCCGTTTTTGGAACACCAATTATCAATCAGCCGCAAGTGGGTATTTTAGCCTTAGGAGCTATAAGAAAAGTACCAGCTGTTATTGAAACTCCAGAAGGGGATTTTATTGGTATACGTCAGAAAATGTTTTTATCTCACTCTTATGATCACAGAGTTGTAGATGGTGCTTTAGGTGGAAGTTTCGTAAAACGCGTAGCTGAATATTTAGAAGCATTTGATGTAAATAGAGATTTTTAAGAAAAAATAAATAAATAATACTTCACCCAATAGTTCAATTACTATTGGGTTTTTTTAACTTTGTACTTTAAAATATAAAAATGGAACTTAAACTTACAAGACCAATTTGTTTCTTTGATTTAGAAACTACCGGAATAGATGTTGGAAAAGATAGAATCGTTGAAATATCAATATTCAAGGTGTTTCCAAACGGAAATAAAGAAAGTAAAACTTGGTTAGTAAACCCAACCATTCCAATTCCGTCTCAATCAACAGCAGTTCACGGCATTACAAACGAAAAAGTAGCAAATGAGCCTACTTTTTCTGAATTGTCTTCCCAAATTTATGCTATGATAAAAGATTCTGATTTGGCAGGTTATAATTCGGACCGATTTGATATTCCGTTATTGGCAGAAGAAATGCTTCGTGCAGGTGTAGATTTTGATATGAAAAATCGCGTTTCAGTAGATGTTCAAACTATTTTTCATAAAAAAGAAGAACGCACATTATCTGCAGCATTAAAATTTTATTGTGGGAAAACATTAGAAAACGCACATACAGCCGAAGCAGATACTATGGCTACTTATGAAATTTTATTGGGACAATTGGAAAGATATCCTGATTTACAAAATGATATGAAAGCATTATCAGAATTTACTACGCGTAAAAAATCTGTAGATTTTGCAGGTATGATTGTGATGAATGATAAAGGACAAGAAATGTTTAGCTTTGGAAAATATAAAAATGTTTTAGTAGACGAAGTATTTGATAAAGATCCAGGTTATTTCGGTTGGATTCAAAACGCCGATTTTCCGCTTTATACAAAAAAAGTATTAACAGGTTTGAAATTAAGAAGATTAAATACAAAATAGGTGTTTTGAGGTAAAAGGTAAAAGGAAAAAGGTAAAGGGAATAGCCCAACACCCAACACCCAACACCCAATACCCAACACCCAATACCCAAAAAAAATGAAAATCATTTGCATCGGAAGAAATTATGCTGATCATATTTCAGAATTACAAAACGAACGACCATCTGAGCCGGTTATTTTTATGAAGCCAGACACGGCTATTTTGCCTAAAAAAACACCATTCGTAATTCCAGAGTTTAGTAATGATGTGCATCACGAAGTGGAAGTTTTGGTAAAAATTTGTAAAGTAGGAAAATATATTAGTCCAAAATTTGCTCATAAATATTACGATGAAATTGGTTTAGGAATCGATTTTACAGCTCGGGATGTGCAAACTACACTAAAAGAAAAAGGTTTACCTTGGGAAAAAGCAAAGGCATTTGACCATTCAGCGATTATTGGTGACTTTTTACCGAAAATACATTTTCCTTCTCTAGAAAATATTAACTTTGAATTAAGAAAAAATAATGAAATCGTTCAGCAAGGAACTACTTCAATGATGTTGTGGAATATTGATGAGATTGTTTCTTATGTTTCACAGTTTTTTACATTAAAAAAAGGAGACATCATTTTTACAGGAACTCCAAAAGGAGTAGCAGCTGTGAAAGAAAATGATGTGTTAGAAGGTTTTTTAGAAGGCAAGCAAATGTTTAAAATACAAGTAAAATAATGGCTTTACAGTATAATTTATCAAAAGTATATGAAATTTCTGAAAATGATAACGAATTTGCACTTCAAATTGCTACTTTGTTTTTAGATGAAGTGCCTTTCGAAATTCAGGAAATGAAAAATGCAATTGAACTAAAAGATTATGCGAAAACCTATGCATCTGCACACAAAATCAAACCAACATTAGATTTATTAGGAATGGATATGGCATACGAAGATGTGGTATTCATTATGGATTGGACTCAAGAGGAAGGCAAGCGAAAAGAAATTAAAGAAGTGTTTAGAACGCTTAAAGCAAGAATAGTTGCTGCAGCTGATGAAATAAAAAAAGATTTTAAGTTATAAGGGTTACTTTTAATATATGTTTAGCCACGCCTTTAGCGTGGTTTTCTTATTTTTACAAAAATATTTTAAAGATGAAAGCAGTAATTATTACAATAGGAGATGAAATATTAATAGGTCAAATTATTGATACAAATTCGTCTTACATTGCAAAAGCATTAGATAAAATCGGAATTGCTACTTATGAAATGCTTTCTATTTCTGACGATAAAAGCCATATATTAAAAACGTTGCACGAAGTTCAAAACAAATATGACGTTGTATTAATTACCGGAGGTTTAGGCCCAACAAAAGATGATATTACTAAAAAAACATTTTGTGAGTATTTTGATGATGTTTTAGTAAAAAACGATGCTGTTTTTGACCAAGTGAAAAGCATTATTGAAGGCATTCATAAAAAACCCATTACCCAATTAAATATAGACCAAGCATTTGTTCCTTCTAAATCAAAAGTACTTTTTAATAAAATGGGAACCGCTCCAGGAATGCTTATGGAACATCAAAACACTGTGTTTATTTCTTTGCCTGGCGTTCCCTATGAAATGAAGTATTTAATTGATAATGAAGTAATTCCGTATTTGGTAGAAAAATTTGAGCGTCCTTATATTGTTCATAAAACACTTATGACTTATGGTCGAGGAGAGAGTTTAATTGCGGAACATATTGAAGATTGGGAAACTAATTTGCCGAGTTTTATCAAATTAGCATATTTACCAAGTCCAGGAAAAGTTAGATTACGATTAACTGCTCGAGGAACAGATGAAGCTGTTTTAATAGATTCTGTTTTAAATGAAATAGAAAAATTAAAACCTCTAATAGGCGACATTATTGTAGGGTACGATGAGGAGGAAACCATAGAAGTTGTTTTAACAAGAGTATTATCAGAAAAGCACCTTACTTTGGCAACTGCCGAAAGTTGCACTGGAGGAAAAATCGCACAACTAATTTCATCTGTCCCTGGCGCTTCCGCTTGTTTTAAAGGCGGGATAGTGGCCTATTCTAATCAAATTAAAATAGATGTGTTAAAAGTAAATTCTGATACCATTCATAAGTTTTCTGTCGTAAGTAAAGAAGTGGTAAAAGAAATGGCCATTAATTGTCAAACAATTTTTAATACAGATTACGCCATTGCTACAACTGGAAATGCAGGCCCTACAAAAGGAAATAGCGAAGCCGAAATAGGTGTTGTTTGTATAGCAATAGCTACGCCAAATGAAGTTTTTGTAGAAGAATTTAATTTTGGACAACCGCGCGAAAAGGTTACAGATAGGGCAGTTTACAAAGCATTAGAATGGCTATATAAAGAAATTTCAAAAAACTAGTTAAAAATAGTTGCATAGTAAAGTAAAAATTCTTTTCTTTGCACCCTTATTTAGAATAACGATATAAAAGTTTAGAATAATGTCAAGAGTTTGTGAACTAACAGGAAAAAGAGCAATGGTTGGAAACAACGTTTCTCACGCGATGAATAAAACTAAGAGAAAATTCTCAGTTAACTTAGTAAAAAAACGTTTTTACATTGCAGAAGAAGATAGATGGGTAAGCCTAAAAATATCTACAGCAGTATTAAAAACAATTAACAAAAATGGTATTGCCGCAGTTTTGAAAAAAGCTAAAGCTGATGGATTTGTAAAATCTGTTTAATCATTTAAAAATATATCAAAATGGCAAAGAAAGGTAATAGAATCCAAGTAATTTTAGAGTGCACTGAACACAAAGAATCTGGTCAACCAGGTACTTCTCGTTATATCACGACTAAAAACAAAAAAAACACACCAGATAGAATGGAAATCAAAAAATTCAATCCTATCTTGAAAAGAGTAACTGTTCACAAAGAAATTAAATAATTAGAAGCTTAATTTAAGTTTCAAATAAAACATACTAAGTCATGGCAAAGAAAACCGTAGCAACTTTACAAACATCTTCTAAAAGATTAACTAAAGCAATCAAAATGGTTAAGTCTCCTAAAACTGGTGCTTATACATTTGTGGAATCAGTAATGACTCCTGAAGAAGTAGATGAGTTCTTAAAAAAGAAATAATCTGTAATTAAAGATATTAAAAAAGCTATTTTCATTTGAAAGTAGCTTTTTTTATTTTATTTTTGTTCCAACAATAATGAAAATCATATCGTTATATACCAAATTCAATGAGCTTTTTTAAAAAAATATTTTCATCTAACAAAAGTGAACCTGTAATTACAGAACAGGAAAAGCAGCAATTAGACAAAGGATTAGAGAAAACAAAAACTTCTTTCTTTTCTAAACTAACAAAAGCCGTTGCCGGAAAGTCTAAAGTAGATGATGAGGTTTTAGATAATTTAGAAGAAGTACTTATTTCTTCCGATGTGGGTGTAAATACCACTTTAAAGATTATTCAACGTATTGAAAAAAGAGTTTCTCAAGATAAATATTTAGGTACAGATGAGTTAAATATTATATTAAGAGAAGAAATTGGTTCGTTATTATCCGAAACGAATTCAGGTAACGATTCTGATTTTACCATTCCAAAAGATGTTAAACCATATGTAATTATGGTTGTTGGTGTAAATGGTGTAGGAAAAACAACTACCATAGGTAAATTAGCTTACCAATTTAAAAAAGCCGGATTTAAGGTTGTTTTGGGTGCTGCAGATACATTTAGAGCGGCTGCTATCGATCAATTGCAAATTTGGGCGGATAGAGTAGATGTACCAATGGTAAGACAGCAAATGGGCTCTGATCCTGCTTCTGTTGCTTTTGATACTTTACAATCTGCTGTAGCTCAAAATGCTGATGTTGTAATCATTGATACCGCTGGACGTTTACATAATAAAGTAGGTTTAATGAACGAATTGACCAAAGTTAAAAATGTAATGCAAAAAGTAGTTCCAAATACACCAAACGATGTTATGTTAGTACTTGATGGTTCAACAGGACAAAACGCTTTTGAACAAGCCAAACAATTTACTGCAGCCACTGAAGTGTCTTGTTTAGCAGTAACTAAATTAGACGGTACGGCAAAAGGCGGTGTAGTTATCGGTATTTCAGATCAATTTCAAATTCCAGTTAAATATATTGGAGTAGGTGAAGGTATTGAAGATTTACAAGTTTTTAATAAAACAGAGTTTGTGGATTCTTTCTTTAATTAATTTTTTACATTATGATGGATTTTTTTAAAAATATGACTAATTCTAAATTGTTATTTATTGCTTTAATTTCTGCTGTTTTGGCGTTTCCTTTTGATTTAAAGTTTTTAGGATTTATGCAAAGTGAAAGTATTTTTATGTCATTACGACTACTTTCTTTTGTATTGTTTATGTATGTAGCTATTAAAGTGATTAATGGTAAGACAAAAAAACCAACGGGAAAGAAATAGTTTTAATTTGGATAACATTTTGATACTTTATATAATAATTATTATATAAAATATCTATAAATAAAAAGCCCAATTTCATTTGAAATTGGGCTTTTAAATTTATCTAATTTAGAGTTTACTTCGCAATATTTACCGCTCGAGTTTCTCTAATTACTGTTACTTTAACTTGACCTGGATAGGTCATTTCTGTTTGAATTTTATGTGAAATTTCAAATGATAATGTAGCAGCTAAATCGTCTGAAACTTTCTCACTTTCAACTAAAACACGTAATTCTCTACCTGCTTGAATAGCATAAGCGTTTTTAACACCAGGGAAGCTATAAGCTACTTCTTCTAAGTCTTTTAAACGTTGGATATAAGAATCTAAAACTTGACGACGCGCGCCTGGTCTTGCCCCAGAAATTGCATCACACACTTGAATAATCGGTGAAATTAAATATTTCATTTCAATTTCATCGTGGTGGGCTCCAATAGCATTACATACTTCTTCTTTTTCACCATATTTCTCAGCCCATTGCATTCCTAAAATAGCGTGAGGTAATTCACTTTCAGTATCTGGTACTTTACCAATATCGTGTAATAAACCAGCTCTTTTCGCTAATTTTACGTTTAGCCCTAATTCTGCAGCCATTAAACCACAAAGTTTAGAAACTTCTCTTGAGTGTTGTAATAGGTTTTGTCCGTATGAAGAACGGTATTTCATTCTACCTACAATTTTAATCAATTCTGGGTGTAAACCGTGAATTCCTAAATCAATAACGGTACGTTTTCCTACTTCAATAATTTCTTCTTCAATTTGTTTTTTCGTTTTCTCAACCACTTCTTCAATACGGGCAGGGTGAATACGACCATCCGTAACTAATTTATGAAGTGCCAAACGAGCAATTTCTCTTCTTACAGGATCAAAACAAGATAGGATAATAGCTTCTGGTGTATCGTCAACAATGATTTCAACGCCTGTTGCTGCTTCAATAGCTCTAATATTTCTTCCTTCTCTACCAATAATTCTACCTTTTACATCATCAGATTCAATATTGAAAACAGATACACAATTTTCAACTGCTTCTTCTGTTCCAACTCGCTGAATCGTACTAATAATTATTTTTTTAGCTTCTTGTTGCGCTTGCATTTTAGCTTCTTCAATAGTTTCTTGAATGTGCGCCATTGCATTGGTTTTGGCTTCTGCTTTTAAACTTTCAACCAATTGGTTTCTTGCATCGTCTGCAGATAAACCAGAAATCACCTCAAGTTGTTCAATTTGACTTTTGTGTAATTTGTCAACTTCTTGTGATTTTTTCTCTAAGTTTTCAATTTTGTTTGTGTATTCTACAATTTTAGCTTCTGCATCATCGTTTATTTTCTTAGCTTTTGCCAATTCACTCGAAACTTGAGATTCTTTATCTCGTGTTCTTTTTTCGGCTTCAGCCATTTTTTTGTCTTTTGACAAAATTTCGTTTTCGTGTTCTAATTTTAATTCTAAAAATCGCTCTTTAGCTTGTAATAGCTTATTTCTTTTTTCAGTTTCAGCTTCTGCTTTCGCATCTCTTAAAATTGAACCCGCCTCTTTTTTAGCGTTTTTAATAAGATTTGAAACATTGCTTTTTTCTAAAAATTTAGCAATTGCAAATCCTATAGCCAATCCGACGATTCCAATTAGTATACTTGTTAATTCCATAGTTAGGTTTTGTTTAATAAAAAAGCCCACATTAGGTGTTTGAATAAACTCGATTCAGACAGGATTTGAGCTAAAACGATGTTCAAGGATTTCCGATAAATCGGAACGTGCTTTAGTATCGCAAATTCACTCATTTAATAGTTAGTGTTGAGTTTATCAAATATTTACTAATGTGGGCAGTACTTTAGTGTTTTGTATGAACGTTTTTTCTTATTTTGAAAGTAAACCTTCTATTTTTTCGTCGAGTTTTTTTAATCTCTCAAATGCTTCTACGGTATCTGTAGAAGTATCAATTTGGGTTTGTTCTATTTGAGAAGCAAATTGTAAGGCACACATTGCCAATACATCTTGTTTATCTCTTACTGCATAGTTGGCTTCAAATTTTTTAATTGTGGCATCAATTTTTTTTGATGCGGTTCGTAGACCTTCCTCCTGAGTAGTTTCCACTGTTAATGGGTATACTCGGTCTGCAATTGAAATTTTTATTTTTAACTTTTCTGTCATAATTATTCAGAAAGTTGTGCTATACAATAGTCGATTTCTCTAATCAACGAATTTATTTTCAGTTTTGTTTCTTTCTTGTATTCTTCACTGCCCAGAAGAGAATTTGTTATTTTTAAGCTTTCCAACTCTTGTTTTAAAGAGGTGATGTGCTTATTTTCTTGTTGAGCGTTTTGTTTTAAAGCGCTTAATTCGTTAGATAAACTTTCGTTTAATTGCTCTAAATTCTCTATTTTTTTAGATAATTTAAAGAATTTTACTTCTAAGGAATCAATAATTTTCGACAATTCACTCATTACAACTCAATTCTTTTCTTGATTTTACAAATTTAAAACTTCAATCTCGAAATCCAATACTTTTTTTCAAAAAAAAATAAAGTTTTTTTCTTTCATTACTAATATTTAGATTTCTTCAAGCTTTTTACTCTTAATGAAATCTAAAATTAGTGTTGCAATTAATTTTCCAGTTAAATGATTATTGTTCGATACGTCTAAATCAGGTGCCCCTTCACAAATATGTAAATAACTGGCAAGTTCTTCTCTTCCAGCTAAATGAATAAAATGCCTGGCTTTTTCAACACTAAATCCGCTAAGTGTCATAGCGCTACTATGAATGTTGGGTAGTGCATCCAAATCAAGTTCTACACCAAATGGTGTATTGGAAATAAATTTTATTGCTTGGTTGATTTCTGTAGTAAAACTTTTGGTTTTTCGTACCGCTATTTCTTCATAGGTTACATATTTTACTCTTTCTTCAATAGTTTTTAAGGTATTAAAGACACTTTTTGATACAAAATTTTCGTGTAATCCGAATATAAAATATTTTTTTAAGAAGCCTTCTTCAAATGCATAGGTAAAGCCATTTCCACTATGACGACCTTCCATTATTCTGAAATCGGTATGCGCATCAAAATTAATAGCATTTACTGGCATTCCTTTTGCTAACGCTAATCCTTTTATGTTTCCGTATGCGTTATTATGTCCACCTCCAATAATTATTGGGATTTTATTCGCTTTAATAATTGTGCTAATTACATAAGAAACATCTTTATCTATATTTTCTACTATTTGAAATAGTTTTTTTCGATCTTCTTTGTTTTGAGTGTCTAAATTTTTGGAAATTTCCATTTCTTTAGAAAAATTTATTTCACCTAAAACAAGTAATTCGTTGCCTTTGCAAAATTTATTATGTTGAAAGTTTACTAAGCTTTTTAACGTGCTTTCAAAAGCTGAAGCAGCACCGGTTCTGCCTAAATTGGCCTTTATTCCGATGTCTTCGGGTAAACCAATTAAAACAAATTTCGCTTCTGATTGGGTGATAAATGAAATCCAATTTTCATCATTTGGAACCGTAATTATCTTTTCGCCAAACTTTATTTCGCCACTTCGATGTTGCGTAATTTTGGCTATATCTCTAGAACTGAATACGTTTAATTTATCCATTTTATGTTTTAAAAGTGTTTTCAAATATAATATTTTAAAGATACATTACGTTATATAGTAATAGAAATAAATAAAATTTTATTTTTGTGTGAAATTTAAATAAAATCAAATTAAAAATGGAGTTAAATCAATCAAATTCTAGAAATTCAGGATTAAAAGTTGTTGTATTAATCTTAGTCTTATTGTTAATGGGAACATTAGCTTATGTATACAAATTACAACAAGATAAAGATGCGGTAGATTCAAGTTTATCAAAAACATTAACGGAAAAAGAAAAATTTCAAGCAGAATTAGAATCAAAAATAGCGGAGTATGATATAGCAATTGCTGATAATACTGCCTTAAAAGGAGAATTGGAAGAAGAACAAGCTAAGATAATGGAATTGTTAGAGAAAATTAAAAAATCTGACGGGAGTGTAGCTGAATTGTCTAAATATAAAACGCAATACGTAAAACTAAAACGCGAAATGGATAATTTAATTGCCGAAAACAATGTGTTGAAAGCGAACAACAGCAAATTGACAAAAAACTTAGATAGTACGAATGTTGTATTAACAAATGCAAAAACAGCAAATGATACGTTAGCAGCCAAAAATGAAAATTTGTCTAAAACAGTTGAAAAAGCACAACGATTATCAGTATTAAATTTAACTACTTTGGCGGTAAAACAAAAAAGTTCTGGAAAACAAATCAATACAGATAAAGCCAGTAAAGCAGATGTATTAAAAATAGGGTTTACTATTGCTGAAAATCAGGTTGCAAAAACGGGTGATAGAACGTATTATGTTCAAGTAATTGATAGCAAAAACAATGTTTTAGGTGAAAAGAAAACAGAAACATTTGGAACAACTTATTTGCCTTATAGTTTTCAGAAAACCATTAAATATGAAAACAAAACAGTACAAGTTCAAGAAGATTTATCAGTAAAAAATATTTCAGCAGGTACTTATTTTGTTAATGTTTTTGACAAAAAAGGAGAATTGGTTTCAAAAAGCAGTTTTCAATTAAAGTAATACAAATTAGTTTTTAGTAAAATACTTAAAAACGTATTATAAAAAAACGCTTCAAAATTTGAAGCGTTTTTTTTATTCAGAAGCTACTGAGGAATCTTTAAATTTTTCATTTACTTTTTTCCAATTAATAACATTAAAGAACGCATTAACATAGTCTTTTCTTTTGTTTTGATATTTAATATAGTAGGCGTGTTCCCATACATCAAGAGCTAATATTGGTGTGCCTTTTTTTTCTGCATTTGGCATTAAAGGATTGTCTTGATTAGCTGTTGTTGTGATGATTAATTTCCCTGAATTATCTTTTATAAGCCAAACCCAACCCGAGCCAAATAATTTTGTAGCACTTTCTGAAAATTCATTTTTAAACGATTCAAAGGATCCAAAATCTTTGTTTATGGCTTCTAAAACTTCGTCAGTTGCATCGCCATTGTTAACGCTTAATATTTCAAAAAATAAATTGTGATTGTAATATCCGCCAGCATTGTTTCTAATTTCTGATTTACTTGTATCTAATTTCTTTAGAATTTCTTCTATAGATTTTGATGACAAATCAGTTTCTTTTAAAGCGGCATTCAGTTTGTTACAATATGCCAAATGATGTTTCGAATAATGTAACTCCATTGTGGCAGCATCAATAAAGGGTTCTAAACTATTGTAAGAATAGGGTAGGCCATTCATTTGAAATGCTCCTTCTTCATCTTCAGCTTGCACATCAGACGGATTTCCTAAAGTGGTTTTTTCAATTTTTTCTGGTTCAGGAATAGTAACTTCTATAAGTTCTTTTTCTTTTTTACAACTGGTACTTAAAACGGAAATAAGTAATAATACGAGAATTTTATTTTTCATTTTTAAGGATTTT
>NZ_JBIKJI010000120.1:0-6774 GCF_044361065.1 Flavobacterium sp.
CTAATTACTAAAACCTCTATACAATTCAAATATATTCCTTACTTTTACAAAAAAAAGAATGAAAAAGCTATACCACATTTTAGATTATTTTGAAACGATTTTAGATAAAACTGAAATTGAAAACCAAAACATATCAAGTAGTTCTATAGGATGGCATATCGAACACACTTTGGTATCTATCGATTTAATCGTTGAAGCATTACGCAAATCGCCTCAAACGCCTTATAAACCCATCCATAGTTTTAGCAAATATTTTATTTTAATTTCAGGTCAAATTCCTCGTGGGCGAGCTAAAGCGCCAAGTTATACTATACCTAAACAATTTGACAAAAGTGAATTGGAGAAACATATTAAGGAAACAAGAAAACAAATTCAATCCATTAAAGAAATTCCTGCACATCATTATTTTTTGCACCCTTATTTTGGGCCGATGAACATTTTTGAAACCAAGCGCATTCTATATATCCATAGCTGGCACCATGTTAAAATCATCAAAGATGTTCTTAAATAAATGACGGATTAAACCGATTAAAATTAAAAAAAATTGTAACGTAAATTCCAATCTACTTCTTTAATTGATATGTAGCAAAAACATCACGAACACTATAGAAGCGAAGAGTGTCATTATACGTTATTTCCGAGGTATCTTTTCGAATTTCATTTAGATTCATTGAATTTAAATTTGCGGATACCAGATTATGAAAGTGACAAATTATAAAATTTGAAACTAGCAGAAATAAAACCAAAAAAAACTTAATCATATATATCTTTTAAAATTTAAATATAAAACCCACAAGAAAAAAATAAAATATCGGAAAACATTTTAGGAAAAAATCTTGTGGGTAAAATAACATACATAAAATAAATTGATATTGAATCCATAAAAATTAAAAATACATAAAAATAAAATTAAAATCATAAAAAAACTAGATAAATACTATATCTTTTGATAGACTTCATCATTTAGAGACAATAAACTTAAAACAATTCATTTATAAGTTTACTTGAAGATTTTTTTCTTTGTTTAAGCTTACAAACTCTACATATTATTGAAGTCTTAAATTCATTACGATTGGTAATTTGTATTTGTTTATTTTTTTTACAATTTTGACAAGGTAAACGAATTTGAAGTGTAGAATATTTAGATACCGTCAATTTTAAATCTTCCATTTTAATGAGATATTTTTTTGAAAGCATATCTAAAGTGAATAAAAAACCATTAGTCTCTATTCTCCAATAATCAAGAATAAGTGACGAGATTATAATATCGGTATTTTCTTTAATAAATACTTTAATATCAATATTAATCATTTTTTGACAAAATTGAATTTAATTTAAAAGTTATTTCTGATTCAAAAACATTAATTGTATCAAACTTTAAAAGCTTTGATTGAATTGCAGGTAAAAACAAAACATTCAGTTCATTATCCACAATAAATGGCGCTTTACATAAATTGTTATGATCAAAATCTACAAAAACTAGACGAAGTTGCACTTTTTTATGGTTCACTGATTGATATAACTTCAATTTGTATAAAGCAATATGTAAGCGTTCATTTAAATTTGAAACATAACCCCCTTTAAATAAGAATAAAATAAAAACTTCCTCTGATGGACTAGAAATATAACCATCAAAATAAATTTTTAAGTTATTAATCGAATCCAATTTGTTGGGAACGATATGAAAAGAAACAGGATTTAAAATAGCTACCGAATCTATATAGTTTGTTTTGACATACGTTTGAAACAAGAGGTTTGAGAGGGCTATTTCTTGTTCATTTGTCAACATTTTAGCATTTCCATCATAAAAAATAAATTGGTTAAATGAATACCAATTTTCACAAAATGAAATTTCAAAATGTTTCTTAAATTCACCATTAAGATTTTGTTGTTCTAATAAACCATTAGGAAATGGGGCATTTTTAGTATTTGAAAACGATTTAAGAAACTGACTATTATGCATTCTTAAATAATTTTTAAGTTTATTAATTTCAAATATATTCATATTTAAAACTTGATTGACCGAAAAATTCTCAAAAAAATTAGCTAATGTTGAAAAAATCAATAGAAATATTAAAACAAATAAACTTATAGATATTTCACATTGAAGAGATAAATAAAAAAAATTATAAAATATTATTGAAAGTAATAATAAAAAAATAGAATAAAATAAAGCCTTATTGTGAATACTCATAAATATTTTAATTGAATTTCATGATGCATAATATGGGTTCTTATATTTCAATACTCTTTAATTTTTTTCTAAATCATAAAGAGTACCGCGTGCGCTTCATACGCGCGCTGTACCTTATTCATGATTATTTTTTATTCAGCTCTTTATGTACCAGTGCACTTATAACACCCGTGATGTTTTGCAAAATGAGTAATCTGTTTTCCAAAACACTAAAACTGTTGTTTTACTTTTGATGTCATAGAGCTGTTGCGTACCTAAACTTGCATTGTTGGCTTTTTGACCCGGCACGTACATTTTTGTAAAGGCCTCTTTGCGCATAGCACTTTCTTTAGCTAATGCTTCGGCATAGCAGCTATCACTCGATTGAGCAACAGCGGCTATGCTTACACATACTAAAATCAGCAACAAACGCACTTTCAACATAATATATATATGAAAATTATCTTACCCAATAAACTCTCACACCTCTTATAACTGGCGTACTACAAGTATATGATGCACCAGCAAGATTTGTTGACCAAATGGAATTGCTGTTAACAATTGCACATGCATTTACAGAAGGGTTAAATAAATCTACTCTCCAAACATTGCCACACAAAGAAACACCAGTAGAATTACTATATGATGCGAATAAACTAGGATAACGGAAATTATATAGATTAGGATTTCCATCAAATAAATATGTATTCCAAAAACGTCCTGTCCATCCAACTGCAAGATTTGTTACAGGTACAGTTCCTGTGCTCTTTAACCAATTTGCTACATTTGTGCCTGTAAATATGGCATCCCCCAAATCCCAATTTCTAAGATTAGCATTTGCAAATGTGCTAGCTTGAGTAATCCTAATTGCAGAGATAGACATTTCACCAAATTTAAAAGCGATATTATCTGGCCAATATCCACCAGCAGTCAAGTTTGATATAGATGTTGTTTGGCTAAATGTACCTGTTGACGCATCACCTCCTGCAGCTATTTTAGTCCAACCACCACCAGCTGTCGTCATATCACATTGGACTTGCATGGCACTCAATGTAGTACAATTAAGATCAGGATCTATCCAATATACACCATCTGCACTTGCCGGAAAGGCTTCTTTGATAGATTTACAAGATAAGTTAGCCTTGGCTGCTATTGTTCCGTCCATTCCGTTACCACCGCTTGCTCCATACACCACAGAATTTACGGTACATGAAAGACCTAATCTTGAAAAAAGTGCCGTTAACGTACCAGCCGTAGTTGGTGCACCCGTTAGATTATAGGTTAAGGTTGCTGTTGCGCCACTATTGATGGATACAGAACTATTTTGACCTGCTGTAACAGTTAATCCCGCAGCTCCAGCTCCTGAAAGGGTAACGGCATTGCTAAAATCTACTGCAGTAACATTAGAAAACGAATTGTTGATTACTTTAAAAACAACTGATATTCCCGTTGTGCCAACATACTTTGGTCCGCAAGAAAAAGAACTATTCGAGCAATCTATAGTTACTGTTGTAGAGTTTGCGGTAGAACCTGAACTTAAACATGTAGACCAAGCACCATTCTCGTATGCTTTAACACAGTTAGAAGCTATATCATAAACAATCATTCCATTTTCAGGATTTGCAATGGCACCTGTTGTGGCTACTCTGGTTAACAACAAGGATTTGTTAGCAGAAGAAAGCTCTAATACAGCATCTGTTGCAGGTGTTGCAATTCCAATTCCGACTTTCCCCATTTGGTATATATCTTGCGTGTTTGCAGTAGCTTGTGTGCCTGTGGCTACGTTGTACCAAGGTTCGTTTGTTGCTATATTAAATTGCGCTTTTTTGAAGAGTCCATTAGTACCTACGAGTACAATACTATCTACAGTTAATGACCCCGAAGTAAGCGTATCTACTCTCATTTGTCCTTTGACATGCAATTTATTTTGTGGTGTAGTAGTTCCTACACCTACATTTTGAGCTCTTGAGATGCCTACTATTGCAAAGCATAAAATCAAAAAGCTATATATTTTTATATGATTCATAAACTATATATTTTAGTGAAGATTAAAAAAAATTATTTAATGACTCTTACGTCAAAATTTGTAGTAAACGAAGTAGAAGAACCCGTTCCTACAAAGCCTACTTTTACGGTATTGGCAGCAGATACTCTCGCATAAGCCAGTACTACGCCATTAGGTAAGTCTATCGTTGGATTTACAACAACGCTATTTCCCACTGCAGCACCCGTAACAGTAAGTGTAATACTTCCTGCATCTCCAATAGACAAGGCAGGTACGGTCCCCGATACCGAAGCAACAATATTATTGCTTGCCAATAAAGTAGCCAAGGATACCATACGAATGACATTATTGGTAGGATTTAAGACCATAATACTATCTGTAGCCACACCACTTTGAAGCCCAGCCAATGCCAAGGTATTGGTAGACGAAGCCGTAATAGTAGTAGCACTTGATAGTGTTCCTCCTAATTTTACATCTTTGCCATTTAGTGTCAAGCCATTGCTTGCCGTAGTACTATCTATTCCATTTGGGATTGTTACCGCTGTTCCAGCCACACCATTTACAGTAGTGGTCAAAGCTCTTGTAGAGGTATTAAATGAATTGGCTACAGTATTCACTGCAGAGGCCGTAGCAGCTATTCCATTTACCGTAGAAGTTATCGTATTGGTAGCACTTGATAACGTATGGGTGGTAGCAGGGATACTTGTCAAGGCAGTATCTGTTACTAAATTTCCTGAGGCATCAAATCCCAAAAACTTTGTAGTCAAAGTTCCCGCAGATGGCGTTAATGTTGCTGCTACACCATTGGTAGTATTAGTAATGGCGTTTGAGGCAGCTGTTAAGGTATTGGTGGTAGCAGGAAGCATTGTGGATACACTTTTTCTAGCCAACACACCTGTTGTTGGATTCACTACCAAAACGCTATCGGTATTAGATCCACTCTGAAGTCCTGCCAACGCCAAGGTATTGGTAGACGATGTAGTAAGAGTAGTAGCACCCGATAAGGTTCCTCCTAGTCTTACATCTTTGCCATTTAGTGTCAAGCCATTGCTTGCCGTAGTACTATCTATTCCATTTGGGATCGTTACCGCTGTTCCAGCCACACCATTTACAGTAGTGGTCAAAGCTCTTGTAGAGGTATTAAATGAATTGGCTACAGTATTCACTGCTGAGGCCGTAGCAGCTATTCCATTTACCGTAGAAGTAATGATATTGGTCGCACTTGCTAAGGTATTGGTAGTAGCTGGTATGCTTGTCAAAGCGGTATCCGTTACTAAATTTCCTGAGGCATCAAATCCTAAAAATTTGGTACTAAGCGTCCCTGTTGAAGGCGTTAAAGTAGCCGCTATTCCATTTGTTGTATTTGTAATGGCGTTTGAGCCTGCAGTCAAGGTATTGGTGGTATTACCCAATAGCATTTTAGCAGCACTCACTCTTTTTAATAATCCTGTAGCAGGATCCGCAACAATGATACTATCGGTAGCCGATCCTGATACCAAGGTATCTATTCTTACTTGTCCTTTAATATGCAATTTGTGAGAAGGCGTGGTAGTTCCAACACCTACATTTTGAGCATTTACAAATCCTATAGATAGAATTAAAAGCGATAATATTAATTGTATTTTTTTCATATTAATTAAATTTTAGTGTTGTTATTTTTTTATTTTTGAATTGTTAATTAATTCAATTGTTTTTTTTAAGTCACACTTAATAATTGAATCAGATTTTGTTTTATTGATTGAAAAAGTACTATCCACTTTGAAATTTAAAGTACTATTAGGTTTTGAATTAGGCTTCAAAAAAGTACTGTTCATCGTCAATAATAAGCATATAATAATCATATAGATTCCGTTTAGAAATTATTTTAAAACTTTGATATCAAATGGAATATCCACAGCAGTATTAGAGCCCGTACCTGTAAAACCAAAAGTAATGGTATTGGCGGCAGAAACCATCACATACGCTAGATTGACTCCATAAGGCAAAGGTAATCTTGGATTGGCAATAACATTATCACCTATTGCCACGCCGGCTAGTATATAATCCTTCGAACCTACATCACCTACCGACATTAAAGGCAATTTGATCGAAACATTTTTAACGGTAATAGTTTGAGCATTGATTAATACATTGATACTATCTTTTACTGGACTTTGTGTTATCATTTTGGCTACGGCGGTACTATCTAGTCTTAAGCTAGCAGCGGTAAGCGTAGCACCTGTGCCACCTGTAATAATAATACCATTGGAATTGGTCAAATTTTGTGGAGTAGCTGAAAAGGGAACTTTCCATTTAGCCACGCCATTGGCATCTGAGGTCAATACTCTACCATCGGCTTGCGTTCCATCTACAATTTTAACAGCTCCAGCTGAAAGACTTTGAATTTCTAAAGGTCGGCTAGGCGTAATGGTTCCAATACCAATAAAAGCAGAATCCATAGACACAACTGTTTTTGCACCATTAGCACCTTCTACTTCAAGATACACATTATAGGACAACACTTTAGTATTTTTTCCAATTTTCATTTGTGCTTGAATTTGAAAAAATCCAAACATCAATAAAATAAATAAAAGTTTTTTCATGAGGTGTATTTTTA
>NZ_JBIKJI010000121.1:0-6748 GCF_044361065.1 Flavobacterium sp.
TAATTATAGGTTCTAATTTTAGCCGAACGGTCACCTGAACTTACTTGAGAAGTTCGCGTTTTAGCATCTTCTTCTTGTTTTTTTGCTAATTCTTGTTCGTACAAACGAGAACGTAATACAGTTAACGCTTTATCTTTATTTTTATGTTGTGATTTTTGATCCTGACATTGTGCAACTAATCCAGATGGAATGTGCGTTAAACGAACTGCCGATTTAGTAGTATTTACTGATTGACCTCCAGGACCTGATGAACAGAAGAAATCTACACGAACATCATTCATATCAATTTGCACATCAAATTCTTCTGCTTCTGGTAAAACCATAACCGTCGCTGCTGAAGTATGCACTCGACCTTGTGTTTCTGTCTGAGGCACACGTTGTACACGATGTACTCCCGCTTCATACTTTAAAGCACCATAAACATCTTCTCCAGTTACTTCAAAAATTACCTCTTTAAAGCCACCAGAAGTTCCATCACTCATATCAACTACAGAACATTTCCAACCGCGACCTTCGCAATATTTGGTGTACATTCTGTATAAATCTCCTGCAAAAATAGACGCTTCATCACCACCAGTACCGGCACGAATTTCAACCATTACGTTTTTCGCATCTTCTGGGTCTTTAGGAATCAACATAAATTTGATTTCTTCTTCCAACAATGGCAAACGTTCTTTGGCTTCTTCTAATTGCATTTTAGCCATTTCTACCATTTCGGCATCAGAACCATCTGCAATTATTTCTTGCGCTTCTTTTACGTTAGCATCTAGAGTAATATATTCTTCACGTTTTTGAACTAACGCATTTAAACTTTTGTATTCCTGATTTAATTGTACATAACGCTTTTGGTCGGCAATAACATCAGGTTGAATAATCAAATCTGATATTTCGTCGAAACGTTGTTTTACGTATTGTAATCTATCTAACATCTCTTCATTATTTTGGAATGCAAAGTTACAAAAAAAAGTAATCTGTTATATAGTTTATTGCGATTTGTAGAAATATGTTTCTAAATTAAATAGCACTAAACTGCTTTTCTACTGCCAACTATTTAATTTTATTTTTTGTTTTTAAAGTATAATTTAGAAAATAGTATTAAAAAAAAGATATTATTTGTTAAAAATAAATTTATGATTTATCTTTGACAAGAATTCACAAATAAAATTCCGGAAAATATGTTTGAATTTCAACAGTATTTAGGCTTTATACTTTTCTTAACCATTTTAACTATAGGTTTTTGGTTAATGTTTTTTCTTGTAGGATTTGTTCAATATTGGATTGGCGGATCATTAATAGAATTATATAAAGAAAAGAAAGCAAAAAAATTAGCTGAACAAGAAAAGTAATTTTCTTGAGTTAATAAAAAATCCCGATTCGTACGAATCGGGATTTTTTTATTCTGTATTAGAATTCTCCACCACCGCCTTCTTGTTGTTCAAGGCTTTTTGGTTTTATTTCTTTTTCGTTTTTCAGTTTATTAAATCGGTAGGTAAATGAAACTGTTACTTGTCGAACTCTCCATTGCATTTCGCTATATGAATTTACAGTTGGTAATTGTAAATCTTGAATTCTTTTTCTTGAATTAAAAACGTCACTCACATTAAGTGAAATGGTTGCTTTTTCTTTTAAAACATCTTTACTAAAAGCCAAATTCATACTTGCAATTCCTATTGTTTTTCCTTGTGCTGTTTTTTGTCCAGCGTTATATGTTCCGTTAGTTTGCCAATCAATTTTATAAGGTAAATTAATTTTAGACGTTAATCGAGCAGTCCAAGTACTTGATTTGAAATTGAAATTTTGATTTACCAAAGTATTGTTAGAATTAATAAATTGATAATTTCCTTTGGTTTCATTATAAAAATAATTCACATTTGAATTTAATTTCCACCATTTTTTTACGCTATAATTAAAGGTAACTTCCATTCCAATTCTATTATCTTCACCTAAGTTAAATGGCGTATTCAAAATTACTGGAATTCCATTTACAAACTGTCCACTTTCTTTTCTAACAATTTGAAATGCATCTGTAGTGTGATTGTAATACGCAGAAGTGCTTAGTGTGATTTTATCCCATTTTTTCAAATAGCCAATGTCAAATGCGTCTGTGAAGGATGGATCTAATTTTGGATCTCCTATGAATAAATTGATATTACTGGTGTATGAAGAAAACGGATTAATAAATCGATCTCTTGGACGGGTAATTCTTTTACTATAATTTAAGGAAATATTCGAATCGTTATTTAATTCGTATGTTAAAAATAAACTTGGAAAAAAGTTGTTGTAATTTCTAGTGTTTAAATCATTTGTAAGTAATTGATTGATTTCCAAATTGGTATTCTCCAATCGTAACCCTCCTAAAACAGATAACTTTTTAAAGAATTTAGTTCCTAATTGAGTATAAATAGCACTTACATTTTCAATGTACTCAAAATTATTCGTAAATCCAGGGATATTCGTGTAAGGACTATTTTGATTTACGCGTTCCAACACTTCATAATTACTTGTAGAATTTGTATAACTTCCTCTGTAACCAGCTTCAAACTGTAAGTCTTTGGTTAAAGGTAAAACATAGTCAGCCTGTATTAAATTTCTAGTTTGTCTACCAATTTTTGAAGTTGTTTCGTCCGATACAAATGTATTTGTTTCTAAAATACTTCCATAAATAGTTGAAAATTCATCTTCTTCATTTAATGAAAAGGAAGCATCAATTGTTAATTTGTGTCCATCCTTTTTAAATTTCTTTATAAAATTAGAAGTGTATTCAACTGCTTCATTTCTAGTAAGTGATTGGTTGTCTCTGAAACGCGTAAATAAAAAGTTACTTCTATTTAAAGTATAATTTTTGTAGGTTACATCTTCAAAATTTTTACCGTCGTTGTTTCTATAATTGATACTATTTGTCCAAGTTGCCGATTTGTCTTTGTTTAGAAATACTTCCATACCAAAATTAACATTGACTCCATCGCTAAATCTATTGGCATTTCTACGCTCTTCAATATAGGTATTTGCCACAAAATTTTCTTGATTGATTTTAGTATTTCCTGGATTATTTCTGTCATTATAAGCTAAAGTTGCAAATAAGTTGTAAGTATCTGATTTTGAATTGATGTTTGCAGAAATACCTTGGTTTTTTGGATCACCAGCAGTTGCAATTACCGTTCCGTTGATTCCTTTATTTTTTCCTTTTTTAAGGATAATATTTAAAATACCACCACCACCTTCAGCATCATATCGCGCTGATGGATTGGTAATTACTTCAACTTTTTCAATAGCGTCTGCAGGAAGCATTCGTAAGGCATCGGCAACATTTATGGCAGTTGAAGGTTTTCCATCAATTAAAACACGTACACTTTCGTTACCACGCAAACTAATATTTCCTTCTACATCAACCGCAACACTTGGTATGTTATCTAAAACATCACTTACCGTTCCGCCCTTTACCATTAAATCTTGTCCAACATTATATACTTTCTTATCTAATTTAATATCAACCGACGTTTTTTCACTTCGAATCACGACAGTCTCAATTTGGTTAGAATCAGATTCTAAGGCAATATTTCCCAAATTTGAATCTGAAGTAATATTTTGGTTTACTTTTTCTTGAGTTTTAAATCCAGGAAATTCGTATTTAAAATTATAAGTTCCGTTGTTTAATTCGATGCTAAAATTTCCATTTGCATCTGAAGTGCCTCCAGTAATAATTTTTTTAGTATCCGATTTTGAAATCGTAATTACAGCGAATTCTATAGGTTTTGTAGTTTCTTTATCGATAATTTTACCAGTAACAATTACTTTTTTTAACGAAATTTGAGAGATGGCGGCAGTACTAACAAATAAGAAAGTTAGTAGCAGCATTGATTTTTTAAATAACATATTTTGTGACATTTTACAGTACAAATGTAGTGTTCTGGATTCAAACAAGTATTAAAACTATGTTAAATCATTTTATAAAATTGTGTTTATCAATTCCGAAGGTCTTGCAATTACCGCTTTTTCTCCATTAATTACGATAGGTCTTTCAATTAGTTTTGGAAATTGTAACATCGCTTCAATAATTTCTTTATCAGTTAAAATTTTGCCTTTGAAATTTTCAATCCAATCTTTTTCCTTAACTCTTACCAATTCAATTGGATTGATTTTTAATTTTTTAATAATTGTTTCTAACTCAGTGTAAGTAAGCGATTTTTCCAGATAATGAATGGTTTCAAAGGGTGTTTTAAGGTTTTCTAAAAAACAAACACCTTCTCTGGATTTTGAACATCTTTTGTTGTGATAAATGGTTAACATAAATATTTTTTTTACAAAGGTAATAATTGTAATTTAGTGGACTTAAAAATTCGTAATATGTATATAGAACAATTGCAAAAGTTTAAAATTAATTTATGGTCTTATACTATAATTCCATTTCTTTTTTTAGCTTTAATGGTAACAATTTTTATTTCATCAGAAGGTGTTGATACCAATGAAGTGATGAAAAAAACGATTGAAAAGTATGGAATAAATGGCACTTTTGTAATGCTAGTAGCGCCATTATCATTTTTGTTATTTATAGTTTTATTTTATAACAAATTCATTCAAAATAATTCATTAAGAATATTAACTACGTCTCGTCCAAAAATCGATTGGTCTAGATTTTTTTTCTCATTTGGAGTTTGGGGAGGCATTACGATAATTACAACCATTATAGGATATTATAGTGCTCCAGAAGATTTTGTAATTCAATTTAAACCAGAAAAATTTACTGTTTTTGTAGTATTGGCTGTCCTTTTAATTCCTTTTCAAGCGAGTTTTGAAGAATATTTGTTTCGTGGACATATGCTTCAGGGATTAGGTTTAGCTACAAAAACAAGATGGGTGCCATTATTGGTAACTTCATTTTTATTTGGAATAATGCATATTGGCAACCCAGAAGTTGATAAAATGGGGATGATTATTATGTTTTATTATATTGGAACGGGTTTGTTTTTAGGTATTTTAACATTAATGGATGAAGGCTTGGAATTAGCTTTAGGGTTTCACGCAGCAAATAATTTAATTGGCGCTTTATTAGTTACTTCAGATTGGTCGGCATTTCAAACGCATTCTATCTTAAAAGATGTTTCTGTGCCAAGTGCTAATTTTCAAATTTTCATACCGATATTAGTTTTTTTCCCTATATTATTATTTGTTTTTTCTAAAAAATATAAATGGAGCAATTGGAAAGAAAAACTTTTTGGAACCATAAAACCAATTCAAGTATCAGAATAATGAATCAAATTATTCATCCCGATTTTAAATTAAGCGGAAAAAGTTTTACGTATATAGAACTTTTAGCCGAGGCTTTATATTTAAAAGAAAACGGACAATTATTTGAAAAAGCAATAGGGAATTTTCTATTGGATTGGTTAAATAATGAATCCTTTATTATGGTGCAAACTTCTGGTTCTACTGGAATACCAAAGCAAATTGTATTGCAAAAAAGCGCGATGATTGCTTCGGCGAAAGCCACAGGTTTGTATTTTAATTTGCAACCAAAAAACACTGCTTTATTATGTTTGTCAGCCAATTATATTGCAGGAAAAATGATGTTGGTTCGTGCTATTACTTTAGGATTGCATTTAGATACAATTGATCCAACAAATGCACCATTATCTACAAAAAAGTACAATTTTATAGCAATGGTTCCTATGCAGGTGCAAAAATCATTATCAAAATTACATTTGGTTGATAACGTATTAATTGGCGGCACAAAAGTGAGTTATAGTTTATCAGAAAGTATTTTAAAAACCAATTGTAATGCTTTTGAATCGTATGGAATGACGGAAACCATTTCGCATATTGCCATTAAAAAAATAGGAGAGTTGGCATTTACTGTTTTACCAAATGTATCTATATCTGTAGATGAAAGAAGTTGTTTGGTGATTGAAGCATTAGAACTTTCTTTGGAAAAAATCACAACAAATGATATTGTAGAAATCCTAAATGCAACTCAATTTATTTTGAAAGGGCGAATTGACAATGTAATTAATTCTGGAGGTATTAAAATTTTTCCAGAAGAAATAGAAGAAATTCTTGCTAAAAACATTTCAGTTCCATTTTTTATTGCCAGTAAACCAAATGAAATTTTAGGCGAAAAGGTAATTTTAGTGCTTGAAGCCACTCCGTTTGCTATTGATAATAGCGTGTTTTCAGAATTATCAAAATACCAAATACCTAAAGAAATTCTGTTTTTAAAGTCATTTGTAAGAACAGAAACGCAAAAAATCAACAGAAAGAAATCATTGGAAAAAATAGTGTAAATAAATACTTTTCAATGGGTTATTTTCTTTCTACCTTAATATAAAACTGATTGGTTTTTACAGAAACGTCTTCTAAGACTAACTTTTTATCTACTTTAAGTTCTTGATTTTTAGTAGTAGTTTGTAAACGTATTGTTTTTTCGTTTATGATAATATCAACTGGCATTTTGAAATCGGCATTAACATTTTCCCATTTATAATTTAGTTTATTTTCTGTTTTTGACATTACTAATTTTGGAACTTTTGTAGTCGTTAAATATTGTTGAAATACAGAAGTTAAATCGATACCGCTTTCTTTATTAAAGAAATCAATTACGGTTTTTGTGTCAATAATTTGTTTTTTATAGGTTTCAGAGTAATCGTAAAGTAATTTCCACCATTTAACATCATCATTAATTATATGTCTAATAGTATTCAACATTAAGGCGCCTTTATAATACATATCGCCACTACCTTCTCGGTTGACACCA
>NZ_JBIKJI010000014.1:0-24509 GCF_044361065.1 Flavobacterium sp.
AACATTAGGCAATGCATTTACTATAACTGTTATAGGTGTTCTCAAACTTTCACAACCATTTACAGATGTTTGGCTAACATAATAAGGTGTAGAAGTTCCAACTATAGCAGTATTTGGAGTAGGCGCAGTTGTTTCAGCTGCACCGCCTGAAGATAATGCATACCATTTTAAATTGCTTCCTGTTGCAGTTAATGGACTCGCTGTTTGATTTTGACAATAGTTGATTACTGAAGTTCCAGGAGTTGCTGGTATAGGATTAACCACTACAGTAGCTGAAGGAGTTGAAAAAGTAGTGCTTTGACATCCTAATAATGAAACAGATACTAAATTTAAGGTTTGACTCAATGTAGCTCCCGGTATATTTACAGTTGCAAGTCCACTATTATTTAAAGTTATTGATGTATTCGAACCAGCGCCTATATTATAAGAAACCGTAGCGTTTGGCGTCCCAGTAATTGTAAAAATAGCAATATTTCCTGCACAAATAGGAGTAGTTGCATTTACAGAAGCGTTAGGTATAGCTTTAACTGTTACCTGTTGTGAAGCAGAATTAATACATCCATTATTATCAGTTCCAGTTACGGTATAGTTACTATTTGAAGTAGGATTTACAACGATACTTGAAGTAGTCAAACTTCCACCCCAATTATAACTGGTCGCACCTGTGGCTGTTAATGTTGTTGATGTTCCGTTGCAAATAGTTGAGTTTCCAGTAATAGTAAGTATTGGTAACGCATTTACTTGTACCCTAAAAGTTTCTGTTTTTGTACATCCGTTGCTATTAGTTCCTTCAACTGTATATGTTATAGATGAAGTTGGGCTTACAGTAATCGAACTAGATGTACTTTCAGTATTCCATAAATAGGAGTCTGCCCCCGTAATTTCTAATCTAGCTGACTGACCTATACAGATTGCTGTAGGTGAATTAACATCTTTAATTAAAGTTGGTAATGCTTTAACAGTAATTGTCATTGTAGCCGTAGTAGCACATTGACCAGCGGTTGGCGTGAATGTATAAGTTGTTGTTGCAGTATTATTTAAGGCTGGTGTCCAAGCACCTGTTATACCGTTATTAGATGTAGTTGGTAATGCTGTTAATGTAGCTCCAGAACAAATCGCTGGAACAGTTGTGAAAGTTGGCGTAATATTAGTATTTACTGTAATTGTCATTGTAGCCGTAGTAGCACATTGACCAGTGGTTGGCGTAAATGTATAAGTTGTTGTTGCAGTATTATTTAAGGCTGGTGTCCAAGCACCTGTTATACCGTTATTAGATGTAGTTGGTAATGCTGTTAATGTAGCTCCAGAACAAATCGCTGGAACAGTTGTGAAAGTTGGCGTAGCATTAGTATTTACTGTAATTGTCATTGTTGCATTAGTAGCACATTGACCAGTGGTTGGCGTGAATGTATAAGTTGTTGTTGCAGTATTATTTAAGGCTGGTGTCCAAGCACCTGTTATACCGTTATTCGATGTAGCTGGTAATGCTGTTAATGTAGCTCCAGAACAAATAGCTGATACTTGCGTAAAGCTTGTTGTGATGTTTGAGTTAACCGTTAATGTTGCTGGAGTTGAAGAAGTTGTTCCAGTACTATCTGTAATATCACAAGTGTAGGAGTCTGCATCAGTGCTTATAACATTTGCTATAGTTATTGTACTAGTTGTGGCACCACTTATTGTTCCACCATCTGTTAAAGCAGTTCCGTTTTTTTTCCAAGAATAAGTTAATGTTCCTGTACCTGAAGCTACAACTGTAAAAGTTGCAGTAGTACCTACACAATTTATTGTACTTTGTGGCTGATTAGAAATCAGAGGTCCAGTTACAACTTTAACTGTTTCGAAATGTTCGTTTACTAAGTTTGTAGTAACTGAATTAACTTTTATAGGGCTGTTGTTATTTATTTTATTTTCAAATGTATTTGAAAATAAAACATTAGATATTAACAATGTTGAAGCTAATAAAAACAGTCTTTTTGCGTATATATGTCTCATAATATGGAATTATAATTGTAGTACTAATGCTACAAAACTACAAAAATTTTGTTAATAACTTTATTTTACAACTAAAATTTTTAATTTTGAAATTCTGTTTCAAACAATTTTGAGTAATTTTAGTATTAAAATTGTTTTTTTATTTACATTTGAAAATTATAAAATTTGAATAGTATTTATAATTAATTTTATTATGAAAAAAGTAACATTTGTTTTATTAATTTTTATTTTAACGCCTTATTTTGCTTATACTCAAGCTGGCTATGAAATTATTGCAAATTTAAATAAGAGCAATGACACAATAGCTTATTTAACCTATTACCAATTTGATAAAACCTTTATTAAAGACACTTGTTTTACTGCAAAAAATGGTAAAATTATTTTTAAAGGAAAATCCAAATTAGACACCGGTATTTATTCAATTGTTAGTCAACAGAAAACAATTTATTTTGATTTTTTTGTAGATGAACAAAATCAAAAATTAGAATTCAATAATGAAAAAGAACCTGACAATATCCAAGGACTTTTTGCCTTAAATTCTCCCTCTCAATCTAATTTTATTGACTATTTGAAATTTGTAAGTAAACAAAATATAAATTTTATAAACTACAAAAACAGTGTGATTCTTAAAGACAAAAAAGACACGCTACTTTTAGTTGAAAAACAAAAAGAAATTGAGAAAGAAATTACTATTTATGAGAAAGATTTTTATACTAAAAACAAATCATCTTTTATTGGGAATGTCGTAAATTTTAAAATTGAAAAAATTCTTGAAAATGTTCCAAATGCTTCAAATGGTAGACCAGATAGTTTGATGGTCTATAACTATTATAAAAAACACTACTGGGATAACGTGAATTTCAAAGCTAATGAAACGATGAGAAACCCGTTTTTTTTCAATAAACTCAAAAAGTACTTCGAGACGGTTATTGTACAAAATCCAGACTCAATACTTGTTGAATTAGATCGAATTTTGGAAAAAACAGAAAAAGGAAGTGATTTAAAAAAAACTTTACTGGCTCATTTTATAAATTATTACGAAACTTCAAAAATTATGGGTTTTGATAAAGTATTCGTACATCTTTCGGATGCCTATTTAAAAAAGGGAGAAGGTGCCGGAATTTATAAAGACGAAACGGTAATTGATTCTATTATAAAAAGAGCTGATTTATTAAAACCATTGTTGGTAGGGTCTGTTGCTCCTGAATTATATTTAATTCAAGCTAAAGATTTCGCAGTTATAAATAAAATGGGGTTTAATGATGTAAAAGACAGTACTGATGTTACCAATAAATATTATGCAAATGTTGATGAAATAAATAAAATGTTTTTAACGCTTCAATCTGTAACTTCAGACTATATTATATTGGTTTTTTGGGATGTAGATTGTGGCCATTGTCAAACTGAAATACCAAAATTGTTAACGGTATATAATGATTTAATCAAACAAGGAAAAAATGTAAAAGTAATTTCAGTATATACAATGCACGATGGTGAAAAATTTTTAAATTACACTATTAAGAATGGTTTAACAAATTGGACAAATGTATATGATGGCGTTTATATTAATAACTTAATTACTAAATATGATGTCTACTCAACACCAGTAATATATATACTTGATAGTAAAAAGAAAATTTTAGCTAAAAAAATTGGGGTTGAACAAGTAAAGGATATAATTAATTTCAAATAATTAAATATTTATTCTGTATAATCACCTTGTTTTTCATTTATTTATGTGAATATGTTTTTATAAACAAGAGGTGTGTCCTCCTTATATAATTTACCTATTTCGTTATGTGATTTCAAATAATATTCTTTTAATATGTCTGGGGCTACAATTTTACAATTATACATCCAGTAAAAAATCCATCCAATTAATTCTCTGTTAATTCCACAGTTTAATTCCATTATTATTGTGTTTTTTTTCTTTGTAAATTTTTGGGATTCATGCCAAAAATGTTCTTTTATAAAGTTGCCTGTAACAAGTGAGAATTCAAGTAGAATAATATATGTTTCCCCATCTATATTTTTTGAAATCCCAAACCTATTTGACATTTCAGTATTAAAATTATCATTTATCTCCTCTAAATTATAAATAGACTTACGGTCTTTTTTTTGTATTTTATTTAATTGTAAAATATCGAAGACTTGATTTTTGTTTTCTTTTATATTAAAACCACCCAAATAAATTGATCCCCTATGTTTTATTATTTTTAAAGGTAATAATTCAATGCTTTTTTGGCTAAAAGTATGATTATCACCTGTAACATCATTTTTTAACTCTTTTATTAAAATGTTTTTTGATTCGATAATTGCTTCCTGCAAAATAGTTAAATTAATTTGCATTAGATCTACACTCAATAGATTGAAAAAATTTGAATGGGTTATATTGTGATTCATTGGCACATTTTTTTTTGGTGCTTTTGCTTTAACTTTTATAATTTTAAAATGAATATTATTTTCACTATTTCTATATTTAATTAAATTTTCATCATGTTCTAATAACATAGGTAATTCCTTAAAATCCCTTTGTAATTGACGAATACCAATAGCGTATTTTTGTTTTTTAAAAAAAACTATAATGTCATTATATGAACATGATTTTTTTAATAGTAATGTATAAATTTGCTTTAATCGATTTATTTGATTCATATTTTTTTATTTTAAGCGACAAGATAAGTCGTTTTTTATTTAAATACAATTTTGTATTCTTTTTTATTTTAATTTTGTAGTACTAATTCTAATTTATTGATTATGAAATTTTTTACTTTTTTAATGTTACTAGTTAGTAGCTCATTTTTTGCACAAACCATTTCTAAGCAAGTAATTGGTACTGCTGGAAAAACGCAAACCAATTCCAATCTTAAAGTATCTTGGACAACAGGAGAACCGGTAGTGGGATTAATGACGGCTGGAGGTAATCAATTAGGTAATGGCTATTATCCAGCAATGGATATACAAGCATTAAGTATTGATGATGTAGCTTTAAATGTAGAAATTAAGGTATATCCTAACCCCACCTCACAATCTTTGTATGTTTCCCACCCAGACTTAACATCGTTTCAAATACAGATTGTTGATATGAATGGAAAACAAATACACACTGGTACTATTCAAAAAGAAATTCCTTTAGATGTTTCAAGTTATACCCAAGGCATATACTTGGTAACAATTGAAGATGCCATCAACCATAAAAAAAATACGTATAAAATTATTAAGAAATAATGAAAAAACTATACACCCTTTTAACATTAGTACTTACACTAACCACTTTTGCCCAAGCCCCACAAGGCTTCAATTATCAAGCAACCGTTCGTAATAGCGCTGGTGCTTTAATAGTAAACCAAAACGTAAACTTTAAGTTCAATATTATGTTGAATTCAACTACTAGTTTACCTGTTTTTAGTGAAACTCATTTAGCACCAACCGATGATTTAGGGCAAGTAAACTTAGTTATCGGAACAGGAACTGCTACTATAGGTAGTTTCTCAACCATAAACTGGGGAACTGGAAACTATTACTTAGGCATTGAATTAAATACAGGCTCTGGTTATGTTGCAATGGGAACAACTCAATTATTGAGTGTGCCGTATGCTTTGTATGCGAATAGTTCAGGGAATGCTCAAGCAACAACACCTAATTTAGCTTCAGTTTTAGCAGTTAATAATAGTGCTAATAACACAAAAATAACCAATTTAGCTAACCCAACAAATGCTCAAGATGCTGTAACTAAAAGTTATGTAGATGCTCTTAATAATAATTCATCATTAATGAAATTTAATGGTTGGGATAATTATCAAGTTTGGAGTGATAACTCTACATTTCAATTACAACCTAATTCATTTCTATTTTTGAATGCTAACAATACGACACTAATATTTCCAAATAATACTTCAAATTTTGGTGATGTTATTTATGTATATGTGATGCAAAAGGAATTACCTAATGTAAATCTTCAAGCAAACGGACCTGCTTTAATAGCTGTACCTGATAATAGTGCACCTAACGATTTTTATTCTACCTCTTCAGGTACAATTACAGGGAAATTTAAAGGAGGTCTTAATACAATTGTACAGGTTGGTGATTATTGGATGGTTGGCGATTTTGAAAAGACTGGAACATTTCCTAGCGTTGCAATTGGAACACAAATATGGAGCACTACCAACTTGGATGTAACCACTTACAGAGATGGTACTCCTATACCTCAAGTAACCAATCCAAATGCATGGGCAAACTTAACAACGGGAGCATGGTGTTATTATAATAATAACTCTGCAAACGGCACAACTTATGGCAAATTATACAATTGGTATGCAGTAGCAGGAATACATGATAACGATCCTAATACACCAAATAAAGTATTAGCCCCATCAGGGTGGCACATACCTAGCGATACGGAATGGAGTACTTTAATTAATAATCTCGACCCTACCGCTAATGGTGGACAAGTTTATCCTAATATTGCAGGCGGAAAAATGAAATCAACTGGAACTACACTTTGGGTTAGTCCAAATACTGGCGCAACTAATATAAGTGGATTTACTGGACTTCCTGGAGGAACTTTTGGAGGAAATAATACATTTTATGGAATTAACACAAATGGAAACTGGTGGAGTTCATCAGAAATTAATGGGTCAGATGCTTGGTATCGATATATAAATTACGATAACACTAATGCCGCTAGGCATTTTGCAAATAAAACTTTCGGACATTCTGTTCGCTGTGTTAGGGATTAATTATACATAATATGAAAAAACTATACACCATATTAACATTAGTAATTACACTAATTACTTTCGCCCAAGCCCCACAAGGCTTCAATTATCAAGCAACAGTTCGTAATAGCGCAGGTGCTTTAATAGTAAACCAAAACGTAAACTTTAAGTTCAATGTTATGTTGAATTCAGCTACTAGTTTACCTATTTTTAGTGAAACTCATTTAGCACCCACAGACGATTTAGGTCAAGTAAACTTAGTTATTGGACAAGGAACAGCCACAACTGGCACTTTTTCAACCATAAACTGGGGAAATGGAAATTATTTTTTAGGCATTGAATTGAATACAGGTGCTGGTTATGTAGCAATGGGAACTACACAATTATTAAGTGTACCTTATGCGTTGTATGCGAATAGTGCGGGGAGCTCACCATCTCAAGGAAAAACCTCTATTTATTTAACGGGAAATATTACAGATACTCAGGCAGCTGCTAAAATTGCTGCAGAGCTAGGTCCAAACACAGATAATGTTTATGTCTTGAATACTACACAATTAACTACTATAGATTTAACAGGATTGAATATTTGTTCTTTAATACAGTTTAGACATAATGATAATTTAACGACTGTAAATTTAAATAATTTATCAACTATTTATAATCAAGCTATTTTTGAATACAATCCTATGCTAAGTAATATAAATTTAAGTAATTTAAGTTTTGTACCAGGTTCATTAGAAATATTTAGAAATCAATTATTATCATCAATAAATTTACCATCTTTATTAAATGGTCAATTAAGTATTGGACAAAATCCATCATTAGGTTCAATTAGTTTACCTGTTTTTTCACATAGTTATGGATTTAATTTAATACAAAATATTTCTTTGAATAACCTAACCTTACCCTCTTTAACAAATTCAAGAGGTGGTTTTAATTTTTGGGGAAATTCTTTTACATCGAATACAATAAATTCACTATTAAACAAATTTCTTACTGTATTACCTGCCTCAGGTAAAACTATTCAATTAAATAATCAAAATCCACCAGCACCCCCAACAGGACAGGGAATAATAGACAAACAAACTTTGATTAACACTGGAAATAATGTTACAACTGATTAAAAATCACTATCAATACCCAATCAAACCAGGCTTTGTAAATTCGAAATTTTGTAGACCAAAATCGGAAGTAGAGAGGGCATTGGTTTTATATATAGAATTGCCATCAGGAATATTTGGATAATACGATAGCGAAAATTGAAACGAGCTAAAAACAAGAAAGTCATTACTGATAATTAAGCCCATACTTATTTGCGAATACAGTTTGCTATTGCTAAAACCACTATTTTCTTGTCCCAACATTCCTCCGGTGTAACTCATGTATGGATTTAGTCGAAAACCTAAAAAACGCCATGGTGAATACCCTTGTGATTGTATGGTAAATAGTAGTTTTTTAGTACCAAAAAGGGTGGTGCTGCTAAAGCCTTCAATACCATTTTGGCCATCATTTAATGTAAGTCTATCGTAATTACTATTCAAACGATTATTACCTATAAGCAGTTGAGGTTTTATAAAATGCCTGAATTTCCACTTTCCATATTCTTGTAAATTGGTAAAGTAAACCAGTTGCAAACTGGTGGCGGATTGATTGGTTTTTCCCAAATCTAAAAAGGCACCAAATTCTAAATTCCCACTTAAATAACCAAATTTATAATACCTACCCAACGCCATTTTTCCACCGGCATAAAATTTGTATTCATTATATTTTTTTTGGTATCCTGAGGTTACGCTGTAAACAAACCCTGATGCCACATCTTCCACCACATTAAAATTGAAAATATATTTGTCTTGAGTAAATTTTCTTGAAGTAATTCCAAAACTAATTAAATATAGTTTTTCTACGTTGTAAATATTTAAACTATCAGCATTTACAAAAGGGGTATCGCTATAATTTTTATTAAAATATCGGGCACTTGTAATAAAATTTGTGGTTCTATCATATTCGGAATTTCCTTTATTTATTTGAAAAGAATGTCCTGTCCAATAGTCTTGATAATTAAATTTCGAATTCTGAATGCTTTGTGCTTGATTCGCATCTGAAGCATTAATTTTACTTAAATTTTGTCCAAACTGAATTCCACCTGCCCATCGCGTATAAGCAGAAAAGAATGGCCTTTCAATCGTTACAGATTTATCGTAATTCCTATCAAAATCCGTTTCATACTTCAATCGGGTACTAATGAATGAATTTTTTATAGTAGGCACAAAATAATTAAAACTGTATCCAAATTGTTTGCTGGTTAAACTTTTGGTGTACGAATTGGCAAGTTCGTGCCCCAAACCAAATATATTTCTTTCTCTAAGATAAAATTTTGTTTTGGTAGTTGTAGGCGATACATCGGGTGCTAAACTCCAAGAATCTAAAATGGTTAAATACACATCTACAGAATCTTGGGCAACTATTTTCATTTCAGATGCCACGCTTCGGGTAAAACGTTGACTTCTTATTAGCCTTTCGGATTCTTTCATTAAAAGTGAATCTAACGGAACATTTTTCTTAATTAATAGTAAATTTTTTATGGCTATTTGTTTCGTTTTAATATGCACTGCATTTCCCGCTTTTTCAGCAAAGTTTTTTGGACTTTTTAATGAATCTGTTTCTGAATATCCAAATGGATCTAAGGTTTTAATATGAATATTTCGAACAATTTTTCCTTCAAAAGCAGCATAATTTTTTGTATTTATTTTTTGAAAACTACTTTTTGTTACTTTTTCTGTTTCTACCGAATGAAAAATAAGTTTATGGATAAATTTGGTAAACTTTCTCTTTTTAGAATATTTTTCAATCGCGCGATATCCTTTTGAAGTATCTTTTTGAATCTGATTTTCTTGCGCACAAACAAATTGATAACTAAAAAATAGCAATAGGTATAGTGATATTTTATATTTGAAAATCATATTTATATTGTTTTACAAAATTACTATTAAATTAAATAGCAAATCATATTTGTAATTAAAATTACTATCATATTAAATAGTAATAATATATAGATTTTATTCCTTTGTAACATATATCACATTTCATTATTTTAGAAGCACTATCTTTGTAAAAAAATAATAGTATATGTTCGTATTTTTAAAAAATTTATTGTCTTTTAAATGTCCGCGTTGTCACGAAGGGAAATTATTTGTAAATAAATGGTATAGTTTTCCAAACGGAAATAAAATGGTTGAAAGATGTAGTGTTTGTGGCCAAAGAACGGAACTTGAACCTGGTTTTTTCCAAGGAACGGGTTACGTTAGTTACGGTTTAACCGTTGGTTTTTCGTTAATTACTTTTGCTATTTGGGTTTATGTAACCGGATATACACTTCAGAATAAAGAAATTTTTTGGTGGTTGCCAGTTAATATTTTCTTTTTAATTCTATTGCAACCTTGGATTATGCGTTTATCAAGAATTATTTGGTTAACTGCATTTTTTCATAGTGACGATGAATTTTTCGATTAAAAATAATCTTATGATATTTATCACAATTTTATTTAAAAATTACTACTAAATTTGTATCGAATTTAAATGAAAATGATTTCAATTTCCATTTGAAAAATAATTAACATATGAAAATAGAACAAATTTATACAGGTTGTTTGGCGCAAGGTGCCTATTACATCACTTCAAATGGCGAAGCAGCTATAATAGATCCATTACGCGAAACAGCTCCTTATATGGATAGGTTATCTGCAGATAATGTAACATTAAAGTATATTTTTGAAACCCATTTTCACGCTGATTTTGTTTCTGGGCATTTAGATTTAAGTACGCAAACCGGTGCGAAAATTGTATACGGACCTACTGCAAAACCAGAATTTGATATCATTTCAGCTAAAGACAATCAAATATTTGACGTGGGAAATATTAAAATAAAAGTGCTACACACGCCAGGACATACTATGGAAAGTACGTGCTATTTATTAATAGATGAAAACGGAAAAGATACCGCTTTGTTTTCTGGTGATACCTTATTTATTGGTGATGTTGGTCGACCAGATTTGGCTCAAAAAGCAGCATCCATGACACAAGAACAATTGGCAGGGATTTTATTTCACTCTTTACGAGATAAAGTAATGACTTTAGCAGATGATGTAGTGGTATACCCTGCACATGGAGCGGGTTCTGCTTGTGGTAAAAACATGAGCAAAGAAACGGTTTCAACTATAGGTGAACAAAAACAACAAAATTATGCATTGCGTGCCAATATGACTGAAGACGAGTTTATAAAAGAAGTTACCGATGGTTTATTGCCTCCACCAGCTTATTTTGGTATGAATGTAGCTATGAATAAAAAAGGAATTCCTTCTTTTTCAACAGTTTTAAATAACGGAAAAAACGCTATTGATGTTGCCGACTTTGAGCAACTTGTTGAAGACAGTGGCGCTTTGATTTTAGATACAAGAAATGCTGCAGATTTTTCGAAAGGATTTGTACCTCAATCTATAAATATTGGAATTAGTGGTGATTTTGCGCCTTGGGTAGGTGCTTTGATTGCTAATGTGAATCAACCGATAGTATTAGTTACAGAATCTGGAAAAGAAGAAGAAACCGTTACAAGATTATCTCGAGTAGGTTTCGACGCCGTTTTAGGACATTTAAAAGGTGGTTTTGAAGCCTGGAAATCAGCTGGATTTGATGTGGATACTGTACATAGAATTACCGCAGCACAATTTGAAAATGAAGTTAAAATTGGCGAAAGTAAAGTAGTAGATATTAGAAGAGAAAGTGAATACGAAGCTGAACATATTGAAGACGCTTACAGTAAACCTTTAGCTTATATTAATGATTGGGTGAAAGACATCAATCCAAACGAACACTTTTTTATACATTGTGCTGGGGGCTACCGCAGTATGATTGCGGCTTCTATATTACAAGCACGTGGATATAGAAATTTTTCAGAAATTGAAGGAGGTTTTAATGCCATTGCGAAAACAGATTTACCTAGAACTGATTTTATGTGTCAAAGTAAGGTATTGTAAAATTACTTTTTAGAAATTGATTAATTTTAAGTGCATACAAACTTTTGTATGCACTTTTTTTTATTTAATTTTACCAAATAAATACATTTTATTTTATAAATTCTTAATGAAGAAAGTAATACTTATAACTGGTGGTTCATCAGGAATTGGAAAAGCCATTGGCGAATTTTTATTAGATAAAGATTATATTGTGTATGGTACAAGTAGAAATACCGCTGCAATTTCTAATTCTAAAATTAATTTGATTGATTTAGATGTTCGAAATATGACTTCAATTGAAGCTTGTATTGCTAAAGTGTTACTTTTGGAAGGCAGAATTGATGTCTTAATAAATAACGCTGGCGTCGGAATTACAGGACCACTTGAAGAAATTCCTTTAGAAGAAATTAAAAATAATTTTGAAACTAATGTTTTTGGACCTATTGCTACTATGAAAGCGGTTTTGCCACAAATGCGCCTTCAAAAAAGTGGTTTAATTATTAACATCACATCCATTGCAGGTTATATGGGTTTGCCTTTCAGAAGTGTCTATTCTTCTTCAAAAGGTGCTTTAGAATTAATTACCGAATCCTTACGAATGGAAACTAAATCCTTTGGAATCCATATTACCAATGTGGCTCCAGGTGATTTTGCTACCGATATTGCATCTAGACGATTTCATGCTCCAGTTCAAAAAGGATCTGCATATGAAACAGTATATCAAAATCAGTTAAATATGATGAATGAGCATGTTTCTGGTGGTAGTAACCCTATTGAAATGGCTGTAGCTATTCATCAAATAATTGAAACTAAAAATCCTCGTATTCATTATAAAGTAGGCGCTTTTATGCAAAAATTTTCTATTGTTTTAAAGCGTATCTTACCTGATAAAATGTACGAAAAAATCCTAATGAATCATTATAAATTATAGAATCAAAAAGTAGAATCTGTAAAAAGAAATAGAATATTGTATTTCAATTTCCTACTTTTGTACGCACAAACAACACACAACAAATTTAAATTCAAAAAAACATGAAATTTTTTATTGACACAGCAAATTTAAAAGACATTGCAGAAGCACAAGCTTTAGGAATTCTTGATGGCGTAACTACAAATCCATCGTTAATGGCTAAAGAAGGTATCACAGGAAAAAACAATATCTTAAAACATTATGTAGACATTTGTAATCTTGTAGATGGCGATGTAAGTGCAGAAGTAAATGCCTTAGATTTTGAAGGAATGGTAAAAGAAGGTGAAGAATTAGCCGATTTACACGAACAAATCGTAGTAAAATTACCAATGACTAAAGAAGGAATTAAAGCGTGTAAATATTTTTCAGATAGAGGCATAAAAACCAATGTTACTTTAATATTTTCAGCGGGTCAAGCTTTATTGGCTGCTAAAGCTGGAGCAACATATTGTTCTCCATTTTTAGGCCGTTTAGACGATATTTCAACAGATGGTTTAAATTTAATTGATGAAATTCGTCAAATTTATGACAACTATAGTTTTGAAACTCAAATTTTAGCGGCTTCAGTACGTCATACTATGCACGTGGTAAATTGTGCTAAAATTGGTGCTGATGTAATGACAGGACCTTTATCTTCAATTACTGGATTATTAAAACACCCACTTACTGATTTAGGAATTGCTCAGTTTGTAGCTGATTTCGAAAAAGGAAATAAATAATATTTTTTATACATTAAAAAGGCGTCCCGATAATTCGAGACGCCTTTTTTTATGCATTTTTATTTCTAATTTCTATTGTAAATAACTTTCAAAATTGGCATCAAATAAGCTTACAAAAGCATTATTTATCGTGCCGTTTTTATTTATAATTAGTGTTCGGTATACTTTATTAATTACCCATTTATTTTGTAATTCTTCAAAATCTAATGCTCTTAATTCAATGGAATTGGAATATTTCTTTGTTTTAATTTCTTTTAACCAATCTTCTTGCGTGTTATTGATATTTATAGCTATAAATTGAATGTCAGGATACTTTGCTTTTAGTTCATCTACTTTTTTATGTGAATAGAAAGAATGCGAATCCGATTGTTTGGTCCAAAAATAAATAATTGTTTTTTTAGTGATTAATTTACTAATCTGAACTTTTTTATTATTAGTGTCCAACACATTAATTTCTGGTAACACATTATTATTTCTAAGTTTTTGAATATTATTTGCCGTCTTCATTACTTTAGCTTTCATATTCTCATTTGAGACCATTTTTGAATATAAAGTAAAAAACTTCCCGTTATTTATGGAACATTGATCTGAAAGTAAATACATATTGGCAATATTATTGACAACCAAATTTTTAACGTGTTTGTTTTTTATAAGTGTATCTATAATTTCAAGTTTTTTAATATTATTTTCTAAACTCATATCGTCTAAATTCCCTTTGCTTTTGGTTAGTACAATATTGTTTAGCATACTTGTCATATAATTAATAAAGGGAGAATAGTACAATAAATTGGCTTGATTCACATCAATTTTTTTTCTGTAATTATAGTACGATTTTGGTAAATCGGTTTTTATATTTTCACCAGTTTTAAATTCGTGTACTATAGGAAAAACTTCTTTTTTGTAGGCATAATTTAATAAAATATTGGTTTTTGCTACTTCGTCAAATTCTTCAGACCAGTTGATAAATGCTTTTCTTTTATTGTATAAATTTTTAATATTTTGATTGGAAGAATCTATATATTTAGAAAATACTTTTTCAGGTTGTTCGTAAACATCAAATAAATCATTTTTTAATTTCATGTCTTTTAAATACAATTCCATCATAAAATTGTTTTTCTCATCACCACGTCCGCAAAACATTAAGGAATTATCAAAATCATTGCTGTTTAAACGAATCATTAAACTATCATTTTTATCAAAAAACACATATTGATATTCGGGATCGTGTTTAAAACTGTATAATCCTGGTGTTAATGAATCGAATTTATGAAAAAAGCGATTGTTTTCATCTAAATAAAAAGTATCCACCACTTTGTCGTTTTTCATAAACACAACAAAATTATTCTTTGGATTTTCAATTTCACCACCAAAGTACGCCACATGATTTTCACCCATGAAGCCATCTTTACAAGATACTAAAGAGGTTGCAAGAAGTAAGAAAAAAAAGTATTTAATGAAAATGTAATTTTTTTGCATAGTTTTATTTAAACATAATAACAAATGTATTTGATTTAAAACAGTTAAGATGTTAATGTAGCGTTAAAAATTACAAATAGAATATTAAAATAAAACTGTGAAAACTCGTTGCTTTTTGCTAATTTTGCGGTAAATTAAAATAAAAATACATGCTTACAATTTCAAATTTATCGGTACAATTTGGTAAAAGAATTCTATTCGATGAAGTAAATACCACGTTCACTCAAGGAAACTGTTATGGGATTATTGGTGCTAACGGTGCTGGAAAATCAACATTCTTAAAAATCATAGCTGGTGAATTGGATCCTACTTCAGGTAGAGTAATTTTAGAACCAGGAAAACGTATGTCGGTTTTAAATCAAAATCACAATATGTTTGATGAATTTACGGTTTTAGACACGGTTTTAATTGGTAACAAAACGTTACACGCTATTAAATCTGAAATGGATGCTTTGTATGCAGATTATGATGATAAAAATGCCGATAGAATAGGCGAGTTGCAATTGCAATTTGACGAAATGAATGGTTGGAATGCAGAAAGTGACGCAGCTTCTTTATTATCTAATTTAGAAATTGGCGCTGAACACCATTATACTGCAATGGGTGAATTAGAAGGTAAATTAAAAGTTCGTGTGTTGTTAGCTCAAGCTTTATTTGGTAATCCTGATGTATTGATTATGGATGAGCCAACAAATGATTTGGATTTTGAAACCATCGGTTGGTTAGAAAATTTCTTAGCAAATTATGAGAATACGGTTTTAGTAGTTTCGCATGACCGTCACTTTTTAGATGCAGTTTGTACTCATATTTCAGATATTGATTTTGCGAAAATCACACATTATTCAGGAAATTATACTTTTTGGTATGAAAGTAGCCAATTAGCGGCGCGTCAGAAAGCCCAACAAAACAAAAAAGCAGAAGAGAAAAAAGCAGAATTAGAAGAGTTCATTCGTCGTTTTAGTGCCAATGTGGCGAAATCTAAACAAGCTACTTCTCGTAAAAAAATGATTGAAAAATTAAACTTAGATGAAATTAAACCATCAAGTAGAAGATATCCAGCTATTATTTTTGAAACCGAGCGTGAAGCGGGTGACCAAATTTTAAATATACAAAATTTATCAGCATCGCAAGATGGAGACGTTTTATTTAAAGACATCCATTTGAATATGGCAAAAGGCGATAAAATTGTGGTTTTCTCTAAAGATTCTCGTGCAACAACAGCTTTTTATGATATTTTAAATGGATTAAAAAAACAAGATTCAGGAACGTTTGATTGGGGAATTACCACCACGCAATCGTATTTACCAGTTGAAAATCATAGCTTTTTTGATAGTGTTGATTTAAATTTAGTAGATTGGTTACGCCAATGGGTAAAAACAGAAGAAGAACGCGATGAAGTCTATGTTCGTGGTTTTTTAGGAAAAATGATTTTCTCAGGAGAAGAAGCCTTAAAAAAATGTAATGTACTTTCTGGAGGCGAAAAAGTACGTTGTATGTTGTCTCGAATGATGATGATTCGTGCCAATGTATTAATGTTAGATGAACCAACCAATCACTTAGACTTAGAATCTATTACTGCATTTAACAACTCGCTAAATAACTTTAAAGGGTCTATTTTATTAACAACACATGACCATGAATTTGCTCAAACCGTTGGAAATAGAATTTTAGAAATTACGCCAAATGGTGTTATCGACCGTTACATGACGTTTGATGAATATTTAGAAGACGATAAAATTAAAGAATTACGTACAAAAATGTATTCTTAATTTACGATTTACGATTTTGGATTTACGAATTGTTATTTATAAATAATCCCGAGTTTTGCTCGGGATTTTTCGTAAATCCAAAATCTAAAATCGTAAATAAGATTATTCTTCCAACAAATCTGGTCTTCTGGCTAATGTGTGTTCGTAGGCTTTTTGTTCGCGCCATTTTTCTATTTCTGGAAAGTTACCGCTTAACAAAATATCTGGAATTTTAATCCCTTTATATTCTGCTGGACGCGTATATATTGGTGGTGATAATAAATTATCTTGAAAACTATCGGTTAGTGCAGAAGTTTCATCATTCAAAACTCCAGGAATCAAACGAAATAAGGTATCGCATAAAATTACTGCACCTAATTCACCACCCGATAACACATAATCGCCAATAGAAATTTCTTTAGTAATGTGCATATCGCGCACACGTTGGTCAACGCCTTTGTAATGTCCACATAAAATAATTAAATTTCCTAACATCGACATAGAATTGGCCATTTTTTGGTTTAGCGTTTCTCCGTCTGGTGTCATGTAAATGATTTCATCGTAATCGCGTTCACTTTTTAGTTTGGTAATGCAATCGTCAATAGGTTGAATATTCATCACCATACCAGCACCACCGCCAAATTGGTAATCGTCAACGCTTTTTTGTTTGTTCGTACTATAATCGCGTAAATTATGAAAATGGACTTCTACCAAGCCTTTATCAATGGCTCTTTTCATCATCGAACCTTCAAAAGGACTTCTAATTAATTCTGGTAAAACGGTAATGATATCAACGCGCATAGTTTTTTAGTTTTGAATTCTATTAAGTTGCAAATATAGTATTCTTTTAAAAGCATTTTGCCCAATGGTTCTAAATTCATTTTTGATTTATTTTTTGATTAAAAACCATTCAAATATAGGTAAAAAAGTAGTAAATTTGTACTTTAATTTAAAAAGAAAAAGCAATGCAAGACGGAATTTACGCTAAATTTAATACAGCAAAAGGTTCAATTTTAGTAAAGTTAACTCACGATAAAACACCTGGAACGGTTGGAAACTTTGTAGGTTTGGCTGAAGGTCAATTAGAAAATAAAGCAAAACCAATGGGTACTCCATATTATAATGGTTTAAAATTTCATAGAGTTATACCTGACTTTATGATTCAAGGGGGTTGTCCTCAAGGTCAAGGAACAGGTGGTCCTGGGTACCAATTTGATGATGAATTTCATCCAGAATTAAAACATGATAAGCCAGGCGTATTATCTATGGCAAATGCAGGACCTGGAACTAATGGTTCGCAGTTTTTTATCACACACGTTCCAACCAATTGGTTAGATGGTAAACATACTGTTTTTGGTCATGTTGTGGAAGGACAAGATGTTGTTGATGCAGTGGCTGGAAATGATGCTTTAGATTCAATTGAAATTATTAGAGTAGGTGCTGAAGCAGAAAAATGGAATGCTATTGAAGCGTTTAGAACCTTCGAAGGTTCTCGTGAAAAAAGAATTTTAGAACAAAAACAAGCTGCTGAAGCCGCAATGGAAAAATTAGCCGCTGGTTTTTCAAAAACAGAAAGTGGTTTACGTTACCAAATTATTCAAAAGGGTAGTGGAAAACAAGCTGAAAAAGGTAAAAAAGTTTCTGTGCACTATCAAGGTGCTTTAGAAAACGGACAAGTTTTTGATTCATCGTATAAAAGAAAACAACCAATAGATTTTCAATTAGGAGTAGGGCAAGTTATTGAAGGATGGGATGAAGGAATTGCCTTATTACAAGTAGGTGATAAAGCTCGTTTTGTAATTCCATCGTATTTAGGATATGGAAGTTCAGGTGCTGGAGGCGTTATTCCACCAGATGCTACTTTAGTATTTGACGTTGAATTAATGGATGTGAAATAAGAGTAGGCAGTATTCAGTTTTTAGTAATCAGTAAGAATTGAGTAAAAAAATAACTTATAAAATCCGTTTCGATATCTTTTCGATACGGATTTTTTATATATTTGAAAATCTAAAAAAAAATAAATGAAATCAAGCGTATTAATTGGATTAGTGATTGTATCAGTTGTATTTGCCTGTGCACCAAAAAAAGTTGTTGTAACAGAGGAAATTCCGGTTGTTAAAGAAATCGCAGCTGAAAAGTTAGAAATAACAGCTGAAGTTATCGCTGAAGGTAAAAATTTATATACCACAAGTTGTGCGGATTGTCATAGTTTATATGAAAAAGAAAGTTTTACTGCAGAACAGTGGAAACCGATAGTTATTCGTATGCAAAAAAATACTAAGCTTACCGATTTACAACGTGAAAAAATATATGCATATTTAACAACGCCACAATTTTAATTTATAGGTAAAATCTACTTTGGTTCGTTTTTTGCGAACGTTCAATTATGAAGAAATTTATTTTACTTATTTTTATTTCAGCTTTTGGCTTTTCGCAAGAAGGTTTACCGCATTGTGGGTATGATTTCACGACTTATTTGGTAGCCAACCCAATTGATAGTGCTACCAAAAAAATCATTAACGATTTGCAGATTACTTTAGTAGATGCGCAAGGAAACGAAGTTGTAAATACCAATAACGAATTTAGTTTAATTCATAAAGATAAAACCTTAACTTTTGCTAAAAATTACAGAGTTACGCTGGCAAATGCTGAAGAAAGATGGTTTTACAACATTTGCGAAGACCAATATTTGCTGCAATTAAAAGCTAATTTTACTCCAGAAGAAAAAGGGTATTCGGTAAAAATAGAAGATCCTCTTAAACGTTACCCAACAACACTTGTTCCTGTTTTTAATAGTAATTTATACGTTTTATGTACGACAAAAGTAAAAAGCTTTGGTCCGAAAATGACAAATAATATGATTACTACAGAAATAAGTAAGTAATTATTCTACTTTTTCAGCAGTTACTGTTTCAGTACTGTCGTTAACGATTACTTTTTTAGGAGCTGTTTCTTTTTTAATAATAGGTATAAAAATTTCTGTCACCCATTTTGAGGGTTCATTTACTTCTGGAACAGATTTTTTGTAAATTCCAATATAAAATCCTTTTTTGTCTTCGTTGAATTTTTTTGTTTTAATGTAATTTCTTGTTTTAGCCCACGCTTTTTTCATATGAGAATAATCACCTTTTAATGTGGTTTTTATAGCTAAAAATGAGCTGTAGTTTTTACCTTGAATTTGACTATCTGGTGTTGTGAATACTTTTTCTTTTACTGGAACGCACATTGCATAAACTATTTTGTTTTCGTTTTCATAATTCTGAAACATTACAAAAGGCACTTCTAACGTTTCAATATCATTTGATTTGATGAAATTTTTCATTGTTTTTAACAATGCTTTAGATTTTTTCGGAAAATCTTTAACTAAACAAGAATCTTTTTGTTCTAAATAATTAATTGAAGGTCTGTTCACCAATCCTTCAACTTTTATATCATATTCACCTAATTCACTTACAAAATAGTTGTTAATTTTATTTAAACTTTCTTGTATCTGCGGACCTACATAACTAGTAATTCCTCCATTTAATACAGAATATATTTTTTCTGTAAATGATAAATCGCCTTTAATAGTTACGGATGCTAACGTATTGTTTCCCAATTTCTTGAATTTCCAATGCAATGTTTGCTTGTTATCGTTTTGAATAAAGAGTTGCGATATGGAATCTTTTTGAGCAAAAGTGGTAATAATAGCATTTTCAGAATCCCATTTTACATATGATTTTTTTCCAATAGTATTTTGAGAAGTGGTAAAATTAAAATTTTCTTCTGTATTGAATTGTTGCCAATCATTCCAATTAGAAAAATCGTTTACATATTCAAACACAGAATTACTTGGTGTATTTATTTCTTTTTGTTTTGTAATTTCATAAGTAGCAGGTTGTGTGGCAACAAAAACTACAAAAGCCAAAAGGAATAGCAGAAATAAAAGCGATAAATATTTTAAAATTTTCATTTATTTGGGGATTTAAAATCAAATATAATAAATTATTCTTTTATGTAACCCTTAATTAAAAATAAGAATAAAATAAAAAGTAAAAATCCCAAAACAATCCATTTTACTCCTTTATATTGCTGTTTATGTATTTTTTTATCCTTTAAATACATAAAAACAATAATTGTTATAAAAGAAATTGCAAATAAAATTGCAAATACACTTTGTCCTTTTGAAAACATGTTGATAATTTTTTTTTCAAATTTAAGGATTACAAGTTTTAAAATATAATTTTATACCATATAATATCAAAAAAAAAGATTGCCACGAATTATCAAATTTCAATTAATGTTTAAACTTATATTATGCAAAAACAATTAAATGCAGTAAAATTATTTCATACTACTTATGGATTAGGTGTAAGTGAAGAAATGAAAGCCGATTTAGGAACTCAGAAAAACAACCTTCGTTTTGAATTAATGAAGGAAGAAAACGAGGAATATTTAGAAGCTGTACAAAATAATGATATAGTAGAAATTGCGGATGCACTTGGCGATATGTTATATATTTTATGTGGTACAATTTTAGAACACGGGTTGCAACATAAAATCGAAGCTGTGTTTGATGAAATTCAGCGAAGTAATATGAGTAAATTAGGAGAAGATGGAAAACCTATTTATCGTGAAGACGGAAAGGTAATGAAAGGTCCAAATTATTTTAAACCTAATTTTGAAGCTATTTTAAAGTAAATAATTTTTATGACTAGTTCAAAATAAACATATAGTGTTATAGAACTAGTCATAATTATAGTATTACATTTCAATTTCAACTTGATTTCTTAAAATATCTTCAAAAGTTTCTCGTTGCCTAATCAAATGAGCTGTGCCGTTTTTCCATAATACTTCTGCAGGTTTTACTCTGGAATTGTAATTGGAAGCCATTGAAAAACAATATGCGCCTGCATTTTTAAAACTTAAAATATCACCTTCATGAATTTCAGAAATTCTTCTGTTTGTTGCAAAAGTATCGGTTTCACAAATATAGCCTACCACGGAATAATAACGTTCTTTTCCTTTTGCATTTGATATGTTTTCTATGTGATGTTCTGCTCCATAAAGCATCGGTCGAATTAAATGATTAAAACCGGTATCAACACCAGCAAAAACTGTTGAAGTGGTTTGTTTTACAACATTTACTTTCGCTAAAAAAACACCTGCTTCGCTAACTAAAAATTTGCCTGGTTCAAATACTAAAGTTAAATTTCTACCATATTCTTTTTCGAAGGCAAGGAAGCGTTTGCTTAATTTTCTACCAAATTCTTCAATATCCGTTTCAATATCTCCTTTTTTATATGGCACTTTAAAGCCGCTTCCGAAATCAATAAAATCAAGATTTTTAAATTGTTTGGCAGTTTCAAATAAAATTTCGGCAGCATATAAAAATACTTCAACATCTAAAATATCAGATCCTGTGTGCATATGAATACCATTGATATGCATTTTTGTATTTTCTACAATTCGAATAATATGAGGCAATTGATGAATCGAAATACCAAATTTACTATCAATATGTCCAACAGAAATATTCGCGTTTCCTCCAGCCATAACATGCGGATTTACTCGAATACATACTGGAATGGTTGGATGTTTTGCGCCAAAATGTTCTAAAATAGATAGATTATCAATGTTTATTTGCACACCCATTTCGGCTACTTTTTCAATTTCTTCAAAAGAAACACCATTTGGGGTATACATAATTTCGCTAGGTTGAAAACCGGTATGAAGTCCAAGCATCACTTCTTCAATAGAAACCGTATCTAATCCACAGCCTTCATTTTTTAATAATTTTAATACAGAAACATTTGAAAGTGCTTTTACTGCATAATGAATTTTAAAATTTTCAATCTTATGAAAAGCTTTTGTTAATCTATTATATTGCGTTATAATTTTTTCGGCATCGTACACATACAATGGACAACCAAATTCTTGTGCTACTTGTACTAATTCTGAATTTTGCATTTTTTATTTTTTTGTAAAAGTAGTTTAGATAATTTCCAAACTAAAATTATTACACAAATAAAATAATTAAATAACAAAATGTTATAAATATAACAATAGCTATACTAAATTATCAAATTTAATTTTAAAAATCAGAATAAAATTAGTCAATTACCAATTACTTTATTATTTTTGTCGCACTTTAAACAAGATTAACTCATACATAATTATGAACGTACACGAATATCAAGGTAAAGAAATATTAGCAAGCTATGGCGTGCGCATACAACGTGGTCACGTGGCCAATAATGCAGAAGAAGCTGTAGAAAAAGCAAAACAATTAACTGCTGAAACCGGAACAGGTTGGCATGTAATAAAAGCTCAAATTCACGCAGGTGGTCGTGGAAAAGGTGGTGGAGTTAAATTAGCTAAAAATTTAGACCAAGTTAAAGAAATTGCAGGTCAAATTATTGGTATGGATTTGATTACGCCTCAAACACCTCCAACAGGAAAAAGAGTTCATAAAGTTTTAATTGCTGAAGATGTATATTATCCAGGTGAATCTGAAACGAAAGAATTTTATCTGTCTGTTTTATTAAATAGAGGTAAAGGTCGTAATATGATTATGTATTCTACAGAAGGTGGAATGGATATTGAAGAAGTGGCTGAACATACACCGCATTTAATTTTTACTGAAGAAATCGATCCTTCAGTTGGTTTACAAGGATTTCAAGCAAGACAAATTGCTTTTAATTTAGGTTTATCAGGTGAGGCATTTAAAGAAATGGTAAAATTTGTAGATGCTTTATATAAAGCGTACATTGGTTCAGACGCTACTATGTTTGAAATTAATCCAGTTTTAAAAACGTCAGATAATAAAATTATTGCAGTTGATGCTAAAGTTGATTTAGATGATAATGCTTTATTCCGTCATAAAGATTTAGCTGAAATGCGAGATGTTCGTGAAGAAAATCCTATTGAAGTTGAAGCGAAAGAAGTTGGTTTAAATTATGTAGATTTAGATGGAACGGTTGGATGTATGGTAAACGGTGCTGGTTTAGCTATGGCTACTATGGATTTAATTAAATACGCTGGTTTTGAACCTGCAAACTTCTTAGATGTTGGAGGAACTGCAGATGCAAAACGTGTTGAAACCGCTTTCCGTATTATTTTAAAAGATGCGAATGTAAAAGCTATTTTAATTAATATTTTTGGTGGAATTGTACGTTGTGATAGAGTAGCACAAGGTGTAGTTGATGCTTATAAAAATATGGGTGATGCTATTAAAGTGCCAATTATTGTTCGTTTACAAGGTACAAATGCAGAAATTGCAAAAGAGTTAATTGATAATTCAGGTATGCCAATTTTATCAGCAGTTCAGTTTCAAGAAGCAGCTGACCAAGTAAAAGCAGCATTATCTTAATAAAATTATTTTTATTTTATATATTTATCCCGACTTAGGTCGGGATTTTTTTTATATTTGAAAAATAAAGGGGGATTAGCTCATTTGGCTAGAGCGCTACGCTGGCAGCGTAGAGGCGACCGGTTCGAATCCGGTATTCTCCACTATAATTTAATTCAATAAACATTTTTCTTTAACTTTTTTGTAATAAAATTTTAATCTATAAATGTTACTTGAATAATAAATTTGTTATTTGTTATATATTAATTAATTTTATAAAAAAATTAACTTAAAATATAAAAATATGAAAAAAATTATTTTAAATGTTTTTACATTAGTTCTGTTTATATCATCTTGCTCAAAAGAAGAAAGTAATGTTGCCCCACCAGAAGAGACTAAAGTTTATAAAGTTTTTTCTGTAGCATCGTGTATTAGTAATACTGTTACAAATGTTAGCGATGATGATATTTATATTGAATTTGATTCACCATCTTTTACACCTATAGTTAATAAATGGTATAAAGATGAAACTAACGTTTTTTACTTT
>NZ_JBIKJI010000015.1:0-24442 GCF_044361065.1 Flavobacterium sp.
GAAATAAGTGAATTTACCCAAAGCGAACCTTACTTCAAAGCCAAAATAAAGGAAGTAAATGAAGTGCGTCCGAAGAAAAAAGATGAAGAATTTTCTACAATAATTGAATCTATTAAAGATTTAGCAATTGAAATCATTAAAGAAAGTCCAAACATTCCTTCAGAGGCCACTTTTGCAATTAAAAACATCGAAAGTAATCCGTTTTTAATCAATTTTGTGTCTTCAAATATGAATTTAAATGTTTCGGATAAGCAATATTTATTGGGTATTGTAGATCTGAAAGAGCGCGCTTTAGAAACCTTACGTTATATGAATTTAGAACTTCAGAAATTGGAGTTAAAAAATGACATTCAATCTAAAGTTCGATTTGATTTAGACCAACAACAACGCGAATATTTCTTGCAGCAACAAATGAAAACCATTCAGGAAGAATTGGGTGGCGTTTCGCACGATGCTGAAATTGAAGAAATGCGTAACAAAGGAAAAAGTAAAAAATGGGATGCAAAAACAGCGGAACATTTTGATAAAGAAATTTATAAATTACAAAGAACCAATCCAAATTCGCCAGATTTTGGAATACAACGCAATTATTTAGATTTATTTTTAGAATTGCCTTGGAATGAGTTTTCTAAAGATAAATTTGATCTTAAAAAAGCACAACAAATTTTAGACCGAGACCATTTTGGTTTAGAAGATGTAAAAAAACGTATAGTAGAACATTTAGCGGTTTTAAAACTGCGCAACGATATGAAATCGCCAATTTTATGCTTATACGGACCTCCAGGGGTTGGAAAAACATCTATTGGAAAATCGGTTGCTGAGGCATTAGGAAGAGAATATGTTAGAATTTCATTAGGTGGTTTACGTGACGAAGCAGAAATTCGTGGCCATCGTAAAACCTATATCGGAGCAATGCCAGGTAGAATTATTCAATCTATAAAAAAAGCAAAAACATCAAATCCTGTTTTTGTTTTAGATGAAATTGACAAATTATCTTCAAGTCATAATGGAGATCCATCTTCTGCCCTATTAGAAGTTTTAGATCCAGAACAAAATAGCGACTTCCATGATAATTTCTTAGAACTAGGTTACGACCTTTCAAAAGTTATGTTTATAGCTACATCAAACAGTTTATCAACCATTCAACCTGCGTTAAGAGATAGAATGGAAATTATAAATATGTCGGGTTATACCATTGAAGAAAAAATTGAAATTGCGAAAAACTTCTTGCTACCAAAACAATTAAAGGAACACGGATTAACTACAAAAGATTTACAAATTGGTAAAAAACAATTAGAAAAAATCGTAACGGGTTATACACGTGAATCTGGTGTTCGTGGTTTAGATAAAACGATTGCTCAAATGGTTCGATATGCTGCAAAATCTGTAGCTATGGAAGAAGACTATAATATAAAAGTAACAGATGCTGATATTCTTGAAGTACTAAAATCGCCAAGAATGGAACGTGATAAATATGAAAATAACGATACAGCTGGTGTAGTTACAGGATTAGCTTGGACATCTGTTGGTGGTGATATTTTATTTATTGAATCGTTAGTTTCTAAAGGAAAAGGCGCGATGACTATGACAGGAAATTTAGGAACTGTTATGAAAGAATCGGTTACAATTGCGTTAGAATATATTAAAGCCAATGCCAAACAATTGAATATTGAACCTGAAATATTAAACCAATATAATATTCACATTCACGTACCAGAGGGTGCTACTCCAAAAGACGGACCAAGTGCCGGTATTGCGATGTTAACCTCAATGGTTTCTAGTTTTACACAAAGTAGAATTAAGAAAAATATTGCCATGACTGGGGAAATTACTTTACGTGGAAAAGTCTTACCTGTTGGCGGAATTAAGGAAAAAATATTAGCTGCAAAACGTGCCAATATTAAAGAAATTATCTTGTGTAAAGAAAACAAACGTGATATTGAAGAAATAAAAGCCGATTATTTAGCCGGCTTAACTTTTCATTATGTTGATACGATGAAAGAAGTAATTGACATAGCTATTTTGAAAGAAAAAGTAAAAAACGCTATTACTTTTGATCTTAAAAAGGTAAATTAGATTTTCGGATATTCACAAAACAGACTAAAACCTATATGAAATAAAACATATAGGTTTTTTCTTTATATTTGAAATATTAAAATAAAACAATGAAAATACTACTTGTAGGAGAATTTAGTCGGTTACACAATTCATTAAAAGAAGGACTTTTGGCATTAGGTCACGAAGTTGTTTTAGTGAATAATGGCGACGGCTTTAAAAACTATCCTGCAGATATTAGTATACGAGCCAATTTTTTTAAATCTAAATTAGGAAATATTCCAAGACAAATTTGGGCAAGAATTTTCAAATATGATTTAGCTTTGTTAGAACACGGAATTAGATTTTGGTGGATTTCCAAAAAACTAAAAAACTTTGATGTCGTTCAGTTAATTAATGAAAGACCAATTCAAACTACTTTTAAATTAGAATTGTTTTTACTGAAACGTATTTTCAAGCAAAATAAAAAAGTATTCTTAATGTGTTGTGGTATAGATTATATGACCGTATCTCATATGTTACAACAAAAAGACAAATATTCTGTAATGAATCCTTATTTTGAAGGTATTCCTGAAGCTAAAAAACAATATGACTACTATTTTGATTTTTTAACCAATTCACATCAAAAAATCCATCAATTTTTATACAAAAATAGTTCTGGTGTTATTTCGTCTGATTTGGATTATGTTGCACCGCTAATTGGAAATGAAAAGTATTTAGGAATGATTGCAAATCCTATAAATATTGATAAAACTGGAAGTAGTGAAACTACAATTTCTGGAAAAATTTCTATTTTTTTAGGGATAAATTCAGGAAATTCTTTTACGAAAGGTGTTTCTTTTTTTCAAAAAGCGTTAGTAATTCTTCAAGAAAATTATCCTAATTTGATTGAAGTTAAAATTACTACAGATATACCTTATACAACATATCAAAAACATTTTGAAAGCGCACATATTATTTTAGACCAAGTATATGGTTTTGATCAAGGTTTTAATGCCTTAGAAGCTATGGCTAAAGGAAAAGTAGTGTTTACGGGTGCTGAAACTGAATTTTTAAAACATTATCATTTAAAAGAAGATGATGTAGCAGTAAATGCATTGCCCGATGTAAATTATTTAGTTGAAAAATTATCGTATTTGATTGAAAATCCCTCAGAAATTAATCGAATTGGTCAAAATGCTATTCAATTTATACATAAAGAACATCATTATATTACTCAAGCTCAAAAGTATGTAACGCTTTGGTTACAAACAAAATAATCCATATTTTACTAAGCAATATATAGCTCGAAATGCTTCATTTCAATTATTTTTTTACTCAAAAGTAAGTTCTTTCGTTATAAAAAAATAGTAGTGAAAATACAAAAACAGCGACTTCAAGACTCCAAAATCTAAGAAATAATGAAAATGAGAAACATTATGATATAAAAATAAAACTTATTTCAGAAATAAAAGAATGGCAAAACAAATTAACCACCCTATTTGGGTTACTGTTAGCGATTTATTTTATTATAACTTTTAAAAAACATAATAAAATTGTCTTTGTTTTTGCATTATATTTTAGTTACATTTTTTTTATTTCAGGAATATCAAGCACACAAGGCGATAGATTTCATATTGTATTTTATCCAATCGTACTGTTATTACTTTTTCATTTTTTTGAAAAATATAAAAACCATTACTAACAAATACATAAAATAAGTAACCGTATGAGCCATTACTATTCCATTTATTCCAATAGTATGCAACATCCAATTTGAAGAAAAATACATAATACACAACGATATTATTTCTGTAATTATAAAAACTTTAGTCTGTTTCTTTGCTATTAGTAGGGTTCCAAAAATAAGTGAAGTAGCTTTTAACACATCGCCAATTAATTGCCATAAAAACAACGATTCCATCGATTCAAATTCCGAAGAAAACAAAACCTGAATAATGTATTTTCGCAAAAAATAAATAATTACTAAACCAATAGTGAAAAGTGGAATAATCGTTTTTAAATAGTGTAAAACAATTTCTTTACTATTTGAATTCATTTCTGCTAATTTTGGATAAAAATAAATCGCCATTATAGAAGAAACAAATAATAAATAATAAGACGAAATGCGTTGTAAACCTTCGTAAATACCTGCTTGTTGTAAACCTGTAATTGCAACAATATCAGTTCGGATTTCCAATAACACGAAAGAACCAATTACACCAGAAACAAGTGCCATTAACACATATTCAGACAAATTTTTCACTACTTTGAAATCGAAAAATTCAATAGATAAAACATCCCGAAAACGGATATGTTTCTTTAAGTAAAAAAGACTAACAAAAAAAACAAAAATTGGTGCGAAAATTAATGAAACTAATGCGCCAATTGTGGAATAATAATAGATAAAAAATACTGAAAAAATCAAAGCAATTGCACTTGAAATAATCTGAATATAAATAACATTTTTATATTCCTGAAAACCGTTAACTACTGAAATACAAAACGTTGAAAAAACATATAATGGAAATACAACCGCTATACTGTAAAATACGAAACTATATATTTCTGAGTGATTAAAAATTTGTTTGGATAAATAATCAGCTCCTAAAATTAAAAACAAACTAATTGCAATAGAAGAAGTTAAAAGCAACAATCCAAAAGTAGCTAAAACCGATTTCAATTTAGATCTATCATTCTGAAATTCAGAAACATATTTCACAACGGCATTCTGAATTCCAAGTAAAGAAAAATTTTCCAATACATTTAAAAAGGCTCTAAAATTTCCTACATAGGCCATTCCGTTTGCACCAACAAAAAGGGCTAACGCTTTTGAAGTGATGAAACCAAAAATCAATTTCAACAATATATGAACACTATTCAAAGAAGTAATTTTGAATAAAGGTTGTTGTATTATTTTTTTAATTTCAGACAATTAATACGAATTTAAAGTAGCAATAATATGCGTAATTTCTTCATCTGACAACACGGAACTCATTGGTAAACTCAGCACTTCTTGATGAATTTTTTCTGTAATTGGTAAACTTAAATGATTAAATTCTTGCAATGCTTTTTGTATGTGAGGCGGAATTGGATAATGAATTACTGTTTCTATTCCGTTCTTAAATAAATATTCTTGCAACGTACCTCTGTTTTCTGTACGAATTACAAATAAATGAAAAATATGATCATTAAAATTATTGCAAATTGGCAATTCAATTTTATTATTTTTAATTTCAGATAAATAACGTTTTGCTATTTTTTTTCGTGCCTCGTTTTCAGTATTTAAATATGGTAATTTGATGTTTAAAAAGGCGGCTTGCAATTCATCTAATCTTGAATTTACTCCAATAAAATCGTTATGGTATTTCTTATTTGAGCCATAATTTCGTAAAGAAAATAAAATTTCTGCTAATGCATCATCGTTAGTTGTAATGGCACCGCCATCGCCTAAAGCACCTAAATTTTTTCCTGGATAAAAGCTAAAAGCTCTCGTGTGATTACCAATAAAAGTTAATCCGTGCGCTTGAGCAGCATCTTCAATTATAAGTAAATTATTTGACGCACAAATAGCATTAATTTTATCCATTTCAGCCAATTGTCCATATAAATGAACCACCAAAATAGCCTTAGTTTTTGAAGTTATTTTTTCTTCAATTAAATTGGTATCGATATTGTATGTTTCGATATTTGGTTCTACAAAAACAGGAATTAAATCGGCTTGTAAAATTGCCAAAACAGAAGCTATGTAGGTGTTTGCAGGAACTATCACTTCATCACCTTTATTGATGTTTCCTAATTGAATATTTGCTTTTAATATAAGCACTAAAGCATCTAACCCATTTCCTACTCCAATACAATACTTTGATTTAGAAAATGTGGCAAAACTTGTTTCAAATTGTTTTACTTCGTCACCTAAAATATACCAACCGTTATCTAAAAACGCTTTAGTTTTAGTTAAAAAATGAGCTTCAAAAGGCTTATTTAATTTATGTAAATCGAGGAATTTTATCATATCAATACCTGATTTAATTTTTCGTAATTTTTAGTCTCAATTTCATAAAAATTTTGAACAATTGTTCTTGCACCAAAAGATTCTTTCCAATAATGTAAACTTTCTCTCAGTTGTAATCCATTATTTTCATTAGAAATTCCAAAATCAAAATATTTATCATTTGAGAATACGTTTTGAATTAAATGATTGTATAAAAAATCTAAACCACCTAATTTTGTGTTAAATGCTTTATTTCCTGAAATATACTGAGGATGAATTACGTTTTTTGTAATAAAGACAGTTACGCCACCTATAATTTCATTTTCAAAATACACATTAAATTGTCTGATTAATTTAGGAAATTTAGACTTTAAATAAGTCATTTCTTCCACAGTATGTATGGGTTTTGAATTGTATTTGGTATATAAATTAGGAATTAATAGTTTTTCCCAAAATAAATCAAAAGAGGTTTCTTCTACAATTTTTAATTGTTGTTTTTCGCCTGTTTCTATGCCTCTTTTACGAACACGAGAAGGCACAATTTTATTTGCTAATTCCAAAATAGCTATGGCATCTCTTCGAATAAGCTTAGCTTGTAATAAAAATGAAATATATTCCATTTCGTCCGATGGGAAGGAATTATAAATTGGAGGAATTATTTTTAATTGTACTTTATTAAATCCGGCTTCAAATAAATATTGAAATAAATTATAGTTTAAATGAATTATTTCAGAAAGTTTGCTTTTTTCATCTAAGATTAGTCCGCCATAAGTTAAACCTTGATGCGAAAAAAGGTCGTTTTCAATTCTATTTGCAGGAAAAAGTGCTTTTAAGTTTTCCTTTTCATCAAAAATAAGCAACGAATAATCTTCAAATCGATCCGAATGGTATTCCATAAAATCTCGATGAAACAAAAATGTAGCATTTTTTGCATCTGCTACAAAGTCATTCCATAAATTATAATATTCGGAAGTATATTTTATTATTTTAAACGTATTCATTATTGATTTTGAGTGTTCTAATTATGAGAAATAACAATTTCGCTTCATAAATCTTTGGGGAAATTAGTAAAATTTATTACTTTGGTAAAATTATTCAGCATAAATATTAAATTTTAAAACCTGTTGATGAAAAAATCACTAGTGTTTTTTGTGTTTTTCCTAAAATTTTCATTTTCTCAAAATATTGGTTTATATAGCCAATTTAATGGAAGATACGACTTTACTTTTGTAGGAAATACATTAAATCCTGTTGAAAATTCATTTCAAACTACTCCGGCGGTTTTAACAACATCTTCGGCCACATTAGCACTTGGCACCAATGACATTATTGAAAGCGCCTATTTATATTGGGCAGGCTGTGGAACTGGCGATTTTAACGTCAAATTAAATGGTACAGATGTACTTGCTACCAGAACTTTTTCAAATATATTAACTCAAAGTCAATCGTTTAATTATTTTAGTGCATTTGCGAATGTTACCTCACAAGTACAATCCACCGGAAATGGCACCTATACTTTTTCAGATTTAGATGTGAGTAGTTTCGTACCGCTTCACGCGCAAAACAGTACTAATTTTGCAGGTTGGGCATTAATTGTAGTATATAAAAACCTATCATTACCCTTAAATCAGTTAAATATTTACGATGGGTTGCAAGTGGTATCGCAATTACAAAACAATCTAAATGTTAGACTTAATGCGTTAAACGTAATTGATAATGTGGATGCGAAAATTGGTTTTTTAGCTTGGGAAGGCGATTCCGGAATTCAAGTGAATGAAACATTGCGAATCAATGGAAATATAATTAGCAATCCGCCTTTAAACCCTGCCAATAATGCTTTTAACGGTACGAATTCTACTACCAATTCCAATCAATTATACAATATGGATTTGGATATTTACAACATCCAAAACAATATAAATATCGGTGATACTTCCGCGTTAATTCAATTAACTTCAGGTCAAGATTATGTAATGATTAATGCTATTGTAACAAAATTAAACAGCCAGTTACCAGATGCTCGAATTACCTTTCCAGCACCAGCTTTAAGTTGTAATGTAAGACAACTTCAAATCAATTACACCGTAACAAACAACAATTCTACAGCCAGTTTACCTGCGAATACACCAATTACTTTTTACGCTGATAATGTTGTAATTGGATCCGCTTTTACGCAAAACGTCATTCCAATTGACGGATTAGAAACAGGAACTATTACAGTAACAATTCCAGCAAATATTCCGTTGCAATTTAATTTAATTGCTAATGTTGACGATAACGGAAACGGAAACGGCATAGTAAATGAAATATCAGATACAAATAATTTGTTTTCATTACCCATTCAACTTTTAGCTTCTCCAAATTTCAATCCGCTTGATGATATTGTGAGTTGTAATTTAGGATTCACAAAAGGTCTTTTCGACTTTTCTGACTATGAAGGAAGTGTAAAAACTAATACTGTGCATCTAAGCACCTTCTATAATTCAGAAATAGATGCTTTAAATTTTACAAATCAAATACTGGTTTTAAATAATTATGAAGCATTACAAACTCCGAAAACCATTTGGGTAAGAATTGATGATCCACAAATTGGTTGTTATAGTTTAACTACATTTGATTTACTAACAAAAAATTGCGAACCAATAGTTTATAATGCCGTATCGCCAGATAATGATGGGCAAAATGATTTCTTTTTTATTGAAGGATTACGAGATATTTTTATAAATTTTAAATTGGAAATTTATAACCGCTGGGGAAGATTATTATGGACTGGAAACAACAATAAACCAGATTGGAACGGATATTCCGAAAATACAATGGGAAATAATGAAGCTGCAAGTGGAACATATTACTACATTTTATATCTTAATGACCCTGATTATCCAAAACCTATAAATGGTTATTTGTATTTGAGAAGATAATCAATTTTAGTTAGACAATCCTTAAAAATTAAATTATTACTTATTTAAAATTAATAATCTCAAATATATTTTATATTTTTAGCCAACAAAAAACAAAAACTATGCGAATATTTAATGTCTTAATAGCAGTATTGGCTATAAATTGCGGTTTCAGTCAAAATTATTTTCCAAAAAATGATGGCGTAAAGCAAACCTTCAAAAACCCGATTTTAGTAAAAAATGCAACAATTTATACTTCGTCATCTGTTAAAATTGAAAATGCTACTATGCTCCTTGATGGAGATAAAATTTTAGAAATTGGTACTCAAATTTCAATTCCTAAAGAAGCGACAATAATAGATGCGACCGGCAAAACAATTTATCCCTCATTTATTGATTTGTATACCGAATTTGGTATTCAAAAACCGCAAAGAAAATCGGGTAATTCTAGGTCTCCTCAGTATGATACTGAAAGAAATGGGTATTATTGGAATGACCACATTAGAGCCGATTTTAATGCGTATGAAAACTTAAATTACGATGAAAAAGCCGCAAAAGAATTAAGAGAAACTGGATTTGGTACGGTTTTAAGTTTTAATAATGACGGAATTGTAGCCGGAACAGGTTTATTATGGACATTAAACGATAAAGATACGAATGGATTTCGTATTTTAAATAATAAAATATCGCAACACTTTACTTTCAAAAGAAGTTCGCTTTCTGGTCAAGCTTACCCTTCTTCTTTAATGGGAAGTATGGCATTAATAAAACAATTGTATCACGATGCAAAATGGTATGCTGCAGGAGGTTCAAAAACGAAAGATATTTCATTAGATGTATTTAATCAAAATAAAAATTTAGTTCAAATATTTAATGCTGGCGATAAATTAAATATCCTAAGAGCAGATAAAATAGGTGATGAATTTGGAATAAATTACGTTATTAAAGGAAGTGGAAACGAATTAGAACGTATTGAAGAAATTAAAAAAACAAATGCAACACTAATTGTTCCAATAAATTTCCCTGATTCTTATGATGTTTCTGACTCGTTTCTTGCAGAACAAGTTGTGTTGTCTGATATGAAATTTTGGAATCAAGCACCCTATAATTTAAAAGTTTTAGCAGAAAACAATGTGAATTTTGCTTTAACTACAGCTGATTTAAAAAATCCAAAAGACTTTTTAACCAATTTAAGAAAAGCAGTAGAATATGGATTTCCAAAAGAAAAAGCCTTAGCGGCTTTAACTGAAATACCTGCTAAAATTGCCAATCAAAACAATATTGGAACTTTAAAGAAAGGAAATTTAGCCAATTTTATAATTGTAAGTGGAGATATTTTCGAATCAAAAAGTAGCATTCAAGAAAATTGGATTCAAGGAAATAGAAACATTATTGAAAAAATACAACCTTCTGACATTAGAGGAAAATATGAATTGACTATCGATTCAAATAAATACGACTTATCAATTGAAGGTGAAATTGGTAAAATTGAAGCAAAAATTTTGCAAAACAAAATAGAATTTGGAACGAAAGTAACGTATAATGATCCTTGGATTACTTTAGTTATTAAAAGTAAAGATACTATTGATTCGAAATTTATTAGAATATCTGGATTAAAATCAGACACCGAATTAGCTGGAAAAGCCATTTTAGAAAACGGAAAAGAAGTTTCTTGGTCTGCAATTAAAAAAACAGAAACAACTGAAGTAAAAAAAGATATTGTAGCTGAGAAAAAAGACGAGAAAAAAACGCCTGTTTTTTATCCAATTACTTTCCCAAATATCGCTTTCGGTAATAGTACAAAACCAAAACAAGAAACAATATTGTTTAAAAATGCTACAGTTTGGACAGGTGAAAAAGAAGGTGTTTTAAAAGAAACCGATGTCTTAATTGAAAACGGAAAAATCATTAAAATTGGCAAAAACTTACCTCAAAAAGGAAAGGTAATTGATGCAACTGGAAAATATTTAACCGCTGGAATTATTGATGAACATTCGCATATTGCCATTTCAAATGGAGTAAATGAAGGAGGGCAAAATTCATCTGCTGAAGTAACTATTGAAGATGTAGTAAATTCTGAAGATATAAACATCTATAGAAATTTAGCTGGTGGAGTAACTTCTGCAAATTTATTACACGGATCTGCCAATCCGATTGGTGGTAGAGCTGCATTTGTAAAATTAAAATGGGGATACAATCCAGATGAGATGTTAGTTAAAGACGCTCCTAAATACATCAAATTTGCTTTAGGTGAAAATGTAAAACAATCCAATTGGGGGGATATTGAAAGACTGCGTTTCCCTCAATCCAGAATGGGTGTAGAACAAGTTTATGAAGACTATTTTTCACGAGCACTTGCTTATAAAAAAGAATGGGATGCATACAATACAAACAAAAGTAAAATTGCACCTCGTTTTGATATTGAATTAGAAACATTAAGTCAAATATTAAACAAGAAACGTTTCATTACTTGTCACTCTTACGTACAATCTGAAATAAATATGTTGTTAAAAGTAGCCGAAAAATACAACTTTAAAATTCAAACCTTTACACATATATTAGAAGGCTATAAAGTGGCAGATAAAATGGCTAAACACGGTGTTGGTGGTTCTACTTTCGCAGATTGGTGGGGTTATAAATATGAAGTAAATGATGCTATACCCTATAATGCAGCACTTATGAATAATGTAGGTGTAACGGTTTCAATTAATTCTGATGATGCTGAAATGTCAAGAAGATTGAATCAAGAAGCGGCAAAAACATTAAAATATGGTGGTGTAACGGAAGAAGCGGCTTGGAATTTTGTAACATTAAATCCTGCGAAATTATTGCAAGTTGATGACAAAGTTGGAAGTATTAAAATCGGTAAAGATGCCGATGTGGTGCTTTGGTCAGACAATCCATTAACCATTTATGCTACAGTTGAAAAAACAGTTGTGGATGGAATTATTTTCTTTGATTTAGATCAAGAAAAAGCAAAAAACGAAACGGTTCAAAAAGAAAGAAACGAATTAATTAATTTGATGTTAGACGCTAAAAACAAAGGCTTAAAAACACAAGAACCTAAGAAAAAATCGAGCGGACATTACCACTGTGATACCCTTGGTGAAAAATGCAGAGAATTTCACGCTAAATACAATAATTAATAAGTATTACACTATTTTTCAACACAGATTTCACAGATTAAATTAATTTCAAAAATCTGTGTTATAAAAAATTAATATAAAATGAGAAAATTAACATACATACTAGCACTAACTACTTTAATTAGTTTTGCACAACAAACACCAGCGCCTAAGCAAACAAAATCGATTTTAATAATGGGTGGAACTGCGCATTTAGGCAACGGAAAAATTCAAGAAAATAGTTTAATTTCAATTGTAGATGGGAAAATTGCTTCCGTTTCAGATGCAACGGTAACTAAAATCGGCAAACACGATATTTTGATACAAGCAGATGGAAAGCATATTTATCCTGGATTTATTGCACCAAATTCTACTTTAGGATTAGTTGAAATTGATGCCGTTCGTGCCTCAGATGACGAAAGTGAAATTGGTGAATTCAATCCACATATTAGAAGTTTAATTGCCTATAATGCCGAATCGAAACTAACCGAATCAGCTCGACCAAACGGTGTGCTTTTAGCCCAAATTACACCTCGTGGTGGAAGAATTTCTGGAACTTCTTCTGTGGTTCAATTTGATGCGTGGAATTGGGAAGACGCAGTGATAAAAGAAAATGACGGAATTCATATGCGTTGGCCTAATAGCTATGCACGATTAGGATGGTGGGCAGAACCAGGCGGGATTGAATCGAACAAAAAATATGACGAGCAAACCAAAGGCATTCAACAGTTTTTTGACAATGCGTTTAATTATTTAAATTCAGATAAAAAAACAAAGGACATTCCTTATGATGCGATGAATGGGTTACAAAGCGGAGAAAAAACGTTGTTTGTAAACGCAAATGGTGAAAAAGAAATTACGGATATTATCTTATTCAAAAAGAAAAATAATATTAAAAAATTGGTAATTATTGGTGGTTATAATGCACATAAAATTGCCGATTTATTAAAAGAAAATAATGTTTCTGTTTTATTGAGAAGAGTGCACGACGTTCCCAATTCTGAAGATGAAGATGTGAATTTACCTTACAAAATTGCGAAACTATTAAATGAAAAAGGAATCGTAGTTGGATTAGAAAACGCGGGAGAAATGGAACGTATGCAAACAAGAAACATTCCTTTTTATGCCGGTACTTGTGCCGCTTGGGGAATGAATAAAGAAGAAGCGTTAAAATTAATTACATCAAACACTGCTAAAATTTTAGGAATTGATGCCAAATACGGAACCTTAGAAGCTGGAAAAAGCGCTACCCTATTCATCTCTGAAGGGGATGCATTAGATATGAAAACCAATAAATTATCTCACGCTTTTATTGATGGTAGACAAATTAGTTTGGAAAGTCATCAAACCGAATTATACGAAAGATATAAAGGGAAGTTTGAAAGTGAAGGTTCTAAATCGGAAGTAAAAAACTAAATCACAAATTAATAATTTCAAAGTCGCAAAGCACATCGTTTTGCGACTTTGTTTTTATACTTAAAAAAGATAACTTTGTAACTTAGATACTCAGCAACTTAGTCACTAAAAATGAAACAAATTACTTCCATTCAAAATCCGTTTGTAAAAAACTTAGTTGTATTGCAAGACAAAGCCAAAGCACGAAAACAATCGGGAACATTTATTATTGAAGGACAACGTGAAATTGAATTGGCTGTAAAAGGCGGATACGAATTAGAAACATTACTTTTTTGTCCAGAATTAACTGGAAAATCTGAAAATCTGAAAATTCAAATTGCAGAACATCTCAAAATAGAAATTTCTAAAGAAGTCTATCAAAAACTGGCTTATCGCGATACAACCGAAGGAATTATCGCTATTGCGAAATCGAAATCATTACAATTATCAGATTTAAAATTATCTAAAAACCCTTTAATTTTAGTCGCAGAAGGATTAGAAAAACCAGGAAATTTAGGTGCTTTATTACGAACTGCAGATGCAGCCAATATTGATGCTGTGATTATTGCCAATCCAAAATCGGATATGTACAATCCAAACATTGTGCGTTCAAGTGTGGGTTGTTTATTCACACGTCAAATTGCCGTGGCGACTTCAGAGGAAGCAATTGCTTATTTAAAAGAAAACAACATAAATATTTATTGTGCGACTTTACAAGATTCAGCCAAGTATCACACACAAAATTATAACGAACCAACCGCTTTAGTTGTAGGAACAGAAGCCACAGGAATAACTGAAGTTTGGCGACAAAATTCAACCAAAAACATCAACATTCCTATGCAAGGTAGTATCGATTCTATGAATGTTTCGGTAGCGGCGGCTATTTTACTATTCGAAGCAAAAAGACAACGTGGATTTGAATGATACAATTATCAATTAGTCAATGTGCCAATAAAAAAACACAGATTAAAGAAATTTTAATAATTTTAATAATTCCTTAAATCTGTGTTCCAAAATAAAACAACAAACCAAAAACATCATAAAATGAAAAAAATAATATTAATCTCACTTCTAACAACGTTCACTGCTTTTTCTCAAATAACTGAAAAACAAATTGATGAAGTAGCAGAAAATACACTAAAAGCTTTTAACGTTCCTGGAGTTGCAGTTGCGGTAGTAAAAGACGGAAAAATCATTCACAGTAAAGGATACGGAGTAAAATCCATACTTAAAAAAGATAAAGTAGATGGAAACACGCTTTTCGGTGTAGCTTCCAATAGTAAAGCATTTACAACAGCTGCGATTGCGATGTTAGTTGACGAAGGAAAAATGAATTGGGATGATAAAGTCGTAAAATACTTACCTAATTTTAAAATGTATAACGACTATGTTACGAATGAATTTACTGTTCGTGACTTAGTAACTCATAGAAGTGGATTAGGATTAGGAGCCGGCGATTTAATGATTTGGCCTGACGGAAGTAATTTCAAACCAAAAGATATTGTTGAAAATTTACAATTTTTAAAACCTGTTTCGGCTTTTAGAACCAAATATGATTATGATAATTTGTTGTATATTGTTGCAGGTGAGGTAATTGAAAAATTAAGCGGGTTATCTTGGTGCGATTTTATTGAAAACAGAATAATGAAACCACTTGAAATGAATAATAGTGCCGGATCATTTTTACGATTAAAAGACACTACAAATATCATTGATCCACACGTACCAACAGATGGAAAATTAAAAGTGATTTCGCGTTACAAAAATCAAAGTTTTGATGCAGCTGCAGGAATTTATTCTTCTGTAAACGATATGAGTTGCAACAAGGAAAATATGGTACAGAAAAACAATTTAATTTATTTTCAGAAGCACAACATAACGAAATGTGGCAATTACAAACTATCATTCCAGCGAGAACAAGAGAACCATATTTTACTCATTTTTCTGGTTATGGATTGGGTTGGTTTTTAAGCGATGTAAAGGGCTACAAACAAGTGACTCATACTGGTGGATTAGAAGGAATCGTTACGCAAGTTACGCTTTTACCTGAATTAAATTTAGGAATTGTTGTGCTTACAAATCAGCAATCGGGAGCGGCTTTTAATGCTATAACAAACACTATAAAAGATGCTTATCTAAAAATTGAGTACAAAGATTATGTGAAAATTTTTAGTGAACGAGAAAAAAATAATATTGCAGAAGCAGACAAAGTAACCACTGAAGTTTGGGCAAAAATAGCCGAAAATCAAAAAAATAAAGTCAAAATTGATGCGAAAAATTTCACAGGTACTTATAAAGATAATTGGTTTGGAAACATCACCATTTCTGAGAAAAAAGGAAAAATGTATTTCAATTCAGAACGTTCGCCACAGTTGGCTGGTGAAATTTTCTTTTACAAAGACAATACATTTGCTGTAAAATGGTTCAATCGCAGCTTTAATGCCGATGCTTTAATTACTTTTTCGGAAAATAATACAAATATCAAAATGGCAGCTATTTCAGAGTTAACCGATTTTAGCTACGACTTTCAAGATTTAGATTTTTACAAGAAATGATATAAATAACACAGATTTAAAAAATTATTAAAATTTATGTAATTTCTTAAATCTGTGTTTTAAAAATTTAAATCCACCAACCCTAATTTTTTAATAAACTTTTTTGATATCTAAATTTTAAACACTATTTTTATATTCTACAAAAATTGAATATGACAGAGATAGATTTAGAGGCCGAAAACAAAGCTATTGCCCAAGAATATAAAGAGTTACTACGTATTAGTTATCAAAGCTTAACAGCCGATGATAAAAAAATAATTCGTAAGGCTTTTGATGTGGCAGTAGAAGCGCATAAAGATCAAAGAAGAAAATCTGGTGAAGCCTATATTTTTCACCCTATTGCTGTTGCAAAAATTGTAGCCTCACAAATTGGTTTAGGTTCAACAGGTATTGCCTCTGCCCTACTTCACGATGTGGTAGAAGATACAGACATTACTATTTCTGACATTGAAAAAATGTTTAATCCTAAAATTGCTAAAATTGTTGAAGGATTAACTAAAATTCCAAAAGTAAAAAACGACCAAGAGATTTCGCTTCAAGCTGAAAATTTCAGAAAAATGCTACTAACGCTTAATGATGACGTTAGAGTAATTTTAATAAAACTTGCCGATAGATTGCACAATATGCAAACTATGGACGGAATGTCTGACTATAAACAAGCGAAAATTGCATCGGAAACCTTATATATTTACGCCCCATTAGCACATCGTTTAGGACTTTATAATATCAAAACCCAATTAGAAGATTTAGGTTTAAAGTACACAGAACCTGAGGTGTATTCTGATATTGTAAGCAAAATTAAAGAAACCAAAGAAGAACAAGACGCGTATATAAAATCCATTTCTGAAATCCTTAGTCAATCAATGGCCAATGAAGGTATTGATTTCGTTATAAAAGGGCGTCCAAAATCGATTTATTCAATTCGCAGAAAAATGAAAGTGCAAGGCGTAACTTTTGATGAAGTGTACGATAAATTTGCGCTTAGAATTATTTACAAATCGAATCTGCACGATGAAAAATTCATAGCTTGGAAAATCTATTCTGTAGTTACAGACCATTACAGACCAAGTCCAAGTCGTTTACGTGATTGGATTTCTTCACCAAAATCAACCGGTTACGAAGCGTTACACATTACTGTAATGGGACCATTAGGACGTTGGGTGGAAATTCAAGTTCGAAGTGAACGAATGGACGAAATCGCAGAAAAAGGATATGCTGCACATTACAAATACAAAAACGGAGCAACCGAAGAAAATAGTTTGGAAATTTGGTTAAACCAACTTAAAGAAGCGCTTGAAAATTCAAACAATAATGCCGTTGATTTTGTAGAAGATTTTAAACTGAATCTATATGCAAAAGAAATATATATTTTCACACCAAAAGGTGAAATAAAATCGTTACCAAAAGGGGCTACATCACTCGATTTTGCATTCAGTATTCACTCGGAAATTGGTGTAAAAACTAGAGGAACAAAAGTAAATGGTAAATTAGTACCGCTAAATCATATATTAAATAGTGGGGATCAAGTTGAAATTATTACTTCGCAAAATCAAAAACCTACGATTCAATGGTTAGAATATGTAACTACCTCACGTGCCAAAAATAAAATTAAGAATGTTTTAAACGAGGACATCAAAAAAATTGGCGAAGAAGGCCGAGAAATTTTAACTCGAAAATTACGCCATTTAAAAATTACTTTAAATGAGAAATCAATTAATGAATTGGTCAATTTTTTCAAATTAAAAACCAGTTTAGATTTGTTTTACAGAGTAGGTGTTGGTGCTATTGAAAATCAGCAATTACGTGATTATGCGGCACAAAAAAGCAATACATTAGTCAACTTTTTTAAGAAAACCATTAAAAGAAGCGCCAGTTCTTCTGATGAAAAAAATCAGAAAAATAAGGCTAATGAAAAACTCGACCTATTGGTTTTTGGAACCGAACAAAGTAAATTAGAATATAAATTTTCTCCTTGTTGTAATCCTATTCCTGGCGACCTTGTTTTTGGTTTTGTAACCATTAACGAAGGAATAAAAGTGCATAAAATGGACTGTCCGAATGCCATAAGTTTACAATCTAATTTTGCATATCGAATTGTTCAAGCCAAATGGATAGACTCTACTCAAGAAGAATTTAATGCCGTTTTAAAAATTACCGGAATGGATGTTATGGGATTAACCAATCAACTTACTAAAGTCATTTCAAATCAAATGCACGTGAACATTCAAAGCATTAATTTAAGCTCAGAAGCTGGCATTTTTAAAGGTCAAATTACCGTTATGGTTCAGAATAATGTCATTCTTAAAAAGTTAATTGAGAACATCAAAACTGTGGATGGCATTGATAAAGTGACAAGGGTATATAATACATAAAATTAAAAATTAAGGGATTTTTATATTTATCAATTAGTTAGTTCTTTTTTTTACTTTTCACTAATCACTTTTTACTATATTTGCATTTCTTTCATTTAAACTTAAAATGGATAACAACCAAAACCAAGAAACGGTAAAAAACGTTTTTACAAAATACCTTGAAGAAAAAGGACATCGCAAAACGCCTGAACGTTATGCGATACTACAAGAAATATACGAAAATCAAGAACATTTTGATATCGAATCCTTGTATATTAAAATGAAAAACAAAAATTATCGTGTTTCTCGTGCTACTTTATACAACACTATTGAATTATTATTAGATTGTAAATTAGTTCGTCGTCATCAATTTGGACAAAACCAAGCACATTATGAAAAGTCATATTTTGATAAACAACACGACCATATTATTTTAACGGATACTGGAGAAGTAATTGAATTTTGCGACCCTCGTATTCAGCAAATTAAGCAAACAATGGAAGAAATGTTTGGAATTAATATAGAAACACATTCCTTATATTTTTACGGAACAAAAAAGAAATAAAAATACAGACAAATTAAATTTGTCTTTTCAATGCAAACAACACAAACAACAACACAATGAATGTAGATTTACTACTTGGATTACAATGGGGTGACGAAGGAAAAGGAAAAATCGTCGATGTATTAACTTCAAAATACGATATTATTGCGCGTTTTCAAGGCGGTCCGAATGCAGGACACACACTTGAATTTGATGGAATTAAACACGTTTTAAGAACTATTCCTTCTGGTATTTTTCATAAAAACAACGTAAATATCATTGGAAATGGCGTGGTAATGGATCCTGTGGTTTTTCAAACAGAAATTAAAGGATTAGAAAAATTTAATTTGGATGTTAAATCAAAATTATTTTTATCAAGAAAAGCGCATTTAATTTTACCTACACATCGTTTACTTGATGCAGCTTCGGAAGCTTCGAAAGGAAAAGCTAAAATTGGTTCTACTTTAAAAGGAATCGGACCTACATATATGGATAAAACCGGTAGAAATGGTTTACGAATTGGCGATTTAGAAATGGCTGATTTTAAAGAAAGATACCGTGCTTTAGCTGACAAACACGAAGCAATGATTGCTTTTTATGATGTAGATTTACAATATAATTTAGCCGAAATGGAAGCTGAATTTTTCGCAGCAGTGGAAGAATTAAAAACATTAACTTTCATTGATTCAGAGGAATATTTAAACAAAGCTTTAAAAGCGGGTAAAACCATTTTAGCAGAAGGCGCACAAGGTTCTTTATTAGATGTTGACTTTGGAACGTATCCATTTGTAACGTCTTCTAATACTACTGCTGCTGGAGCTTGTACAGGATTGGGAATTGCACCAAACAGAGTAAAAGAAGTTTTTGGAATTTTTAAAGCGTACACTACACGTGTAGGAAGCGGACCTTTTCCAACAGAATTATTTGATGAAGTGGGCGCCAATATGGCAAAAATCGGAAACGAATTTGGCTCAGTTACTGGTCGTGCCCGTCGTTGTGGATGGTTAGATTTAGTAGCCTTAAAATACGCTGTTGAAGTAAATGGTGTTACCGAATTATATATGATGAAAGGTGACGTATTATCTGGATTTGAAACGTTGAAAATTTGTACCGCTTACAAGTACAAAGGAGAAGTATTAAAACATTTCCCTTACAACATTGAACCAGAAAATGTACAACCAATATACACAGAAATGAAAGGTTGGCAAGCCGATTTAACTGGTATGACAACGTATGAAGAATTACCTTCAGAATTAAAAACTTACATCGAATTCATTGAAAAAGAATTAGAAGTGCCAATAAAAGTTGTTTCTGTAGGACCTGATAGAACACAAACAATTACAAGATAAGTTACAAAATTTTGTTATACTGAACTCGTTTAAGTATTACACATATAAAAACCGCAGATTCTCAGATAATCCAAAATCTGAAATCTGCGGTTTCTTATTTTTTATCTATTAAAATTCGAAAAATCTGTGTACCTATCAAAAAAACCATAAAATATTCTTAATACGCATTCATTATTCTACATTTTACTTAAATTTGACAAAAAATTGAGAAATTGAGAAAATATTTATATGCTGTCGTTTTGGTATTTACCATTTGGTTTGGAAATGCACAAACTACAAATCAACAGATTACTCCTTCTAATCCTAATGGGATAAAAATTTTGCATTCTGATTTTATCGATAAAAATCAAAATGAAATTCCGGGCGCCATTATATTTACTGGAAATGTTCAAGTGCAACATAATGGCGTATTAATTAATTGCAATAAAGCATACCATTACACCGATGAAGATTATGTAAAAGCGTTTGGAAACGTAATATTAAACCAAGGCGATACTATTGTAATGAACAGTCGATATGCAGAATATAATGGAAAAACCCTTCAAGCATTTGCAACTGGAAATGTGAATTTGCGTTCTCCAGATTCCAATTTAACTACCGATACCATTTACTTTGACAGAAACAAACAAGAAGCCTTTTATAGAAGCTGGGGAACCATTCTTAATAAAGAAAATACTTTAAAAAGTAAATCTGGAAGATATTATTTAAATAACAAAAAATACGTTTTCAAAACAGCAGTAACGGTTGTAAATCCGCAAGTTACTATAAAAACTAATAATTTAGAATTTTACGACAACTCTGGACACGCCTATGTTTACGGCCCAAGTACGATTACAAGTAAAGAAAATGTGATTAATACTGAAAATGGATTTTATGACACTAAAAATGATGTTGGAAGGCTTTTAGATAAATCTAATATCGTTTATAATAATCGGAAAGTAGAAGGCGATATTATTAATTACGACCGTAAGAAAAATTTCGCAAAAGCTACCAATAATGTAAAAATTACCGATACCATAAACAATATGATTGCTACCGGACATTACGCAGAAGTGTACCGAAATATTGGCGGTACCAAAAAAGATTCGATGTTTATTACCAAAAAAGCACTGGTAAAAACCTTAGTAGAAAAGGATACTATGTATCTCCACGGAAAAAAAATATTGGTTACGGGTCCGCAAGAAGATAGAACGATTAGAGCTTTTAACAATGTTCGGTTTTTTAAAACGGATATGAGTGGAAAATGCGATTCCATTCATTCTAATAATAAAACTCAACTCACAAAACTTATCGGAAGACCTGTGGTTTGGAATGCCGACAATCAAATGACGGGCGACGTTATTCATTTAATAGGAAATAATAAAACCGAGAAATTAGATTCATTGAAAATACTCAATAATGCCTTTTTGGTTCAAAAAGATACGTTAAGTGATGACAATTTCAATCAAGTGAAAGGTCAATTTTTATACGGAAAGTTTAGAGATAACAAATTATATGAAGTAGATTTAATCAAAAATACAGAGAAAATATATTTTATGTATAACGATGAAAATGAAATGGTTGGAATTGATAAGGGCGTTTCAAGTAGCATCAATATGCAATTGGAAAACAACAAAATTTTAGAACTAACTTCTTTCAAACAAATTTTAAGCGATACCTATCCTGATAAAGAATTTCCAAAAAACGCAAGGCGACTTAGAGGTTTTATTTGGCGAATAGACGAAAAAATCACTTCTTTAGAGAATATTTTTCCTGATGAAGAAAAAGCCATCGACGAAAAAGTAAAAGTCGAAACAAAAAAGAAAGAAAAAGAAGAGAAAAAACCTATGTCCGTCCTAAAAGAAACTACGGATTATGGAAAAAAAGTAGGAAGTAAAAAGGAAAAAGTGAAAAGTAAAAAGCAATAAATTTTATCACCTTTAACTCTTCACCTAAAACCGAAAAAAATGATAAACGATTTCTTTAAATATCAAGCGCAAACCTCTCCTCACCCATTAGCTATGGAAATTTCTTATGCTAAAGGGTCTTATATTTACGACACTGCTGGAAATAAATATTTAGATTTTGTTGCTGGTGTTTCAGCTTGTAGTTTAGGACATCAAAATGAACGTGTAAATACGGCTATAAAAAACCAATTAGACAAATATTCTCACGTTATGGTGTATGGCGAATATGCTCAACATCCAGCAACCGAATATTGTAAATTATTAGCCGAGCATCTTCCCTATCCCTTAAAAAAAACATATTTGGTAAATTCGGGTACAGAAGCTACCGAAGGCGCTTTAAAATTAGCCCGAAGAGTAACCGGAAGAAGCCAGTTTATATCTTGCCATAATGCCTATCACGGGAATACTATGGGAAGTTTAAGTGTTATGGGTTTTGAAGAACGCAAACAAGTATTTAGACCATTAGTACCAGACGTTGATTTCATTACGTTTAATAACGAAGAAGATATCCAGAAAATTACAACAAAAACAGCGGGAATTATCTTAGAATCTATTCAAGGAGGTGCAGGTTTTATTCAGCCACAAAACGATTTTCTTAAAAAAGTTAGAGCGCGATGCACTGAAGTTGGCGCGATGTTAATCATAGATGAAATTCAACCCGGATTTGGTCGTACTGGAAAATTATTTGGCTTTGAAAATTACGATTGTGTTCCAGATATTTTAGTTATCGGAAAAGGAATGGGCGGCGGAATGCCAATTGGCGCATTTGTAGCTTCCGAAGCACATATGGATTTATTATACGACAATCCGAAGTTAGGACATATCACCACATTTGGTGGACATCCCGTAATTGCAGCGGCTTGTTTGGCCACATTACAAGAAATTACTGAAACCAATTTAATGGCTGAAACATTAGAAAAAGAAATTCTTTTCAGAAAATTATTGGTTCACCCTTTAATAACAGAAGTTCGTGGAAAAGGTTTAATGTTAGCTGCAATGACAAAAAACGCAAACATTACAAACGAAGTTATTTTACGATGTCACAAACGTGGACTAATATTATTTTGGTTATTATTTGAAGGAACAGCCATCCGAATTACACCGCCATTAACCATTTCCAATCAAGAAATTGAAGAAGGTTGTCAATTATTATTAGAAGTTATGGACGAGGTTCATACTTTGAATCTTTAAATCCTAAATATTAATTTTTTTAAACACAGATTCAAAAAATCTTAAAAATTAATAAAATTTCTCAAATCTGTGTTGCATAAAAACTGTATTTGAACTTAAATTTTGTTAATTAAATTGTTCAAAAGATACACTTGGCAAAGAATTTGCAAGCATTAAATTACGTAATTTTATTACTGTAACTTTTAAAAAGTTGTTGCTATGAATATGAGCCATAATGAAGAAGAGGAAGAAAACAAATTATCGCTTTCTAAATTCGAATCGATGCTAAAAACCAACAAGGTTTTCTTTTTTGATTCGGAAGAATTTGAAGATATTGTTTTGCATTATATGGATACCGGGCGCGTTAATTTAGCAAAAAAAGCACTACGCTTGGGCTTAGAGCAACATCCAAAATCTACAGGATTAAAACTGGTTCACGTTGAATTATTAATTTATGACGACAAAATTGAACAAGCTGAAAAAATCTTAAACGAAATCGCATTATTAGAACCTACAAACGAAGAAGTTTTTATTCAACGTGCCAACATTTGTTCCAAAAGAGACCAACACGAAAAAGCTATTGAACATTTAAGAATTGCGCTTCGATACACAGATGATGAAGCCGATGTGTACTCAATGATTGGTATGGAATATTTATTTATGGATAATTTAGAGTTGGCCAAAGAAAACTTTATTTTATGTTTAGATAATGACGAAGAAGATTATTCAGCACTTTACAATGTGGTATATTGTTTTGACTTCTTAGACCAAAATCAGGAAGCAATAGTATATTTAGAAAATTTTATCGATAAAAACCCTTATAGTGAAGTGGCTTGGCATCAACTTGGACGTCAATTCTATGCTATAAAAAATTACGAAAAAGCCGTTTGGGCTTTTGATTATGCCTGCCTTATTGATGAAAGATTTTTAGGTGCTTTCTTAGAAAAAGCTAAATCATTAGAAAAACTTCAGCACTATCAAGACGCAATAGATTGCTATTTAATTACAATAGAATTAGATGATCCCACTTCATTTGCTTATTTAAGAATTGGAAAATGTTATGAAAAACTTGGAAATTC
>NZ_JBIKJI010000122.1:0-6664 GCF_044361065.1 Flavobacterium sp.
TAAGATAGATTGACTATAATGGTGCTCACCTAAAGGCAAAATATTTCCAACATAACCACTTTTTACAGCGTTGTATCCATTGTCTTTCATAAATTGATACGCTACATCTAAATGACGTTCGTAATTTCTTGTAGCGCCAGACGTTTCGTGATGCATAATCATTTTAATTCCTTTTGATTTGGCATATTCGTGAATTCCTTTTACATCAAAATCTGGATACGCCGAAATAAAATCAAAAACATAATCTTTTTCATGACCAAACCAGTCTTCCCAACCTTCATTCCAGCCTTCTACCAAAACGGCATCAAAACCGTGTAATGCTGCAAAATCGATATATTCTTTTACGTGTTTGGTATTTGCCGCGTGTTTGGCGCTTTGCTTTACTTTAGTATAATCTGTTACACCAAGTTGAATAGAAGGCAAATCATCTGTATATGCCCAAGAGCTTTTACCGGTAATCATTTCCCACCAAACGCCAACATATTTTAAAGGTTTAATCCAAGTGGTGTTTTTAATTTTACAAGGTTCGTTTAAGTTTAACGTCATTCTTGATGCTAAGACTTCTCTGGCATCGTTACTAACTATAATGGTGCGCCAAGGTGAAACACTTGGTGCTTGAATATGACCTTTGTTTCCTTTTGCATCTGGCGTTAAGTGCGATTGAAATACAAAGTTTTTATCGTTTAAATTCAAATGCATACACGAATAATTAATTAGTGCCGCTTCGTGAATGTTGATATACAATCCATCCGCTGTTTTCATCATTAAAGACGTTTGTACGCCTGTATCTGAAAACTGTTTTTGTGAAGCATTTTCCGAAACTGCACCTCTAAATAAACTTCTAATTTCAGATAATTTACTCTCTGTGTAATCGTATTCTTGTGTGTCGTAATCACCTGGAATCCAAAATGCAGTGTGATTTCCAGTCATAGCAAATTCGGTTCTTTCTTCTTTAATTACGAAATAAATCAAGTTTTTTTGCTGAGGAAACTCGTATCGGAAACCTAAACCTTCATTGAACAAACGAAAACGAACAATGATTTCTCTGTCGGTTTCATTTTGTTTTAATGTTACAGCTAATTCGTTATAGTGATTTTGAATTTGCGTTTCTTCACCCCAAACTGTTTTCCACGTTTCGTTAAACGTGCTTTCTTTGGTATCCATCACTTTAAAATCGTTTACTAACGACTTTTTATCCTTTTGTAATTCTAAACCTAATTTACTTTTTTTAATTACTTCTTTGTTTTTAAAAAAAAGCTGATACATAGGTGTGCCGTCATTTCCAAGTGAAAACGACATTTTAAAATTACCATTTGGCGATTGAAATTCTTGGGCAGAAGCCCCAAAAATAGCTGTTAAAACAAGGATAAACGATACAATTTTTTTCATTTTATTAATTTTTTACTAATTGCGATGCGCCATTAATGATTACTTCTACTTCTTGATTTCCTTCAACAGAAACTTTGGTTTCTTGATGGTTTACTTCTATTTTAACGATGGCATTTCTAAAATTGACTTTAAACGAATAGCCTTTCCATTGTTCTGGAATTCTTGGTTCAAAATGCAATTGGTTGTTTTTTACACGCATTCCTCCAAAACCTTCAACAATACTCATCCAAGTTCCTGCCATAGATGTAATGTGTAATCCTTCGTGCACTTCTTTATTATAATCATCTAAATCCAAACGAGAGGTTCTTAAATAAAAGGTATATGCTTGCTCCATTCTCCCCAAAGCAGCTGCTTGAATAGAATGCACACACGGTGAAAGTGAACTTTCGTGAACTGTAAATGGTTCATAAAAATCGAAATGTCTTTCTAATTGTTCTTTGGTAAAATCATCTTCAAAGAAATAAAACCCTTGAAGTGTATCGGCTTGTTTTATGTATGGCGAACGTAAAATTCTGTCCCAACTCCATTTTTGGTTAATTGGTCGTTGTGACTTGTCTAAATCGGAAACTTTTACTAATTCTTTATCTAAGAAACCATCTTGTTGTAAAAATACGCCGTGTTCTTCCGAAAAAGGAAAATACATATTGTCTGCTGTATTTTTCCAAGATTGTAATTCGGCGTCATTTAAGTTTACTTTTCTCATAATTCTTTCGTAATCAGAAGAATATTCCAATTTTACTTTTTCAATTTGAGCATACGTATAATTGATACACCATTTTGCGATATAATTGGTATACCAGTTATTATTTACGTTATTTTCGTATTCATTTGGTCCTGTTACTCCTAAAATTACAAATTGATTTTTGTCTGTTGAAAAAGTAGCTCTTTGATGCCAAAAACGAGCAATTCCGATTAAAACTTCTAATCCTTTTTCAGGAATATAGCTGTAATCACCTGTGAAACGGTAATAATTATAAATAGCAAATGCAATGGCGCCATTTCGGTGAATTTCTTCAAAAGTAATTTCCCATTCGTTATGACATTCTTCACCATTCATAGTTACCATCGGATAGAGTGCCGCACCGTTTTTAAACCCTAAATTATTTTGAGCATTTTCGATGGCTTTATCCAATTGATTGTAACGGTATTCTAATAAACTGCGAGCCACATTTTGATCTTTTGTTGCCATATAAAACGGGATGCAATACGCTTCGGTGTCCCAATAGGTTGAACCGCCGTATTTTTCACCCGTAAAGCCTTTTGGACCTATGTTTAGTCGTGAATCTTTACCTAAATAGGTTTGATTTAATTGAAAAATATTGAAACGAATACCTTGTTGCGCTTTTGTGTCGCCTTCAATAGTGATGTCGCTCATTTCCCAAATTTTAGCCCAAGCCAATTTTTGATTTTCCAATAAAGTAGTATAACCTAAAGTAGTCGCTTGAAGCAATACTTTTTTTGCGGAAGAAATAAGGTATTCTTCTTTATGATTGGTAGAAATGGTGTAGCCACCAAATTTTTGTATACTTACTGTTTGCCCTTGTGTGGCAGCCAATTCATAAGAAAACATAATTTTTGACGCTTCTTTTGTTACCTCAACAGGTTTTACATCGGTAATTTCGTTATTTACTATAATTTGATTTTGCATATAAGTGGCAACTGTAAACTTTGTTTTTAAAGTTCGAGCCACAATAAATGCGCTATTTTCTTCGTTTTTAATTTCTAAGGTTTCCCAGAATTTTTCTTCCCAATTGGTATCTTCATTTTCAATTCCAGCATCTAAATACGGTTTAAAAACTACTTTTGCATCGGTATTAGTTGGTGTAACTTGGTATTTTATAGCTCCTAATTCGTCAATATCTAAAGATAAAAAACGAGTAACATCAACTGAAATAGCTACATCATTTTGAAGTACTGCTTGAAACGAACGTTGGTACCAACCTTCTTTCATATTCAATTCACGTCTGAAGTTTGAAACTGATTTACAAGTTGCTAAGTCTAAATTTTCTCCATTAACTTCTATATTAATACCAATCCAATTTGGTGCATTTAATACTTTAGCAAAATATTCAGGATAGCCATTTTTCCACCAGCCTACTTTTGTTTTATCTGGATAATATACGCCAGCAATGTAACTACCTTGAAACGTATCACCTGAGTAATGCTCTTCAAAATTGGCACGTTGCCCCATAGCACCATTTCCAATACTAAATAAACTTTCGGAAGATTTTACTCTATCCGCTTCAAATCCTTCTTCTATGATTGACCAATTATTTGGTACGATATAATCCTGATTCATTTTCTTTCTAATTTGTCAATTTTCAATTAGTCAATTTGACAATATCTATTTGTTAATTAATTGCTTTATAAAATCGTTACTCATTTCTGTAAAATCTCTAAAACAAAAATCCGATTCGTGTAATACTTCTTTCTCACCAATACCTACACTGGTCATTCCAGCTACATTTGCCGCTTGAATACCAGCTACTGAATCTTCAAAAACAATAGCGTCTTTGTACGCTACCTGAACTTGGTTTGCCCCTTGCAGAAAAACTTCTGGATCGGGTTTGGCATTGGTTACATCATTTCCGTCAACAAGTGCATCAAAATAATGCAAAATGTTCACTTTTTTTAAAATTGGTCGGGCATTTTTACTTGCCGAACCCAATACAACATATTGATTATTGGTTTTTAAAAATTGAAGTACTTCTTCTACACGAGGTAAAATTTCAGATTTGTCCATTTGATGCACAAATGCTAAATAGTCTTCATTTTTTTGAACCAACCAATTGTTTTTATCTTCTTGAGATGCTTGCACATTTCCTTGAGATAAAATAATTTCTAACGAACGAACGCGACTTACTCCTTTTAGTTGTTCGTTGATTTCGTGTGTAAAATTAATATTCAAACTATCCGCTAATTTTTTCCATGCCAAAAAATGAAATTTGGCGGTGTCAACTATTACGCCGTCTAAATCGAATATAAATGCTTTTTTGTTCATTCTGTTTGTTTAACCTGAAATTGCATTTTTATCTGTAATAAAAAAATTACATAAGCCTGCAATAATTAATAATAATCCAGCCAAAAGCATGGCATTAATGTGTGCTTCACCAATTAATTTATACAAATAATTGATTCCTCCAAGTGCAGCAATAATTTGAGGAATTACAATAAACATATTGAAAAGACCCATCATCATTCCCATTTTATTCGGATTGACTGAACTTGACAACATAGCATAAGGCATCGACAAAATACTTCCCCAAGAAAAACCAATTAATATAAACGAATACATTAATGTTTCTGGTGTAGCATAAAACATATAAATAAATCCTAATCCACCCAAAATCAAAGAGGCCATATGAATGTATTTTCTATTTATTTTGTTTTTCATCGTATAAAAGGTGAGTAACAAGGCAAAAAACATTGAAGACAATCCATATACACCAGTTGCAGAACCTACTAAATCGGCGGCATTATTGTATACTTTATCTTTTGCTTGATATTCTTGCTCTTTTAATGTGCTTAGAAAAACAACTTCTTCTTTGTTGTTTTTTAGAACAGCCCCTTTATCGTCCAATTTTGCAAATTCTTTTACATCTGGTTTTGGAGAGTGAAAAACATGTTCTGTTAGTGCTGGTGTGGACAAACTCCACATGGTAAAAAATGCAAACCAACTAAAAAATTGAATTAATCCCAATTTTTTCATGGTTGAAGGCATTTCTTTCAAACTAATTATTAAATCTGGAATAAAGCGAGATTCTTTTTTTTCGGTAAGAAATTGATTTAAATCTTCTGGTGGATTTTCTTTTGTAGTAAATATAGTATATAAAATACTTGCAAAAAATACAAATGCGCCAACAGAAAAAGCTACAATTACTGATTGTGGAATGACACCTGCTTTCGCTTCATTAGTTACGCCTAATTTATTAACTAACCACGGTAAGTTACTGGCAATCCAGGTTCCAATTCCGATAATTAACGTTTGAATCACAAATCCGTTTGAACGCTGTGATTCGGGTAGTTTATCAGCTACTAAAGCACGGAAAGGTTCCATACTAATATTTATAGAAGAATCTAAAACCCATAACAAGCCTGCTGCAATCCATAATGCAGGAGAATGTGGCATAAAAAATAAAGTAATAGAAGCTAAAATGGCTCCAATAAGAAAAAATGGTTTTCTTCTTCCGAATTTTGGACTCCAAGTATTGTCAGATAAATATCCAACAATTGGCTGCACCAACAAACCAGTTAAAGGTGCGGCAACCCAGAGACCTGGAATGTCGTCTACTTCGGCACCAAGGGTTTGAAAAATTCTTGACATGAAGCCTCCTTGTAAGGCAAAACCAAACTGTATCCCTAAGAATCCGAAACTCATGTTCCAAATTTCCCAGAATTGTAACTTACGCTTTTCCATTTATCGTAATTAGTTGTTAATACTACGATAAGCGTTTTTTATGTGCTTATCAAAACTATACTTAATTTTTGAAGTGAAATATAAGCTTTGATTGACACAAATTAAAGTAAATTATTTTAAATAATCTAAAAATTTTGCCTCAAAAAATAGTGAATATAGTAAAAATTAATTTTTAATGTGTTGATTTTTAAATAGTTATACAAACTATTACGTTGTCGTAGATTCTCTAAAAATTAATTCAGTTTCTATAATTTCTGTAGTGTATTGTTCGTCATCTTCTTCTTTTTCAAGACGTTCAATTAGCATTTTTGCCGCTTTTTGACCCATTTTAATTCCGTTCTGACTCACCGTAGTAATTGTTGGCGTTGAAAATTGAGAAATAATTCCATCCGTAAACCCTATAACCGCAATATCATCTGGCACTTTTTTACCAATTTTATTAATCGCTTTAATGGCTGTTACGGCAAATAATTCATTCACTGCAAAAACAGCATCAATTTCGTTGTTAGTAATTAAATCGATAATTTGATCCTGACAATGGTCTATGTCTTCAACTTTAATGATTAATTTATCATTAATTGATACATCATAATTCGCCAATGCTTTTAAATACCCTTCCGTTCGAAGTTTTCCTACACTTACATAGTCTACAGTAGTTATTAGGGCAATATTTTTATATTTGTTTGTGATAAAAAATTCAGTTGCATTATAAGCCGCCAATTGATCATCAATAATTACTTTATCGCAAAAAACATCATTTGTTACGCGGTCAAAAAGCACCACTGGCATGCCTTGGTTAATGACTTCTTCTAAATGGTGAAAATCTTTTTTTAGTTGTGTTTCTTTAGAAAGCGACAT
>NZ_JBIKJI010000123.1:0-6657 GCF_044361065.1 Flavobacterium sp.
ATTGAAATAAATCGAAAAAAAATATACCAATTGTGAAAATGGTATTATAATTGCCTATAATAACAAATTAAAATTATTACGCAAAACAATTAGTTTGAAAAAATCAAATTGTAAAAGTACGCAATTATTTATATTTTTCAACTATTATATTTACGCAATATTTTTTAATTCACATACCTTTGAATATCAAATAATTAATAAGAAGATAAAAATTTTTTCAGCATTTTAATTTTTTTGTTTTAATTTCGTACTTTATTAAGTTACCTGCAAGCTTAAAAAACGACACCAAGAATGGACACTTTAGTAACAAATGGACAAACAGATACAATAATGGAATGGCTAAAAATATTATTACCACTTCTCGGAGGTGGTGCAGTTGGAGCAATTATTACAATGATAGTAACAACTTATCGGAACAAGATACAATCAGTTGGACATAAAATTCAAATTGACAAAATATTTTATCCTGATGCTATCTCGAATACTGAAATTACAAAAATCACATTTTCTGGAGCGACACAAACCTATCATTTTGACAACCTTTTCATTGCGACAGTATTATTAACGAATAGCGGTAATAAAGACATTGAGAAATTCATTTGTGGCATCACATTACCTGAAAACATAAAGGTTGTAAAAATTGAGACTGTACCTCAAGATAGACACCACACTGTATTATTAAAAAGTGATATTAAATTTGATAACACGTCTAGTGAAATCGATTTTGAATTGATACCATTCAACAGAAAAGACGCTTATGAAATAAAGTTATATCTAACAATTAGTAAAGATACATTAGAGTTAGCTGATATAAAATTAGGCTCACCTCATCCTATCAAATTTGTTGCAATGAATTCAGAACTCATTTGGAATAGTGCAAAGAAGGTGATGGAAATTACAATTGGACATTATTAATTCAAATACTATGGACGACAACAGAAAAACAGACTTAGCATTCAAGCTGCTTGACAATGTGCAAAACCTCATAAAGTTTGCAGACACTAAAATCAATGTATTGCTTATAATTAGCGGTGTGACAACAACATTCATATTAACCAATTTTCAAGGACTTTTTGATTTATGCCTTATTTCTAAAATCATACTTGGACTGTTTTTCGTTTCATTTTTGATATTTATTGTTTTTTCGATTTTGACGATTTCACCAAGAAAGGACAATCATACAGGCAATTCAGTATCTAAGACAATTTATTTTGAACATATTGCTTCAAGAGTTGAAGTAAAAGATTTTATTAGTGACTATACAAAATTGGACGAACCTGGTTTCCAATCTGACCTTCTTTATCAAGTTTTTGAAAACTCAAAAATAGCGGATAAGAAATTTAAGTTTTACAAGAAAAGCCTTATTGCATTGCAAGTGCAATTATTATTTTTCTTTGCTTTAGTAATAATCAAATTTTTCGCATAATGACAAGTAAAGAAATACAAGACAAAGTTGATGCCGTTCTTAAAGAACAGTTCACTCAATATGATATTGATGAAATACCAGATATTGAAAATAAACCGGACAGCCGACTTACTCACGGAAACTCTGGATTTTTAGGTGAGTTTACGTTTTTATATGTTGATATGCGAGGCTCTTCTTCATTCACAGACGTACATCGTTTGCAGACTATAACGAAAATTTATAAAGCTTACCATCACTGTATGGTTGAGTGTATAAAAACTTTCGGTGGACAAGTGAGGAGTTTTGACGGAGACAGAGTTCTTGCAATTTTTGCGGGAAGTAGTAAACTTAATAGTGCAATTAATTGTGCTATGAAAATGGTTGGTTGTCGTTATGATATTCTACAACCCAAAATTAAAGCAGCCTTATCTAATGACAAATTTTCTCTTGGAGTTGGTATTGCGACTGGGACAGCAATGGTTTCAAAAGCTGGTGTTGGATACGACAAAAACACAAGGGACTTAATTTGGATTGGCGACCCACCAAATTTAGGATCTAAGCTAAGTGATGAAGCAGATAGCCCCTATTCTATTTATATATGCAAAACATCATTCGAAAAACTAAGAGAAGAGAACAGATACACGACAAAAGATGGCATAAAGACAGATATGTGGACAAAAACGAATTTCACTTTTAAAAACAAACCAATTGAAATTTATAAAACGGGATATTATCGTTCACTTTGACAGAAAGCCAGCAGGTAACACGGGTTTGGCAAAAGTGGCGGTTCAGTGCTCCGCAGACACATTTGTGGTTAATCAAACATTGGTTCTCCGCAATACCATTTGTGGTGAAAATCGCCACCTTCGCCAAGCCCGAAAACGTTAGCGGTCATTGTAAACCGACACGAACAGAAAACGAAAAATTAAAAATAACAAACAAATATGGCGTCAAAAGTATTTATAAGTTGGAGTGGTGAATTAAGTAAAAAACTAGCAGAAGAAGTTAGACTTTGGCTTCCAGGAGTTTTGCAATTTGTGAAACCATATTTTACACCTAATGACATAGAGAAAGGAACTCGGTGGTCAACAGAAATAGCAAATGAATTAGAAAGTTCTAATGCTGGTATTATATGTTTAACAAAAGACAATATTACAAAGCCTTGGATTTTATTTGAAGCAGGTGCATTATCAAAGAACTTTGGAAAAGCAAATGTTTGTACAATTTTATTTAATTTAGACAATGCAGACTTAACAGGTCCTTTAACAAGTTTTCAAGCAACTAGGTTTGATAAAACTGACTTCAAAAAACTTTTAACAACAATAAACAATACAGGTTCTGAATCTAAATTAGAATCAGCAGTTTTAAATGATGTATTTGAAATGTGGTGGCCAAAATTAGAACTAAAAATAAATGAAATATTAAAAAATCACGTTGAAGAGAATAACAATAGTAATGTAAGGACTGAAAGAGATATTCTAGAAGAAGTTTTAGAATTGACAAGAATTAACTCAAAACGTTTGCCAAGACGTGGAGAAGTTTCAAGAGGAACAATTCACCGACTAATTGAAACAATACAAGAAATGCAGTTTAGAATGATGAAGTATGGTGGTAAAGAAAGTATGATGTTTATGGAGGAGTTAAGCAGACCAATAAAAGATTTATGTATGGAGCTAGATTCCCCTGAATTATATGATAGGTTTATGATGAACGACAAAAGGATGATGATAGAAAGAGATATGGACAGATTACGAGAACGAGAAATGATTACAAAAGCAGAAATGGAAGCAATTGGAATAAAGAAAAAATAAACAACGAACCGCTAACAAGGGTTTGCCAAAAGTGGGGCTGAAGTGCTTCATTCAACATTTGTGCTTCTAATGAGCATTAGTGCTAAATTGAAACTTCGTGCTTCTAATCCCCCACCTTCGGCAAGCCCCAAACCGTTAGTGGCAATTAAACCAAACGACACGTAAAACGTCTAAAAGAGATAAATTAAAATAAAAATGAGACAAATAATTTTACTTACGACATTTCTGATTACACTTATTTCGTGTAACAAAGATGACAATCCAACAACACCTACTGACAAAGCAAGTGAACAAAAAACAGTGAACCTTACAGTTGACGGAAACGCAAGAAGTTTTATTGTATATCTACCAACAGGTTACAACAACGCTGGAAAAATGCCAATGATTTTTGCAATTCATGGAGGAAGTGGAACACCAGAAGGAATGATAAACATTGCTAATTTCAAAACTATCGCTGACAGAGACAAAGTTGTATTGGTTTATCCTGCTGGAATTCAAAATAATTGGAACGATGGAAGACCGACAACACCAAATCAATTAGGAATTAACGATGTGAGTTTTTTCAACCAAATGTGTGATTATATGATTGCAAATAATTCGGTTGACGGAACAAAAATCTATGCAACAGGAATTTCTAATGGTGGTTTTATGTCTTCACGTTTGGGCTGTGAATTAAGTAATAGAATAGCCGCTATTGCTGTTGATGCTGCCACAATTGAAGCAACTACGATTGCAACAAGTTGTAATCCGGGTAGACCAGTTCCTGCAATTTATATACACGGAACAACCGACCCACTTGTTCCATTCACAGGTGGACAAATGACCGCAGGTGGTACAGCAGGAGGAACTGTTTTGTCTCATTTTCAAGCCATAGACAAATGGGTAACAATTAATGGTTGTAACACAACACCAACAATAACAGACTTACCAGACATTTCAAATGACGGAACAACGATAAAACAAAGAGTCTATTCTAACGGAACAAACGGAAGTGAAGTAGTGAGTTACGTAGTTTTGAATGGCGGACATACTTGGCCACAAGGTTATCAATATTTAAATGAAGCCATTATTGGAAAGACAAGTCAAGATATGAATGCTTGTGAAGTAATTTGGACATTTTTTAAACGATTTAAACGACAATAAAAATTAACTGCCACTAACAGCTAGGGTTTATTCATCTCTCTAAATTTATTTTAAAGGAATTCCTATTTTGCTTCGCAGGACCTCCTCCTCGGTTCGTCTCCTCTCAAACCGAAATTTAAAAAATGGAGTAGCTTGTAGAAATTGAAAAAAAGCTAAAATAGTAAATATAAAATTCATGCACGTAATATGGAAAATAATATTTTTGCATCAAAAATAAAAAAGGTACGAAAATGTTTCGTGGGGACACGAACCAACTCGGTGGAAAATATGCTTACTGCACTAAAAAAATAACCATGACAAAAAAAGTAGTTATCTTTGCTTTTATAGTTTTCGGTCTTCAAAAAGTTAAGGCTCAAAACTCGGATTTACAAACAATAAATACAGAAACGGTCATGAAAAAATATCAATCAAACACGGCTTGGAAAGAAATAAACGCTATGCTTCCTTCGGATTTTCAAATCAAAGAAACCCATCTTCCACTTGAAGAATCATGGGATTGGAAAGGAAACAAAATGCATCTTGACCGCTATCCAAATCCAAATTCCGAATATCGGATTTTTCTGCATCACGGCGTAGGTACAAACGGCAGACAAATGAATATGATTTTGGGGCACAAGTTGGCCGAATTGGGCTATGATGTCGTTGCGATAGATAACTTGGGCTATGGAATGACCGAAGTCCATCAAAAGGATATTACTTATGATCATTGGGTGCATTGCTTTGCGGACTTTGTGAATGCAGAAACGAAACGGGATTACAAAAAACCAGTGCTTTACGGACTCAGTGCTGGGGGTATGATTTGCTACAATTCCGCTTGTTTTATGGACGAAGTTCATGGTATTGTGGGAATGTGTTTTCTGAAAAATGACAACAAATTGGTAGGAAGAAAAACGGCAAAATTCGGTTGGTCCAATTGGTTTGCATTTCCTATGATGGGCTTATTAAACAAAATTGGGTTCAAACGAATCCGGTTACCAATGAAATTCGTTTCTAAAATGAATCTTCTGGTAAATAATAAAAAAGCGTTATCCATTTTACTGAAAGACAACGCATCGGCAGGCGCAAGCGTTCAACTTCAATTTTTGTATGACTATACGCATTACAAATTACCTATTCCGGTTACCGCATTTGACAAATGTCCTATTCTTTTAACACAACCCGAAAAAGATGATTGGACACCGTTGTATTTAAGTGAAATTTCAATGGAAGGAATTAAAGCGCCGTTCACCATAAAAATGCTAAAAGATGGCGGACACTACCCAATGGAAGAAACCGCATTAAAGCAATTACAGCAATACGTTGACGAGTTTATAAAGTCGCTAGATAAAAATACTCGCCAGTAATGAATAAATTAACAACTGCTCTATTTTCCGAGCTTAACTATAATTAAAAACGGAATATGAATTTTATTTCAAAATACGCAATTAAGGCATTTTTAGGATTGCTGCTGGCTGTAATCCTATTTCATATTTGTATTATTTTAAAAATTATTCCTTATGACATAACTTGGGGTGGAAGACTTACAAATGATGCAGAAATGTATGTTTTTGAAACAATATCAATTCTTATAAATGTGTTTTTATCTTGGGTATTGTTAATGAAAGGCAACCTCGTTAAATTCAAATTATCAAACAAAGTAGTAAATGGAATATTGTGGATTTTCTTTGCCATTTTTATTTTGAATACCATTGGGAACCTTTTTGCAAAAACTTTTTTTGAGAAATTTTTCGCAATATTAACAGGTCTATCTGCAATATTAATTTGGAATATCCTAAAAGAGAAAAAAACAACGAATCGTTAATACGGGTTTGGAGAAAGTGGCGGTTCGGTGTTCTGCAGATGCCGCACGTGTGGGATGGTTCATCAAAATTTGGTTCTCCGCATCAATTTGCTCGTGATAGATGCTGAAAATCCGACCATCGCCAATAGTTTACCTCCTGCTTTTCTTTGAAAAAAAATAATTATTTATAAATTCATTTCTTATGTCTATCTTTGCATTTAATAATTGATATATTTATTTTAACTGCCAAGCGGCAAAACGGTAGCAGCCTTTCTCGTATTAAAAAATTAAGATACACCATCGCATATTTTGAATTAAAACATCCATATGGACTTAGCCAAAATCTTGGAAAAACTTTATCAAAAACTTCTTTCAAAAGAAACTAAAGAAAATAGTGAACGAGTTATCTTATGGATTGCTTTGGGGAGTTTTATCATACACTTATTGATTATTGGATTGATACATTTTAATGTAATAACCGTTAATGAACCATCAAACTTATTAAAAAATCCTATTGC
>NZ_JBIKJI010000124.1:0-6636 GCF_044361065.1 Flavobacterium sp.
ATCGTAATTTTGAACAATAAAAGTTTTAAATATTGATTACTTTTGTTTTTTAAAATTACACATTATGATTTATAAGTTTAGAGCCATTTTAGACAATGAAGAAGATATTTTTAGAGATATTGCTATTGATTCAAAAGATAGCTTAGAAGATTTACACAATGCTTTAGTAAATGCATTTGGTTTTGATGGAACCGAAGTAGGTGCTTTTTATACTTGTGGAGACGATTGGGCTTGGCATGAAGAAGACGGTATTCCAATGTTTGACACCGGAGATATTCCAGGTGAAATAAAAACAATGGCCGAATATAAATTAGACGATTTAGTTCACGAACAAAATACAAAATTAGTTTATGTTTATGATTTATTCTCTATGTGGACCTTTTTTGTTGAATTAGCTGCTATTGAAGAAAACAAAGAAGATATAAATTATCCTGCATTATTGTTTTCTCACGGAATTTTACCCGACGAAGCTACAACAAGTGGTTTTAGAGGCGGCGATTTAGAAAACGAAGATTTGTTTAATGAGTTTGAAGATGATTTAGACGAAGATGATTTGGATGCTTATGGCGATTCTGAATCATACGAAGATCAAGGCTTTGAAGAGAACTGGAATTAGTTTTTTTTTAAGTTGCTAAGAAGCTAAGTTTCTTAGTAACTAAGAAAAACCCTCGAAAAAACATTTAATCCTATAAAAATATACGCCATATAAAATTTAAAACAAAATGAGCAACTTTAGGAATCTTCTTATTTGGCAAAAATCAATGGTTTTGGTTACTAAAATATAAAAAGTAACAAATAACTTTCCAAAAGAAGAAGTTTTTGGATTAACATCACAAATAAAAAGAAGTGCAATTTCAATTCCAAGTAATATTGCTGAAGGATTAGGAAGAGAAAGTAGCAAAGAGTTATTGCGTTTTCTAAAAATATCAATTGGTTCATTATTTGAATTACAAACACAATTAGAAATAGCAAAAAACATAATTTATTTAGACGAAGAAACTTTTAACAACTTGTATGAAGATACCAGAGAGTTAGAAAGAATGATAGTCTCATTTACAAACAAAATTAAAAACAACTAAGAAACTTAGCAACTCAGCTACTTAGCAACTTATAAAAAATGATAAACCTATTTAATACACACGTAGAAAACCTTTCTATACACCGAGTTGGAAACAAACATAAAGAAGAACCAATTTTTCTTTCTGAAAGTCCATACACGTTGAATGACGAAATTATGCCCATTTTAAAAGAGTATTTTTTTAAAGCTTTTCGCGAAAAAGAAGAAAACTATTTTCAGTTTGCTCACGAAGTAGATTTGGAATATAATGAAATGTTCAATTTAGCAACCGAAATATTTAACAATCCAAGCGAAATACATAACGTTTCAAAAAAAATAACACAACATTTATTTGAACAATCCAACCATCCACATATTAAAAGTGGCGAAGTATATATAGCCTATCTAACCAATGTTTCTATTGATAATAATGTTGTAGATGCTATTGGTGTTTTTAAAAGTGAAATTAAAACCGACTTTTTACAGTTTAAGGAAAGCGGAAGTAACTTAGAAATGATTTTACAAGATGGAATTAACTTAAATAAATTAGATAAAGGCTGTTTGATTTTCAATTACAAAAAAGAAGAAGGCTATAAAATTTTAACCGTAGACAGCAATAGATATGATGCGCGTTACTGGTTAGAACATTTTTTAAGTGTCGATGTTTTTCAAGATGAAACATTTATGACTAAGAAATACCTTCAATTTTGTAAAGATTTTGCTAAAGAAGTTGTTTTACCAGCTGAAGACAAGAAAGAAGAAGTGCTATTTATGAATCGTGCGGTAAATCATTTTGCAAAAAACGACGAATTTGAAGAAACTGCATTCTTAAATGATGTAATTATCAACCCAGATTTGATTCCTGAATTCAGAAATTATAAAATAGACAAAGGAGCAAAATATAGCATTGAAGACGTTTCTAATTTTGCTATTGCCAATGCTGCTGTAACTGATGTGCGTAGAAAACTTAAAAATGTTATCGAATTAGATACCAATATTCAAATTAAATTAGATTTCATAAACCCAGAAAGTGCAGAAAAATTTGTAGAAAAGGGTTGGGATGAAGAAAAGCAAATGTATTATTACTTGGTTTACTTTAACAAAGAAAGTAAATCATAATTATAAAAAAATCCTCAATTACTTCTAATTGAGGACTTTTTTTACATTTCAAAAAACAAGGGTTCTATCATAGTTCTATCAGCAACCGCTTCTACTCGATCTGAAATTTTATTACAAAAAATCAAACGTTGCGATTTAGAAATGCTTTCTGACATTCGATTTGTTTTGGCATCTAATCGAAGTTTAAATAAAATATCGGCGTCATCAACCACAAACATCAGCAATCTATTTACATCAAAACCTGCAGTAGCAAACATTAAATCTAAGCGATTAGGTGTTCCAATTAAAACATCAATACCTAACGAAATTTGATTTTTATCCCAATCCATATCACCTTTATCGTGTGCGCCGTAAACTCGTAATTGCGTGTATCGATTGTATTTTTTAAACATTTCAACCATTTCCAAAACTTTCTCTTTTGTTTCCACAACAATTAAAGCTCTGGGCGATTCCATAAATGGTTTTTCCAATCGTTGAATCACATTTAATACAATTGTTGTTGATTTTCCAGATTTTTTATCGGATTGAATTACAGCATCCGCACCACTTTTAATAGTTGAAAAAGTCTCTTGTTGCATTTCATTCGCTTCGGTTAAACCGTTTTCGATTAATGCTTCCTGTAAAAGTGGGTTTATTTTTTTTAATTGCATTTTATTTAGCGTTTTGCCGTAGGCTTTAAGCTTCAAGCTGATTTATTTAGAAGCGAACAAAGTTACATCATTTTCAGAGATTTCGTTGCCTCCAAGGATAATTAAACGTTCTAATACATTTCTTAGTTCTCGAATATTTCCTGTCCAATCGTATTCTTGTAATAATTTCACAGCTTGTTTAGAAAATATTTTATTGGTGGTTCCTTGTTCTTCAGAAATTTTAGAAGTGAAGTGTTCAATTAACGCAGGAATATCCTCACGCCTGTCATTTAATGCTGGAACTTTAATTAAAATTACAGCCAATCTATGGTATAAATCTTCTCTAAAACGACCTTCAGCAATTTCTGTTTTCAAATCTTTATTAGTTGCGGCAATCACACGAACATCTACTTTTATATCTTTATCTGCACCTACTCTTTGAATAAGATTTTCTTGCAAAGCACGTAAAACCTTAGCTTGCGCCGACAAACTCATATCTCCAATTTCATCTAAGAAAATAGTTCCGCCGTTTGCTGCTTCAAATTTTCCAGCTCTGTCTTTTACTGCAGATGTAAAAGCGCCTTTTACGTGTCCGAATAACTCACTTTCAATTAGTTCTGAAGGAATAGCAGCACAATTCACCTCAATAATGGCTTGTTGTGCACGATTGCTTTTTTCGTGTAATTGATGTGCTACTAACTCTTTACCTGTTCCGTTTGGACCTGTAATTAAAACTCTTGCGTCAGTTTGTGCTACTTTATCAATCATAGTTTTAATATGAGAAATGGCGTCACTCTCACCAATCATTTCGTAGTTTTTAGACACTTTCTTTTTTAGAATTTTATTTTCCACAACCAATTGCTTTTTGTCTAAAGCATTTCTAACAGTATTTAACAAACGATTCAAATCGGGTGGTTTTGAAATATAATCAAAAGCGCCTAAACGCATCGTTTGAATGGCAGTTTCTAAATCACCGTGACCAGAAATCATAACCATTGGGATTTCAGGTTTCATTTTTTTAACTGCTTCAAGCACCTCAACCCCATCCATTTTTGGCATTTTAATATCGCACAAAATCAAATCGAAATCTTCGTTTTTTACCAATTCAATCCCTTGTAAACCGTCTTCAGCTTCTTGCACTAAATACGTATCATTTTCTTCCGATAAAATTTTAGTTAAAACGCGTCTAATTGGCGCTTCGTCTTCTATGATTAGGATTTTGCTCATTTTCTTAGGTAATGGGTTAAAGGTAAATGGATAAAGGTTTAAAGGGTTTGCGAAATATCTTTTAAACTTTTAAACTAAAATGATGTAAAAATAAAGACAAAAACTAAAACGATTCCAATTAATTTAATTGATTCAGATTTTATAATTTCATTTAAAAAATCATTTGGAAAGTTTTGATTTTTAAAGTTATTATATTTTTTGTAAAACAAAAAAAGAATTATAAAAATAATTAGTAAAACAAAAGCAATAATTAAGTAAAACTCAATTTCATATTTATTTAAAATTGTTTTTAAAGACAAAAAAATAGGAAAAAACAAAACTAAAAATATTTTTTTTCTTTCTTTTTCTTTAATTACTTGCAATTTATTAACAAATTCAAAATCTAAATTTTTTTCAGCTTTTTTAATAATAAAATTTGAATAAATAAAACTAAAAGCTAAAATTATTGGTAATCCATAAACTAAAAAATCCATATCTCTACTAAACTTTTAAACTAAAACCTTCTAAACAATTTCACTAATATTTCAACCATTTATATAATTCTTTCCAAGTTGGTTTTTTGCCGTACATTAAAATTCCTACACGGTAAATTTTGCTTGCAAACCAAACTACTCCAACAAATGTAGCAAATAATAATACTAAAGAAATAATTATTTGCCAAGTAGGTACACCAAAAGGAATACGCATTAGCATTACTATTGGCGATGTAAACGGAATCATAGAAAAAATCGTAGCAATATTTCCGTGAGGATCGTTAGCAACCGTAAAAAATCCGATATATACGCCTAACATTAAAGGCATAATAATAGGCAATAAAAATTGTTGCGAATCGGTTTCGTTATCAACAGCGGCTCCAATGGCAGCGTATAGAGAACTATATAAGAAATAACCACCAATGAAATAAAATATAAACGAAATGATAATTGTAGCAATGGGTAAATTTCCTAATTCATCTAAATATAAAGGTAACTTCGCCATTAATCCGCTGTTTTCAGTGGCTAATTTCACTGCTTGCGGATTAGCACTTGCAGCGGTTTCTGCACCAAAAAAGGTAGAAACTATAAAGAAAATAGAGGTTCCAACAATAGCCCAAATGGTAAATTGCAAAATTCCTGCTAAAGAATTTCCTATAATTTTTCCCATCATTAACTGAAATGGTTTTACAGATGAAATGACAATTTCTATAATTCGATTGGTTTTTTCTTCAATCACACTTCGCATCACAAAGTTTCCGTAAATGATAATAAACATCATAATTAAATAGCCAAAAACAAAACCTAATCCAATTTTAATTTCATTAATTCCTTTTAAACTGGCATCACCTGAATATTTACTTAATTGCAAAACCGATTCCACTTTTGCCTTTTCAATTTTAGAAATATCTAAATTATTAGCTTTAAAATTATCCTGAGTTAAGATAGAATCCACTACAAACTCTATATTTGAGATAAACTCTGCACTTGCACTTTCATCTGAAATATATTGAACTTTAGACTTTAAATCTTGAATAGTTGCCGTTTTTGGAATAAATAACAATCCTTCATAACTTTTACTCGCTGTGTCTTTTGCGACTTTAAAAGGCATGGAAGACAAATCTGTAAAAGCGGTTTCTTTATCGGATTTTAAGCTACTTTTTAATATATTTCCTTCATCGTAAATGGCAATTTTAGTAGCTTCATCTTTGTTTAAACTAGATAAATAGCCAATTAAAAAAGTCATTCCCAAAAAAATTAGCGGACTTAAAAAAGTCATCACTATAAAAGATTTGTTGCGCACTTTGGCAATAAATTCTCTTTGTACGATTAATAATAATTTGTTCATTATGTTTTTTGTTTCAAGTTTAAAGTTGTTTTAGTTTGCTTCGCCTGTTCGTCTTTTTATGTCTCGAGTCAAGTTAAAGAAATTGAAAATCAACTTGGAATTTGGAATTTATATTTTTGGAATTTACTCCGTTACTGTTTGAATAAAAATATCATTTACACTTGGAATTTTCTCTGCAAAATGGGTTACTTGTCCGTTTTGAGATAAAATAGACAATAATTCATTTGAAGAATGATTTCCTAACTGAACTTCCAATTTTAAATCATCGTTTAACGATTTAAAATCGGTTTGACCGATAGTGAACTTTTGAGTTAATTGATACATTAACGCTTCCACATTTTGGGTCATAACGCCAACTTGAAATGTATTGGTTCGAAATTTACGTTTTACATCTTCCAATTTTCCTTCGATTAATTTATTCGATTTATGTATTAAAGCAATGTAATCGCACATTTCTTCTACACTTTCCATTCTATGCGTTGAAAAAATAATGGATGTTCCTTTTTTGTTTAATTCAATAATTTCATCTTTAATTAAATTGGCATTTACAGGATCAAATCCAGAAAATGGTTCATCTAAAATTAATAATTTTGGATTGTGAAGTACCGTTACTATAAATTGCACTTTTTGAGCCATTCCTTTAGAAAGTTCTTGAAGCTTTTTATCCCACCACGTTTCTATTTCAAACTTTTCGAACCAATATTTTAATTGTTTTTTGGCTTCTTGTTTGCTCATACCTTTTAGTTGAGCCAAATACAAACATTGCTCCCCTACTTTCATAGA
>NZ_JBIKJI010000125.1:0-6414 GCF_044361065.1 Flavobacterium sp.
ATATTACCATTGTTGGTGAAGAAGTAAATTGGGCAAATTCTTGGGATGCTGCTGGAAAACCAATCACTTGGGATATGATTCATTATGATGTACAATTAATGGGTGGTATCGTGTTACATCAAGGTAAAATTGCCGAAATGCAAACAGGTGAAGGTAAAACATTAGTAGCAACACTTGCGCTTTACTTAAACGCACTTACAGGAAATGGAGTGCATTTAGTGACTGTAAATGACTATTTAGCTAAACGTGATAGTACTTGGAAAGCACCTTTATTCGAATTTCACGGTTTAACTGTAGATTGTATTGACAATCACCAACCAAATACTGAAGCGAGAAGAAAAGCATATAACGCCGATATTACTTATGGTACGAATAACGAATTTGGTTTCGATTATTTACGTGATAATATGGCGAATTCTCCAGAAGATTTAGTACAAAGAAAACACAACTACGCAATTGTAGATGAGGTCGATTCTGTATTAGTAGATGATGCAAGAACGCCTTTAATTATTTCTGGACCTGTTGAAGATGGTGATAGACACGAGTTTTTAGAATTAAAACCAAAAGTTGAAAATTTATTTACATTACAGAAAAAAATCGCAACAGATTGTTTAACCGAAGCGAAACGATTAATTAAAGAAGGAAATGTTAAAGATGGTGGTTTTCAATTATTAAGAACCTATCGTGCGTATCCTAAAAACAAAGCATTAATTAAGTTTTTATCGGAAGAAGGAATCAAACAAATTCTTCAAAAAACAGAAAATGCTCATATGCAAGACAATAATAGAGAAATGCCAAAAGTAGATGAGGCGCTTTACTTTGTTATTGAAGAAAAAAATAATCAAGTAGAATTAACAGATAATGGAATTAAATTTTTATCGCAAGATACCGATGAGAATTTCTTCGTATTGCCAGATATTTCAACTGGAATTTCAGCTATCGAAAAACAAAATTTAGATAAAGATGCTGAAGCCGAATTAAAAGAAGATTTATACAGAGAGTTTTCTGTAAAATCAGAAAGAATTCATACACTTACGCAATTATTAAAAGCATATGCTGTTTTCGAAAAAGATACAGAATATGTAATAATGGACAACAAAGTAATGATTGTTGACGAATCGACAGGTCGTATTATGGATGGTCGTCGTTATTCTGATGGATTACACCAAGCTATTGAAGCGAAAGAAAACGTAAAAATTGAAGCAGCTACTCAAACTTTTGCTACAGTAACATTACAAAACTACTTCCGTATGTACAGCAAATTAGCAGGTATGACGGGAACAGCAATCACAGAAGAAGGCGAATTTAATGAAATCTATAAATTAGATGTTGTTGAAATCCCAACAAATAAACCAATGTCTCGTATTGACAGAGAAGATTTAATTTATCGTTCGGTTCGTGAAAAATTCAATGCAGTTATTGAGGATGTAGTAGAACTTTCAAACGCTGGAAGACCTGTGTTAATTGGAACCACTTCAGTAGAAATTTCAGAATTATTAAGTAGAATGCTTAAAATGCGTGGTATCAATCATAATGTGTTGAATGCGAAAATGCATAAAAGCGAGGCTGAAATTGTAGCTGAAGCAGGAAAACCAGGCGTGGTAACTATTGCTACAAATATGGCAGGTCGTGGTACAGATATTAAATTATCACCAGAAGTAAAAGCAGCTGGTGGTTTAGCCATTATAGGAACAGAGCGTCACGATTCTCGTCGTGTAGACCGTCAGTTACGTGGACGTGCTGGTCGTCAAGGTGATGTAGGAAGTTCACAATTTTATGTTTCATTGGAAGATAACTTAATGCGTTTGTTCGGATCTGAAAGAGTCGCTAAAGTTATGGATAGAATGGGATTAAAAGAAGGTGAAGTGATTCAGCACTCTATGATGACAAAATCTATCGAACGTGCACAGAAAAAAGTAGAAGAAAATAACTTTGGAACCCGTAAACGTTTATTAGAATATGATGATGTTATGAATTCGCAACGTGAAGTAGTATACAAACGTCGTCGTCACGCCTTACAAGGTGAGCGTTTAAAAGTAGATATCGTAAATATGATTTATGATACTTGCGAGGTAATTGTAGAAAACAATAAAATTGTAAATGATTTTAAAAACTTCGAATTTCAATTAATACGAACGTTTTCTATTACTGCTCCAGTTACAGAAATTGAATTTGCAAAATTAAATGTGCAACAAATTGTAGCTAAAACATACAAAGCGGCCTATGCATATTACGATGAAAAAGTAGTTCGTGATGCAAAAGAAGCCTATCCAATTATTAAAGATGTTTACGAAAATAATAACGGACAATTTGAAAGAATTGTAGTGCCTTTTTCGGATGGAATTAAAACATTAAATGTAGTTACGAATTTAACAAAAGCCTACGAATCAGAAGGAAAATCGTTAATTACAGATTTCGAAAAGAACATCACTTTAGCTATTGTAGACGAATCCTGGAAAAAACATTTACGTAAAATGGATGAAATGAAACAATCGGTTCAATTAGCGGTACACGAACAAAAAGACCCTTTATTAATTTATAAATTTGAAGCGTTTAAATTATTTAAAGCAATGATTGAGCAAGTGAATAAAGATGTGATTTCATTTTTATTTAAAGGAGAATTGCCTTCACAAAATGCGAATAACATTCAAGAAGCGAAACAAGTAACTAAAAAATCAAATTATACGGAATCTAAAGATACGTTAGATTCTGATGATTTAGCGCAAGCGAATAGAGAAGCAGGAAATCAAGCACAACAACGCCCAACAGTAACTGAAACTATCGTTAGAGATCAACCGAAAATTAATAGAAACGATAACGTAACAATTAAAAACGTTATGAGTGGAAAAAGTGAAACTATGAAATACAAAAAAGCAGAAGCACTTTTAGCTTCTGGTGAGTATGTTTTAGTTTCTGAATAAACATCTAATTATAATTACAAAAAAAAATCCTTAATGCGAATTAAGGATTTTTTTATGTTTTTTCTTGAACTATATAATTTAGTTCAATATAATAAATACGACAACTATAAATTTACCCAATTACCGATACACCAATTAGTTTTCCTATACCGAAAGTAATAGCTGCAGCTAACAAGCCAAATAATACTTGTCTAAATCCCGAATACCAAACGCTTTTGCCAGTAAACAAGGTAATAATAGCACCTATTAAAAATAAACCAACAGCACTTAAAGCAGTACTAATAACTACCGCTTTCATTCCTCCGTAAAAGAAAAAAGGAAGTACCGGAATTATCGCACCAATACCAAAAAGCACAAATGAAGTTATAGCCGCTTCCATAGCAGAACCTTTTAAATCTTCTGCATTTATGCCTAATTCTTCTTTAATTAAAAATTGATGTGCTAAATCTTTATTTGAAATAATATCAGCAGCCATATGATTGGCTTGGTCTTTCGGTATGCCTTTAGACATATAAATTAAGGCTATTTCTTTACGTTCGCCTTCAGGGTTAGCTTCTAATTCGTCCATTTCTAATTGCATTTGGTTTTCGTACAATTCTTGAGAACTTTTAACCGAAATCCATTCGCCTAATGCCATAGATAATGCGCCTGCTAACAAACCAGCCATTCCCGCAAGTAATACTTCACTTTGTCCGCTTGTAGCACCTGCAATTCCCATTACTAAACTAAAATTGGAAACCAAACCGTCATTTCCTCCCAAAACAGCAGCTCTTAAAGCATTACCTCCAACCGAACGATGTCTTTTTTCAAAACGAGCTAAATTGGAACCAGAAACTTTAGTACTCGTATTTAATATGTTTTTTAATATCGTAACGTGAGCCGTATCGGAGATAGATTGTGCCGAACTGTATTTTTTTCTTGCACCTATAACTGAATTTGATATGCTTTTTTCTGTATCTAATAAAACACCTAAAACAAAATCATAACCAAAAATAGCTCCAATTTTATGTAATGTTTTGGCTCTAAATGAAGGCGAGGGCAAATCGGATTCCGTTAAATTATTTTTCTGAATAAAAGCTACAGCGTGACTGTGCTCAATTTCACTCATTTGTTTAAAAACTTCTGCAACCGCTTCCTCTTCTTCGTGTTCAGCAAGTATACGATATAAATAACTGGCGTCTATTTCGGTTTGTATACTTTTTAAACTAATCATCTTTTGAAGTTTTAAGTTTATAATAATCCGTTGTATTTTCTAATGAACCATTCGGTACTTAAAGATACAACAATAATAATTAGTAACCACAAGAAATCAATTAAAGGTGAATTTTTAATTATAGTTTTTTCTACAGGCAAATAGGTGTTTTTTTGAAGCAGCTTCTGAATTAACGCATCCATTTGATTTGGAAAAATAAGTGTTCCATTATTCTGGTTAGCCAATTGTTGTAATTTTGATACATCAGGATTGACAAATTGTTTTTCCACATCAAAATCTAAAACTTCAAAAGTTCCGTTATAACTGGCGTTACTCGTATTTTCTTTTACTTGAAACGCATAATTTCCTGGTTCTAAACCATCAAAAAGGGCTTGGTACCCATTATTTGCTTTTGAAAAATTGTAGTTTTTTATGGCCTTAATAGCTTTGTTTGTTAAAGTGATAGACAAATTTGCATTTTCTTCTAATTCATAACTTTTATTAAAATACTGTGCGAATATCTCTATTGTTTCACCAGAATTATAAAAACTTTCGTGTTCAACCAAAAGTGATTTCTTTGCAGAATTAGTAGATAAATACTGAATAATCTTGTCAATAAACAGGTCGTATTTTTCGTAAGATTGATTTAATACAAAACTCTCCATACGCCATTTCCAAGAGTTTTCACCTAATAAATAGGCATTTCTATTACTGCCTTTTTCAGAAAAAGTTAAAATAGGATTTCCAACTTCAATACCATTTACCTTTGCTTTCAATAAGGTGTTTACACTTCCTTTTTCAGTAATTTTTCCAAAAGGATTTTCTAATGGCGGAAATTGCGAAAACTGTATATCAGATTGTGCGAAAAGATTAAAATCGGACACAAATGAAGCTGTAAAATCTTCTTTTTTATTGGTTAACTTAAACACTAAATCGGATTGCATTTGATTTAATAAATTAAAATCAGTTGCCATTCCTGTAACAATAAAAGTATTTATGTTTACGTTTTTGTTGGCTTCAAATAGTTTCTTAAAAGAAGCGGTTGGTTGATACAAAATCAATACATTATATTTTTTTAAATCATTGATTTCATTTGGTTTAAAAATAGTTACTTTACGCTGTGCATTAGATTCAATAGCCCGTTTTATTGCGCCTATATCTGGATGAGAAATATCGGATACAATTGCAATTTCTTTTTTCTGATCTAATACTTCTACTGCGAAGTTTTTAGTATTGTTATAGCTATTTTTTTCTTTTACCGATGAAGAAAGTACCGCTTTGTATTTTTGTAAACCTACTCTATCCGCTTCTAATAAAATTTGCACCGATTGTACTTTGTTTTTTTTATCGAAATTTACCGCTTGACTAATAACTTTCTTACCATTTTTCTCGATTGAAAAAGTTGTTGAAACAGACTTATTTCCGTTGTATTGCAAGAAAACTTCTACGGGAAACTTATTCTTTAAAAAGGCGTATTTATTCGCGTTAAGCTGATTTATTTTCAAATCAAAAGTAGCTGTTGTGTCGCCCAAAACAACCGGAAAAACAGTAGTTGATTCTTGAAAACTATACGCGTAATCATTTCCAATTGTCTGATTGCCATCTGTTAACAACACAACTGGGTAAAAAGTATTTTTATTTAATTGCTTTAAATTGTTTGCCACATCATCTATATTCGATTGGTTTCCTTTAAAATCTAATGACTTTCCAGCAATAAATGTATCATCAAAAGTATAACTTTGAATTTCAAATTTTTCTTTTAAAGCTGCATTTGAAGTCAATTTTTCAACCCATTCTTTTTCTAAATCAACAGCTTTTAATTCATTTATTGAACGCGAATTATCGGCAACAATAGCAAGCGGAATTTTATTGGTTTCTACTGTTTTTCTTGAAATTACAGGATTAATTATCAATAAAAGCAATGAAAAAACTGAAATAAAACGTAAAAAAGCCAATAACCAATTTGTTTTCTTTTGGATATTGGCTTTAAATACATATTGATAAAAAGCAACAACTCCAGAAATAATAACCGAAAGTAATATTAAAAGAATGGTGCTTGATGTCATTTTTTATGTTTATTGTTGTTAGTTTATTGTTCATTGTTCAGTAAATTTAACTACAAACAATAAACAATAAACTTATTTTATGTTAACATTCCCCCGTCTACATTAATAACTTGTCCTGTAACATAGGCACTCATATCTGAACTTAAGAAGACACATACATTTGCTACGTCTTCTGGCGTTCCACCACGTTTTAAAGGAATAGATTCTCTCCAACCTTTCACAACATCTTCGTTAA
>NZ_JBIKJI010000126.1:0-6373 GCF_044361065.1 Flavobacterium sp.
TTTAGTACGTCATGAACAAGGTGCTATTCATGCTGCGCAAGGGTTTTCAAGAGTAAGCGGTAAAACGGGTGTAGTTTTCGCCACAAGCGGTCCCGGAGCAACAAATTTAGTTACTGGTTTAGCTGATGCGATGATAGACTCAACGCCTTTGGTATGTATCACAGGACAAGTTTTTGCACATTTATTAGGAACAGATGCTTTTCAGGAAACGGATATTATAAATATAACCTCTCCAGTTACCAAATGGAATTATCAAATTACAGATGCTTCTGAAATTCCGTCTGTTTTGGCAAAAGCGTTTTATATTACTAAAAGCGGAAGACCAGGCCCAGTTTTAATCGATATTACCAAAAATGCGCAACTACAAGTATTCGAGTATAAAGGTTATGAAAAATGTGAGTTCATAAGAAGTTATAAACCACAACCTGATATCCGACTTTCTTATATTGAGCAAGCTGCAGCAATAATAAATCAAGCCAAAAAGCCATTTGTGATTTTTGGTCAAGGTGTGATTTTGGGTAATGCTGAAAAAGAATTTCTTCAATTTATAGAAAAAGCAGGTATTCCTTCGGCTTGGACCATTATGGGAATGAGCGCTATTCCAACTAATCATCCTTTAGCAGTTGGAATGTTAGGGATGCACGGAAATTATGCACCTAATTTATTTACCAATGAATGCGATGTTTTAATTGCAATTGGGATGCGTTTTGACGATAGAGTAACGGGAAGATTAGATAAATACGCCAAACAAGCACAAATTATTCATTTGGATATTGATCCAGCTGAAATCGATAAAAATGTTTTAGTAACCGTTCCCGTTTGGGGAAATTGTAAAGATACCTTGCCATTATTGACAGAACGAATTGTAGAAAAATCACATTCAGAATGGATTTCAAAATTTCATAAAGCGATTGAAATTGAAACAACAAAATTAATTACGCCAGAGCTCTTTCCATCGGAAGGCGAAATTACTATGGGCGAAGTCATCCAACTCATAAACGAATTAACTAACGGAGAAGCTGTTACCGTTACCGATGTAGGGCAACACCAAATGGTAGCTTGTCGATATTCGCATCAAAATAAAACCAGAAGTAACATTACAAGTGGTGGTTTAGGAACAATGGGATTTGCCTTACCTGCAGCAATCGGAGCAAAATATGGAGCTCCTGAACGAACAGTAATTGCTGTAATGGGCGATGGTGGTGCACAAATGAACATTCAAGAATTAGGAACCATTATGCAATTTCAACCCAACGTGAAAATTCTGATTTTGAATAATAGTTTTCTTGGAATGGTGCGTCAATGGCAAGAATTATTCCACGAAAAACGCTATTCGTTTACTGATATTCAAAGTCCAGATTTTGTTCAAGTTGCAAAAGGATATGGAATAAAAGGGAACAGCATCAAAATACGAGAAGAGTTGAAAGGAGCTTTAGAAGAAATGTTATCCCATCCAAAATCATATTTATTAGAAGTGGCTGTTCGAATGGAAGATAATGTGTTTCCAATGGTTCCACAAGGAAAAGGAGTGTCAGAAATTGTGCTTTGTAAAGAAGATATGTAATTATGAAAAAAGAATTTACCCTTACAATATATACCGAAAATCAGGTGGGATTAATCAATAAAATCGCCATTATGTTTTCAAGAAGAAAAATCAGTTTGGAAAGTTTTAATACTTCGCCAAGTGAAGTGCCAAATATCTATCGATTTACTATTGTAGTTATTGAATCTGAAGCGGTTGTGAAAAATTTGGTCAAACAAATTGAAAAAATTGTGGATGTGTTTAAAGTCTATTGCAATACAAACGAAGAAATTGTTTGGCAACAAATGGCCTTGTATAAAGTTCCAACAGAAGTAATAATTAAAGAAGTTAAAGTAGAACGATTACTTCGAGAATATGGCGCAAAAGCAGTAGTAATACGAAGCGATTATACTGTTTTTGAAGCCACAGGGCAAGGGGAAGAAATTAATAAGTTATTAAAAGAATTAGACAAATTCGGGTTAATTGAATTTGTAAGAAGTTCCAGAATCGCCATCATCAATGCAAGTGACGGCATTCATAAAAAAGTAGTAGAAATGGAAATGCAAAATCCAGCATTACAATCAATAAATAACACGTTTTTAGATAAAAAAGATCAAATATTTCAAATGTAAAAAAAGCAGCATATGGCAACAATAAATTTTGGAGGAGTTAATGAAACCGTCATCACAAGAGACGAATTCCCATTAGAAAAAGCACAGGAAACATTAAAAAACGAAGTAATTGCAGTGATTGGTTACGGCGTGCAAGGTCCAGGTCAATCCTTAAATCTAAAAGATAATGGTTTTAAGGTAATCGTTGGACAACGAAAAGGCGGAAAAAGTTGGGAAAAAGCCCTTGCCGATGGTTGGGAAGAAGGCAAAACCTTATTTGATATTGAAGAAGCGTGCGAAAACGCAACTATTATTCAATATTTACTATCCGATGCGGGACAAATTGAAGCTTGGCAATCGGTTAAGAAAAATCTTACACCTGGTAAAACCTTATATTTTTCTCACGGATTTGGAATTACGTTCAATGAAAAAACAGGAATTGTTCCTCCGTCAGATGTGGATGTAATTTTGGTCGCACCAAAAGGTTCTGGAACATCATTACGTCGATTATTTTTAAAAGGCGAGGGCATAAATTCAAGTATAGCCGTCTATCAAGATGCTACTGGAAGAGCAAAAGATAAAGCAATTGCATTAGGAATTGGAGTAGGTTCAGGCTATTTATTTGAAACCGATTTTCAAAAAGAAGTTTATTCAGATTTAACAGGCGAAAGAGGTATTTTAATGGGCGCTTTAGCAGGATTATTTGAAGCACAATACGAAGTACTTCGTAAAAACGGACATTCGCCTTCGGAAGCATTTAATGAAACAGTTGAAGAATTAACACAAAGTTTAATGCCTTTAGTGGCAGAAAACGGGATGGATTGGATGTTTGCCAATACATCAGTAACCGCTCAACGTGGCGCATTGGATTGGAAGGGTAAATTCAGAGAGGCAACCACACCTGTATTCGAAAATTTGTATGAAGAAGTGGCGTCTGGAAGAGAAGCAAATAGAGTAATTTCTGAAGGAAGTAAGAAAGATTATCGTCAAAAATTAGAGTTAGAATTAAAAGAAATCCGTGAATCTGAACTTTGGCAAGCCGGAGCAGCCGTCAGAAAATTAAGACCAAAATTGAATTAATGGATTTATTTGAAAAAATAGAAAGAGCCAAAATAAATTTAACTGAGGTAGTGCTAAAAACGCCACTTCAGTTAAACACAAATCTATCTGAAAAATATCAAGCAGCTATTTATCTAAAACGAGAAGATTTACAAAAAGTTAGATCCTACAAAATTAGAGGTGCTTATAATAAAATCAGTCATTTAGATGCAACTCAAAAAGCAAGAGGAATTGTTTGTGCCAGCGCAGGTAATCACGCTCAAGGTGTGGCTTATTCTTGTCAATTATTACAAATTCAAGGCAAAATATATATGCCTAAAACCACACCAAAACAAAAAATAAAGCAGGTACAACTTTTTGGAAAATCGTTTGTGGAAATTGTTTTAACTGGCGACACTTTTGATGATGCATTTTATGCGGCAAAGCTGTTTTCAAATGAAAATCAATTGGAATTTATTCATCCTTTTGACGATGTTGAGGTTATTGCTGGTCAAGGCACGGTTGGTTTAGAAATTCTGTCAGAAAAAATTTCTAAAATTGATTTTCTTTTATTACCCATTGGCGGTGGTGGATTGGCAGCTGGCGTTTCAACCGTATTCAAAAAATTAAGCCCAAAAACAAAAATTATTGGAGTAGAACCTGAAGGTGCGCCTTCTATGCAACAGGCTATTTATTTAGAACAACCTGTTCTTTTGGACAAAATAGACCGATTTGTAGATGGTGCAGCAGTGAAAAAAGTTGGAAAACAAACCTACGAGGTTTGTAAAGATACTTTAGATAAAATTATTTTGGTGCCAGAAGGCAAAGTGTGTACAACCATTTTGCAATTGTATAACGAAGAAGCTATGGTGGTAGAACCCGCTGGTGCGTTGTCAATTGCGGCTTTGGATTTTATTGCAGATGAAATAAAAGGAAAAAAAGTAGTTTGTATTGTTAGCGGAAGCAATAATGATATTGAAAGAACCGAAGAAATTAAAGAACGCTCGTTAATGTATGAAGGGTTGAAACATTATTTTATGATTCAATTTCCTCAACGTCCTGGCGCTTTACGCGAATTTGTAAATGAAGTGCTCTCTGAATCAGACGATATTACCTACTTTCAATTTATCAAAAAAAACAATAGAGATGTAGGTCCAGTAGTAGTGGGTTTAGAAGTTAAAAATGAAAATGATGTGCAGTCAATTAAATTTAAAATGAACGAAAAAGGATTTCAATTTGAATATTTGAATGAAAACGATCCTTTATTAGCATTATTAATTTAAACTTTAGTGATTTTGTTTATTTAGAATTCAAACCCCACTTTTTTGATTTTTTATGCAATTAATTCATTAACAAATGATTATGTTTTTGCGTTGTTTCGATTTTTCTTGTGTAATTAAAGAATAAATCACTACTTTTGCACTTTTATTTTCAAAATTATATGACTACACAGAAAATTATTGGGTACAGAAAGTTACTTAATGTTACCAGAGATGCAACATTAAAAGAATTAAAAACAATATATAGAAATAGTATGAAGGAAGATCATCCTGATACTATTTCAGATCCAGTTGAACGTTTAGCAGCTGAAGAAAGAAGTAAAAACATTATTGAAGCGTATCATTTTTTAGTAAGTATCGCTCCAGAAACAAGAGAGAAAGTAAAGGCAGAATACTTAGCTACAACTACAACTTCACAAATTGCCGATTTTTATATGGACAAAGGTGTTTTGTATATTAGCTTTGCAGACGGAAGTAAATTTGAATACTTTGGTGTACCAAGAAACACGTATGTGAAAATGGTAAACGCCGAATCACCGGGACGTTTTGCTCGTCGTCACATTTATAACGAATTTATTTACCGTAGCGCAAGTAAATTAGTTGCGGCAGAATAACTTTCTAACATAATATTGTAAAAGAAGCCATTCCAAAACGAGTGGCTTTTTTATGTACCTTTGTAAAAAATAAAATATATGTCGCATAAAGCAGGTTTTGTAAATATAATTGGAAACCCAAACGTTGGAAAATCTACCTTAATGAATGCTATGGTAGGCGAGAAGTTGTCTATCATTACAAGTAAGGCGCAAACCACACGTCATAGAATTTTCGGAATCGTTAATGATGAAGATTATCAAATCGTGTTTTCAGATACGCCAGGAATTATTAAACCAGCTTACGATTTGCAAACCAGTATGATGGATTTTGTTAAAAGTGCTTTTTCTGATGCCGATATTTTAATCTATATGGTTGAAATTGGAGAAAAAGAATTAAAAGACGAAGACTTTTTCAACAAAATTATCAATGCTAAAATTCCAGTGTTACTTCTATTGAATAAAATTGATAAATCCAATCAAGAATTATTAGAAGAACAAGTGCAAACTTGGCAAGCAAAGGTTCCAAATGCTGAAATTTTTCCAATTTCGGCTTTAGAAAACTTTAATGTAAAAGAAGTATTAAATAGAATTGTCGATTTATTACCACTTTCACCACCTTATTATCCTAAGGATGCTTTAACAGACAAACCAGAACGTTTTTTTGTAAATGAAACCATTCGTGAGAAGATTTTATTAAACTACGATAAAGAAATTCCGTACGCAGTTGAGGTGGAAACTGAAGAGTTTTTGGAAGACGAAAAAATCATAAGAATTCGCTCTGTCATTATGGTAGAACGCGATACACAAAAAGGAATTATTATCGGACACAAAGGTGCAGCCCTAAAAAAAGTAGGAATGCAAGCTCGTGCCGATTTAGAATTGTTTTTCGATAAACAAATACACATTGAAATTTTCGTAAAAGTGAATAAAGATTGGCGAAACAATGCCTTTCAATTACGAAGATTTGGATACAACCAAAAGTAATTACAAATAATTAGTTTACAGAATTTAGTAGTTAGTTTGGAGCAATGCGTTTAGTATTACTTACAAAAACTCCTAACTATAAACCCTAAACTCGCAACTTTTAAACTATCTTTGCACAAAATATAAGAATAATGAATAATATTGTAGCCATAGTAGGAAGACCAAATGTAGGAAAATCTACGCTTTTTAATCGTTTAATCCAACGTAGAGATGCCATCGTAGACTCTGTGAGTGGCGTTACGCGTGATAGAAATTATGGAAAAAGTGAGTGGAATGGAAAAGAATTTTCTGTAATTGATACAGGTGGATACATTAAAGGTTCTGATGATATTTTTGAAGGCGAAA
>NZ_JBIKJI010000127.1:0-6368 GCF_044361065.1 Flavobacterium sp.
GTTATTTTTACTAATTTACCAAATGAAATTGAAGTAGGTCGTTATCATTCTTGGGTAATTTCAAACGACAATTTCCCACAAAATTTGATTATAACTTCAGTTGACGAAAATAAACAAATTATGTCAGTGAAACATAGCGTTTACGATGTTCGAGGCGTGCAATTTCATCCAGAAAGTATATTGACACCTGATGGAAAAAAGATATTAGAAAATTGGTTGAATAATTAATTATCGAGTAAAAACCAATTTATTTCCTTCTGACAAATTAGCATCAAACGCATACCCTTCATAGTTGAAACCTTTTAAATCATCAACTGATTCAGCATTCGTATCAATAATATATCGTACCATTAAACCTCTTGCTTTTTTAGCAAAAAATGAAATCATTTTAAGCTTTCCGTCTTTATAATCTTTAAATTCTGGAGTAATAACTGGAACTTTTAATTTTTTAGTATCAACGGCTGAAAAATATTCGTTACTGGCCAAGTTTACAAACAACTCGTCTTTATTTAATTCAGAATTTAATTGATCTGTAAGAGTCTTTTTCCAAAATTCGTATAGATTTTTCTTCGTACCTATTGGCATTGAAGTGCCCATTTCTAAACGGTAGGCTTGCATTAAATCTAAAGGTTTCAATACGCCATACAATCCAGATAAAATTCTTAATTTTTCTTGTAAAACTGGAATTTTCTTTGCAGGTAACGAATATGCATCTATACCTGTGTATACTTCGCCATCAAAAGTATAAATTGCTGGTCGAGCATTTTCTGGCTTAAACGGAAGTTGCCAATCTTGATTTCTTTGCCAATTTAAATCTGCTAATTTTTCAGAAATATCCATTAATTCCATCAATTGTTTTGGCTTTTTCTTTTTTAATGTTTTCTGGATGGTTTCAGCTTGTTTTAAAAAAGACGATTCCGTAAATAAAGATATGGGAAGTTCTTTATCTAAATTTAAAGATTTTGCTGGAGAAATAACGATTTTCATTTTACAGATTTTTTTCAAAATTAGGCAATAGGATTATTTTTTACAACACAGATTTGAGAAAATACTTAAATCTTGTTTTAAAAAATTGAAATTTGATATTGTTATTGCGATTGTTTATCTTCGCAAAATGATAAAAGTAATTCTTTTAGGTTCAGGAAACGTGGCTACTCACTTATTTCAAGCATTTTCGAAAGCTAATGGAATAGAAGTGGTACAAGTTTTTTCAAGAACAATAACAAAAGATTTTCCAGAAACGCTGCAAACTTCAGATTATACAGAAATTAAAGCTGCTGATGTATACATTATTTGTGTTTCAGATAGTGCTATTTCAAGCGTTTCATCTCAATTACTTTTTGAAAATAGGTTAGTGGTTCATACTTCGGGAAGTACGGATATTAATGTATTAGATAGTAAAAATAGAAAAGGTGTTTTTTATCCGTTACAAACCTTTACAAAAAGCAAAGCAGTTGATTTTTCTGAAATTCCAATTTGTTTAGAAGCAGAAAATGTTTCAGATTTTAAATTATTAGAAAAAATTGCGAAATCTATATCAAAAAATGTATACGTTATATCAAGTGAGCAGCGAAAAGCACTTCACGTTTCTGCCGTTTTTGTATGTAATTTTGCAAATCATTTGTACACTATTGGAAATACGATTTGTGTAGAAAACAACATACCGTTTGAAATTTTACATCCTTTAATTGAAGAGACAGCTAAAAAGATAAAATCGCTTTCACCAAGTGAAGCGCAAACGGGACCTGCTATAAGAAACGACAAAAAAACCATTGAAAAACATATCGATTTTCTTACGAACGAAAATCAAAAAGAAATATATAAAATTTTGACAAAATCTATTCAAAATGGCGAAAAGTTATAAAGAAGTAATGAATGATATTAAAGCGTTTATCTTTGATATCGATGGCGTATTAACAGATGGAACCGTTCATATTTCTGAAGACGGGCAATTGCTTCGTCAAATGAATATTAAAGACGGCTATGCTATGAAAGCTGCTATTGACAAAGGGTATCCTGTTTGTATTATCTCTGGTGGAAGTAACGAAGGTGTTCGCGTTAGATTACAAAATTTAGGAATAAAAGATATTTATTTGGCAGCACCAGATAAAGTTGAAAAGTTCTACGAAATTTGCGATGCCTATCAATTGCAACCAGAAGAAATTCTATATATGGGCGATGATATTCCTGATTATTTAGTGATGCAAAAAGTAGGTTTACCGACGTGTCCACAAGATGCCGTTCAAGAAATAAAAGGCGTTAGCAAATATATTTCTCACGCAAATGGCGGAAAAGGCGCTGTAAGAGATGTAATTGAACAGGTAATGAAAGTTCAAGGAAAATGGATGGACGATTTTGATGCTAAGTTTTTTTAATTTCTATCAAGTTTTATGAAACATTTTTTTAAATTAATTCGAATAGAAAATTTAGTTCTGTTTGCTTTTATGCAACTCCTTATTAAATTCGGATTCTTGAATCATATTCATTTCAAAGATGCTTTAGGTGCTCCTCAATCGTTAGTGCTTTGGCAATCGTTATCTAATTTTCAGTATGTGTTATTAGTTTTTGCAACGCTATTTATTTTAGCAGGTGGCTTTATAATTAATGCCATTTTTGATGTGGAAACTGATTCCATAAATAAACCAAACGAAGTGGTTATAGGTACTCATATTTCAGAAAAAACAGCCTATAATTTGTATTTTATATTTACGTGCTTAGGAGTTGGAATTGGGTTTTATTTGAGTCGGGTTATTAATAAACCCGCTTTTGCTACGATATTTGTCATTTGCGCGGCGCTTTTGTATATTTATTCAAATGGATTAAAGCAAATTCCTGTTTTAGGAAATGTAATTGTGGCACTTGTAGCCGCGTTATCTATTGTTATCATTAGTTTATTCAATATTTTTCCTGCTATTTATGCTGGAAATGAATTTTTTATGAAAACGTTAGTATCAATCCTAACAGATTATGCCATATTTATTTTTTTGCTTCAATTTGCTATCGAAATTATCAAAACAATAGCTAACGAAAAAGGAGATGCTGCATACGGAATTTCAACTGTTGCAACATCTTTCGGAATAAAATATTCGAAAATTATTGGATCAGCTTCGTTAGTACTTTTTATTAGTTATCTAACTTATTATTTGATTGAAAATTTAGCACATAATTTGTATGCGGTAGGGTATTTTATTCTATTTATTATAGCGCCTGTTGTATTTATTGGAATTAAATTATTTCAATACGAAAAAAGTAAATCGTATATGTTGGTAGTGAAAATTTTGAAAGTAGTTCAAATTACTACAATATTATCTTTGCTAATCATCTTAATTTCAATGCAATATGCTTAACGATAAATTCAAAAATCATAAAATCATTTTAGCATCGGGTTCGCCAAGAAGACAACAATTTTTAAAAGAATTAGAGATTGATTTTGAAATAAAGTTAAAAGAAATTGAAGAGATTTACCCAGATCATTTAAAAGCCGAAGAAATAACTAATTTTTTAGCCAAATTGAAAGCCAGTGCTTTTGAAAATGATTTACAAGATAACGAAGTTTTAATTACTTCAGATACTATTGTTTGGTTGGATAATAAGGCATTAGGAAAACCTATCGACGCATCTCACGCAGTAAGAATGTTAACAGAAATGTCTGGCAAAACACATAAAGTGATTACTTCTGTTTGCATAAAATCGACTAAAAAGGAAGTGGTTTTTCACGACGAAACCTTGGTTACTTTTACGGATTTATCTCTTGAAGAAATTGAATTTTATTTAAAAAATTACAAACCCTTTGACAAAGCCGGTTCTTATGGCATTCAAGAGTGGATTGGTTTGGTAGCTATTGAAAAAATTGAAGGAAGTTATGCCAATGTAGTGGGCTTGCCAACACATAAATTATATAAAGAATTGATGAATTTTTAATATAGATTTAACTTTAAAACACAGATTTAAGAAATTAGATAAATTTTTAAAATTTCTTATATCCGTGTTTAAAAAAATGATTTTTTGGATTGCTTTTGATATTCTAATTGAAATATATTACATTTGTAGTCACAATACACAAAATATGAGTCAAAAAATATTGCTCAATTCAAAAGAAGTCAACATCATTCTACATCGATTGGCCTGTCAATTAATCGAAAAACACCTTGATTTCACTACTACTATTCTTATTGGAATTCAGCCCAGAGGTGCATTTTTAGCCAAAAGATTATCACAAATTTTAAAAGACGACTATCAAATTTCTGATTTGAAATTAGGGTTTTTAGATATTACTTTCTTTAGAGATGATTTTCGTAGAAATGAAAAACCATTTGAAGCCAATCAAACCCAAATAGATTTTTTAGTAGAAGACAAAAATGTCGTTTTTATAGATGATGTATTATATACCGGGAGAAGTATTCGTGCAGCTTTGACTGCAATACAATCTTTCGGAAGACCAAAATCAATAGAACTATTAACCCTTATAGACAGACGATTTAGTCGTGATTTACCCATTCAACCCGATTATAGAGGGAGACAAGTAGATGCTATTAATAATGAGAAAGTGTTAGTAAAGTGGGCTGAAAATGATGGTGAAGACGCCGTTTATATTGAGGTAAAAAATTAATAGTTAAGTGACTTCGAGATCCTCAGTCACAGTTGCTTGAGGCTCTCGAATGCAACACAAAATATAGTTTAAACAACACATTTAAAATGAAAGAATTAAGCGTCAATCATTTATTAGGAATAAAGTACATCAATACCAATGATATTAATTTAATTCTTGAAACCGCTGATCAGTTTAAAGAAGTAATCAATCGTCCTATAAAAAAAGTACCTTCTTTACAAGACATTACTATTGCTAACATCTTTTTCGAAAACAGTACACGAACTAAATTATCTTTCGAATTGGCTCAAAAACGACTTTCAGCCGATGTAATGAGTTTTTCTTCAGGACAATCTTCAGTTAAAAAAGGAGAAACGCTAATTGATACCGTAAATAATATTTTAGCTATGAAAGTGGATATGGTAGTTATGCGTCATAGTTCGCCTGGAGCGGCACATTTTTTAGCACAACACGTAAAAGCAAGTATTGTAAATGCTGGTGATGGCGCACACGAACACCCTACACAAGCTTTATTAGATAGTTATACCATTCGTGAAAAATTAGGCGAAGTAGCAGGTAAAAAAATAGTTATTGTTGGTGATATTTTACACAGTAGAGTAGCACTTTCCAATATTTTCGCCCTACAAATGCAAGGTGCAGAAGTGAAGGTTTGCGGACCTAAAACGTTGATTCCTCAATACATTAATTCTTTAGGAGTAACTTACGAACCTAATTTAATAAAAGCCTTAGAATGGTGCGATGTAGCGAATATGTTACGTGTGCAGAATGAAAGACTGGATGTAAGTTATTTTCCAAATACACGAGAATATACCCAGCAATTTGGACTAACAAATGAAATATTAAATAACCTGAATAAAGAAATTATAGTTATGCATCCAGGACCTATAAACCGTGGGGTAGAAATTACTTCGGATGTGGCAGATGGAAATCATTCGGTTATTTTAGATCAGGTAGAAAATGGTGTAGCGGTGAGAATGGCAGTTATTTATTTATTAGCGAGTAAGATTAAAAATTAGTTCAAATGAAAGTAGAACAAAAAGGTCATACAACCATAATTAAAGATACTGAAAGTAGTTTTGAAGTGTTTTTACAAAAATTAACTGAACAATATAATTCGTATAAATCAGTTAATTTAATAATTGACATTACACACGATAAGTCATTTGAAATAAGCGACTTAAAGCAATTTTCTGATGTAGCAAAAGCTCATAAAAAAAACAAAAAATCTTTTGTAGTTGTTGCTACGGATATTGAATTTAATAAAGTTCCAACTTCAATTACTACCGTTCCTTCGTTACTTGAAGCGCACGATATTATTGAGATGGAAGAAATTGAACGCGACTTAGGATTTTAATTATGAAAATTTCCAATCAAACTAAAATATACATTTTAACGGGCTTATTGTTTGGATTTACCTTTATGAGCGCAATGCTTATATTTTCTGGATTAAAAACCAATGAATATAATCTTTTGGCAATTTCTGCAAATGTATTATTAGCATTTAGTATGATTCTGCAAATCATCAAATTAAGTAAAATAGAAAACAATAAATAATGACAACTAGAGCCAAATTTAATTTGTTTTTTCTACTATTAGCCATTATTTTATTGGTGTTAAATATTATTATTTCTTACCAAGAAAATAAAGTAGAATGGTTTAGATTAATTTCAAATGTACTTTTGATTTTTCTTTTTTCTATGAATATTTACAACGAAAACAAAAAACAAAAACAACACTAATTTCGTTTTGAAAATAAAAA
>NZ_JBIKJI010000128.1:0-6358 GCF_044361065.1 Flavobacterium sp.
TGCAAAAAACGATTTTCTTCGCATTGCCGCTTGTGCCTTTTTTGGTGTTGCTTTCAATATGCTAACATTTTTTAAAGGATTAAGTTATACCTCACCGATTATGGGTGCCGTTTTAATGGTTACCACCCCTATGATTGTTTTGATTCTTTCTTCAATACTTATGAAAGAAAGAATGCAATCGAAAAAAGTCATTGGTATACTTTTAGGATTAGCAGGTACAATAACCTTAATTTTATATGGTAAAGATTTAAATAATGCACCAAATGCCACTTTAGGAAATTTATTAGTATTTGTAAATGCAGTTTCATATGCTTTTTATTTAATTTTTGTGAAGAAGTTAATGGATAAATACAACGCATTTACGTTTGTAAAATACATTTATTTGTTCGGGTTTTTTATGGTGTTACCTTTTGGATATAATGAGTTACAACTGGTAAACTGGAACGAAATTCCTTTAGATGTTAGTCTAAAAATTGCTTTTGTAGTTGTTTTTTCTACCTTTTTCACGTATTTGCTAAACTTAATTTCGATGCGAAATTTAAAACCAACAACAGTTGCTGTTTTTATTTATTTGCAACCTTTTTTTGCTACAATTTTTGCTATTGGTTTAGGAAAAGACAATTTGAATGTAGTAAAAATAGTTTCTGCAATATTAATTTTTGTTGGGGTTTATTTGGTGATTCATAAAAAGAAAGAGACTCGTAACGACTAATCACTATTCACTTTTTACTAATCACTAAAAAAACTTATCTTTACACTCTTTATAAAAATATATGATACTATCAATGACCGGTTTTGGTAAAGCAAGCTTGCAATTATCAACCAAAAAAATTACAGTAGAAGTTAAATCTTTAAATAGCAAAGGACTCGATTTAAATACGCGTATGCCTTCAGTTTATAGAGAAAACGAATTGGCTCTAAGAAATCTTTTAGCGCTTAAATTGGAAAGAGGAAAAGTCGATTTTTCATTATATGTTGAGGTAACTGGAGAAGATACTTCATCTAAAATAAATGCGCCAATTGTAAAATCATATATGGCTCAGTTGAAAGCTATTTTACCAAACGCTGACGATACAGAATTGATGAAAATGGCAATTCGTATGCCGGATACGATGAAAACGGAACGTGAAGAAATAGACGAAAATGAATGGAAACAAATTCAAACCGTAATTGATGAAGCGATTGAAAATATGTTGTCTTTTAGAAAATCGGAAGGCGCTTCTTTAGAAATAGAATTTACGTTACGTATTGAAAATATTAGAAATTATATGAATCAGGCATTAGTTTTAGATCCTGAAAGAGTAAATAACATTAAAGAACGTTTACAAACCGCTATTGAAGAGTTAAAAGTAAATGTTGATACGAATCGTTTTGAGCAAGAACTAATTTATTATTTAGAAAAATTAGATATCACTGAGGAAAAAGTTCGTTTAACTAATCATTTAGATTATTTCTTACAAACGTTAAACGGAAGTGAAGCCAATGGAAGAAAATTAGGTTTTATCACTCAAGAAATGGGTCGAGAAATCAATACAATGGGATCTAAATCAAACCACGCCGAAATGCAAAAATTGGTTGTAATGATGAAAGATGAATTAGAAAAAATTAAAGAGCAAGTATTGAACGTTCTATAAAGCTATATGCCTTAAGCATTAGGCTTTAGGTAAAAGTTAAAAATAAAATTCAAGCTTATAGCATATTGCTTAAAGCCAAAAGCTTAAAAAAATGAATCAAGGTAAATTATTAGTTTTCTCAGCTCCGTCAGGGTCGGGAAAAACAACTATAGTAAGACATTTATTAGAACAGGAAGATTTAAATTTAGAATTTTCTATTTCTTGCACCACGCGTGAACCAAGAGGCGAAGAAGTACACGGTAAAGATTATTATTTTATTTCTTTAGAAGAATTTAAAAAACATATTAAAGCGGAAGATTTCGTGGAATGGGAAGAAGTTTATCGAGATAATTTTTACGGAACTTTAAAAAGCGAAGTCGAACGTATTTGGGCAAAAGGTAAAAACGTTATTTTTGATATTGATGTAGCGGGCGGACTTCGAATAAAATCGAAATTCAAACAAGAAACATTAGCGGTTTTTGTAAAACCACCAAGTATTGACGAGTTGAAAATTAGATTAAAAAAACGCTCTACTGAAAGCGACGATAAAATTAATATGCGTATTGCAAAAGCATCGGTAGAATTAGCCACAGCGCCACAATTTGACACAATAATCAAAAATTACGATTTAGATGTTGCCAAAGTTGATGCGTATAAATTAGTTAAGGAATTTGTGAATGAATAGTTATTAGGTAAAAGGTAATGGGTTAAGGGTAAAAGTAATTAATCCTGTAAACCCAACCCCCAACCCCCAACCCCCAACCCATATAAAAAATGAAAATAGGTTTATATTTCGGAACGTTTAATCCCATACATATTGGGCATTTAATTATTGCCAATCATATGGCGGAGCATTCGGATTTAGATCAAATTTGGTTGGTAGTAACGCCACACAATCCGCATAAACAAAAAAACACCTTGTTAGACGATTACCATCGCTTGCATATGGTGCATTTGGCAACGGAAGATTTTCCAAAAATTAAACCTTCGGATATTGAATTTAAATTGCCACAGCCCAATTATACAATTAATACTTTGGTGCATTTGCAAGAGAAACATCCGGATTACGAATTTTCTTTAATTATGGGTGAAGACAATTTGAATTCGTTTCACAAATGGAAAAATTACGAAGCTATTTTACAGCACCATCATATTTATGTGTATCCACGACTACATAGTGGGGAAATAAATACACAATTTGATAATCATCCTAAAATTCATAGAATAAGTGCGCCAGTTGTCGAGTTATCTTCTACTTTTATTCGTGAAAATATTAAAAAAAATAAAAACGTAATTCCAATGTTACCACATAAAGTATGGGAATATGTTGAACATAATTTGTTTTATAAGAAGTAATGGAATTAATTGGCAATAATTTTTATGGTTTTTTTATAATCATCATTTTTTAAAACTAGTATATAATTCCCTTTAGGATAATTAAAATCTATTTCGTTCTTTCCTTCATTAATTATAATTCTTTCATCTTTCATTAATTTACCATCATATGAATACACTTCTAAATTAAAGTTTGTATGGTAATTCCTAGAAAAAAACTCGAATTTTTTATTGTTAATAGGATTTTTGTATGTAAATTCTTGTTTATTGTTTACAAGATTTAAATTGCTTAGTGTTTGAAAAGCACTATTTGCATTAACACGTCCCCAACCCATATATACATCAAATCCAAGAACATCTTCATTTGCAGCTCCCACTTGATCTTGAGCAGTATTTTTTAATATGTTTTTTATTTGTAAAGGAGTTAAATTTGGATTAGAAGAACGTAAAAGAGAAGCGACTCCCGCAACTAAAGGAGTAGCTTGAGATGTTCCACCCCAATAACCATTATAATTTGTATCTGAAGTATGACTTAAACCATAAATATAATTGCCTGGAGCCACTAATGTTAAGTGATTACCATAATTGCTTCCAGAGGTAGCACTCCAAAAAAATGGTGAAGTCCGGTCATCATCAGAATCAGTAGAGCCTACTGCAATAATATCCATCGAACTTGCATATCCAGCAGGATAATAGGTTGTATTGTTGTTAAAATTCATCATGCATGCTACAAATACTACATTATTTGTTATTGCATATTGAACTGCGTTTTGCAAGGTTATACTATTTCCAGTTCCACCAATAGACATACTAATGATTTTTGCTCCTTTATCAACTGCATAGTATATTGAATTTGCCATCCATGAGTATTGACCACTGTTGTTCGCATCTAATACTTTTAATGGCATTAACTTTGAATTCCAATTTACTCCAGCATATCCTATTCCATTATTACCTTTTGCTAATAAAATACCAGTACAGTTAGTGCCATGCCCATAATCATCAGTTGCATTATTGTCATTGTTTGCGTAATCCCAACCATTAACATCATCTATTAAACCATTATTATCATTATCAACTCCATCATTCGCAATTTCACTGGAATTTGTCCATATTCTACCAGTTAACTCAGGATGGCTTAGCCTAATTCCAGTGTCTGGAACGGCTACAATTAGATTTGGATCACCAGTTTCAATATCCCAAGCTAAATCAATATCTGCGTCAGCATCATTTTCAGAAACAAAAGGCATCCCAGAAACATTAAAACTACCATTGTTAATTATTCCCCATTGTCGATTAAAAAGTGCATCATTTGGGGTTTGAAGTGCATCTGATTTTTTTCCACCTCCTTCAGATAAATAATCGGGCTCAACATAAATTATTTCTGGATAAGTCTTTAAAAGTTTTATACTTTTTGTTACATTTATTTCATTTTTAAATTCAATTTGAAACACAAATGTTTTTTCAGCTTGACCTATTGGAATAATTTTTTTTATTTGATTTCTACTTAACCAATTGTCTATTTTTGAAATTGCGAAAACATTATTTTTTAAATCCAATTTAGAAATACTCCATAGTTCAGAATTTAATTTTAAAATTAATGATTTTGAGTTGTAATTTTCTTGACTAATTAAATAATTAGTAAATAAAAATATAGATAAAATAATTATTTTTTTCATATTTAAATATTTTTAAGATTAAATAACATCAGTAATTTGGACTAATTTTATAAAAAAAAATTGTAAGAAAAAATTAATCGCATTTAATACAAAAATAAGAAATATAATTTAAATCATTGAATGTATTAAATTAAATTAATGGTTTTGTAATAAATTTTTGTTAAAGCTTTTTAACTAATTAATTATTATAAATTTCATTTTGTAAATTTGAAATAATTAATTAAATATATCATGTTAAACTTCGAGTTATACAATCCTACCAATTATATTTTTGGTAAAAATCAAATAGAAAAATTAGCGAATTTAATTCCAGCCCATGAAAAAGTTCTTTTAGCGTATGGTGGTGGAAGTATTTTTAAAAATGGCATTCATAAACAAGTAACGGAACACTTAAAAGGTTTTGAAGTTATTGAATTTGGAGGTATCGAACCCAATCCGCATTTTGAAACTTTAATGAAAGCCGTAGAAATTATTCGTACCGAAAAAATCACTTTTATTTTAGCCGTAGGCGGTGGAAGTGTTATTGATGGGGTGAAATTTATTTCAGGTGCTGTAAATTATGAAGGAAATGCAATTGATATATTAAAAAACAGAATTTTATTTAAAGATATTTCAAAAGTAATTCCTTTCGGAACTGTTTTAACATTACCTGCTACAGGTTCTGAAATGAATTCAGGTGCCGTAATTACTATTGAAGCTACACAAGAAAAACTAACATTAGGTGGAAGTGCTTTGTTTCCACAATTTTCTATTTGCGATCCAACAGTAATACAATCGTTACCTAAAAGACAACTTCAAAATGGCGTAGTTGATGCTTTTACTCACGTATTAGAGCAGTATTTAACGTATCCTCAAGACGCGCAATTACAAGACCGAATTTCAGAAGGTATATTACAAACTTTAGTTGAAATAGGTCCGAAAGTAGTTGAAAATCCTACTGATTATAAATTAGCATCAAACTTTATGTGGTGCGCTACAATGGCATTAAATGGTTTAATTCAAAAAGGAGTAGCATCAGATTGGGCAACACATATGATTGGACATGAATTAACTGCTTTGTACGGAATTGACCATGCAAGAACTTTAGCCATCGTTGGTCCGAATTTATATCGAGTGATGTTTGATTCTAAAAAAGAAAAATTGGCGCAATTTGGTGAAAGAGTGTTTAATATAAAAGGAAATTCAACGGAAGAGATTGCTGAAAAAGCTATTGATAAATTGGTATCGTTCTTACAAGAAATGGGAATGGAAACGAAACTTTCTCAATCAACTACAAATTATTCCGACACCGCCAATTTCATTGTAAATCGCTTTGAAGAAAGAGGTTGGAAAGCTTTAGGCGAAAAACAAAATATTACTTTAGAAAAAGTAAGAGAAATTGTTGAAATGAGTTATTAATGAAAGTGAAAAGTAGCAAAGTAGCAAAGTAACAAAGTGAAAAGTAAAAAAAGCGTCTAAGAAATTAATCTTTAGACGCTTTTTGCAAAAAAACTACTAACTAAACTACTTTTATTATTTTTTAATCGATATAATATTATTTTCAATAGTCGTGCCAGAAAATACATCTTCACAAATAATTAACATTATTTAAGGTTTTTTAATATTGATTTCGTCATACATATTATTATTGAAATTGATATGACTATTGCATATTGCTATTCAAAAGTGTATTTTTGGAGTTCATAATTTTAGAACATGGAAAGCAAAAAAAAATTTGCAGTTATTGGAGGC
>NZ_JBIKJI010000129.1:0-6346 GCF_044361065.1 Flavobacterium sp.
CGAAAAGGTGCAAATTACGCCTTTGCCAGAGGAAGAAAAATTCAAATATTTAAATGATTGCATAGCCGATGCCGAAAGTAAAGGGGCAAAAATTATGAATGAAAATGGCGCCATTCAAAATGGTACTTTGTTTTTCCCAGCAGTACTATATCCCGTTACTGAAGGGATGAAATTGTATCGTGAGGAGCAATTTGGACCTATTGTTCCTATTGTTTCATTTAAAGAATTACAAGAACCGATTGATTATATGATTACATCAAATTTTGGACAACAAGTTAGTATTTTTGGAACGGACACCCACGAAATTTCGCATTTAATTGATGGGTTAGTCAATCAAGTATCACGTGTAAACCTTAATGTTCAGTGTCAACGTGGTCCTGATACGTTCCCATTTACAGGGCGAAAAGATTCTGCGGAAGGTACACTTTCGGTTTATGATGCACTTCGTTCTTTTTCGATACGAACAGTTGTAGCCACTAAAGAAAACAAGGACAATAAAGCTATTATTAATAAAATTGTAACTGAAGGAGAGTCAAACTTTTTATCTACGAAGTTTATTTTTTAAATTTTAGATGTATTTCAAAAGTAATTGAAAATTAATGAATTGCATATAAAACTGGCTTGCTCGGACTTGCATCATTTTCAAAAGAGGCAATTTGCAAATTCAATAAATAAGTGCCGTCAGAAACGGAATCTTCAACATAAATTAGTTCTGTGATTGTACAATCTAAACGGGCATCATCGTTTAAAATTGTCGTGTTTTTTACATTCCAAAACGCTTTGTGTGCCAATAATTTGCCTTCATCTTCTTCCCTATCTACACTTGGTAAGTCAATTAGCAGATGCTTAATTCCGATTTCTCGAATATAAGTTGCCGCTTCTTCCAACAAATACGGCGGATTGGTATGCGAATAGTTTTTAGATTTTTTATCGGAATTATTTGAAAGGGTACGAATGATTATAGCCTCAGGGGTTTTTCCATTTAAAGAATTTTCAATTTGACTTTTCGTAATGATAAAATCGTCATTTCTTTCTTCTGGCGAAATAGAAACTAATTCAGCCATAAAAAAAAACTGTTTCAAACACTGATTGATAGAATAAAAATCGTGGGTTATATGCCCTAAACACTCGGTATGAGTTCCGTGCCCGTGTGGATTGAAAAATATATTATTGAAATTGGTTGAACTCCCTTCCGAAACTTTTCCGGTCCAATTTTCAAAAGTTACAGGTTCAATTACCGGTTTTTCAATATACCACGCAATTGGATTGGCATCTGTATTAGATAAAGGTAAAGAAATATCAATAGGTTTTGATAAGTCGATGTTGAAGTTGTTTATAATTGCTTTCATTTTTTTTAACCGCAAAGCTCGCAAAGTATTACGCAAGGTTCGCAAAGATTTTTAAAGGTTATTTGCTATTCTTTTTATTCCATCTTTTACTAATTTCACATTGAAGTTAATTAGCATACCTAATTTGCAATTTGTTAATTTTAAATACGTTAATAATTGTGCAAAATGAACGTCATTTAAACTTTCAACTGATTTTATTTCTATAATTAATTTGTCTTCTAAAATAATATCTAATCTATAACCAATATCTAATTTTATTTCTTCATAAATAAGTGGTAACGCTTTTTGCTTCTCAACTTTTATTCCCGTTTTATTTAATTCATAAAACAAACATTCTTCATAGGCGCTTTCTAAAAGGCCTGGACCTAAATTCTGATGTACTTTTAATGCTGCATCAAAAACAATTCTTGATAATTCATTTTCTGTCATATTTATCATTTTGGCTTATATAAAACGCGAGCTTTGCGCTTCACATTGCGAACCTTGCGGTTAAACTATTCCAAATTTAACAAAAACAAATCACTTGCGATGCCATCGCTTAAAAATTTTCCTTTTTTAGTGGTTTTTAAAATATTATTTTCAACTGTCAACAAATTATCTGAAATATATTTTTCTGCTTGTTGGTGCAAATACTCCAAATAGCTACTTCCAAATTCGGTTTCAATTCTTTCTAAAGAAACGCCCCAGATGGTTCGTAAACCCGTCATAATATATTCATTATACTGATCTGTTTTTGATAAAATTTCAATTTCTGATGGGACTTTATTTTCTGCAATTGCTTTTAAGTACAATGAATTATTTGACACATTCCAACTTCTACTTTTCCCATTAAAACTATGCGCAGACGGACCAATTCCAATGTATTTTTTACCTAACCAATAAGCGGTGTTGTTATTCGAAAAATAATCTGGTTTACCAAAATTCGACAATTCATAATGTACAAAACCATTTTCTTGTAATTTGTCAATTAAAATATGAAAATGTTGTTGTGCTAAATCATCGTCTAAATTCGGAATTGAACCTGACTTTATCATTTTATGCAATGCCGTTTTTGGTTCCACCGTTAAGGCATAACTGGAAATATGTGGGATATTGAAACTTAGAGCCGTTTTAATGTTTTGAAGCCATTTCTCATTACTCATATTTGGCATTCCGTAAATTAAATCGATAGATATATTGTCGAAATGTTGTGAAGCAAATGCTAAACATTTTTTGGCTTCTTCCGAATTGTGTGCGCGATTCATCAGTTGCAAATCGTCTTCAAAAAAAGATTGAATACCAATGGATAAGCGATTTATTGGTGAATTAGCAAATTGAAGAATCGTTTCTTCATCTAAATCGTCTGGATTTGCTTCCAAAGTAATTTCTGGATTCTCAATTACATTATAATTTTGGTAAACGGAATTAATCAAAAATCGTATATCGTCAATCGACAATACGCTTGGTGTTCCTCCACCAAAATAAATGGTTTCTACTTCTTCATTTTGAAATTCGTCTTTTCGAAATTCCAATTCTTTTACCAAAGCCAAGACCATTTCCTCTTTCTTCTTCATAGAAGTAGAAAAATGAAAATCGCAATAATGACACGCTTGCTTGCAAAAAGGTATGTGAATGTAGATGCCGCTCATTTAAAAGTGTTCAGTTTGACAAAGTGTAAAATGTAATTATCTTAGTTTCCAAACAAAAGTACTTCATTATTTGATTTAATTATTTTTGGATTTAATACATTAAAATTATTCCAATTTGATGTTGTTGTAATTTCATAATCTGTTTTATCATTCACTTCATTATATAAAATTCCAGAAACAACATTTTTGGCGTTTTTAATAAAATATAAATTATTATCTTTCACAAATTCTGTTATCGTACTTTCATTTAAATATTCTTTGTTTGTATATTTTGATAAATTATTTTTCAAGACATAACCATCTCTGAATGTTATAGGAAAATCAGTAACTTGCCAATTTTCAATAATTTTTATAATAGCATTATCAGATTTATTAATGTAAATATAGCCCGAATAATTACTTAAGTAAACACGCCTTGTAAATGTAGAATGATTTCTTGGAGAAGAAAACTGAATTATAATAACTTCTTCATTATTTATTTTGGTTGTTCCTTCAACGTTTAACTCAAATTTTTTAAACTTGTTGTCTTTTAAAAGCGGAGCGTATTGAATTGGACTATTATACATCAAACCATGATATTCTTTAAAACTTTCTGTTTGAAAATTTTTACTAACCTTCCATTTTGTTTCCAAAACTTTTTTCGTATTTCTAAAATCACGATTTACATAACCTAAATCATATTGTTGAGCCAAAACATCCGCATCAACACAAGTCGTATCAGCAACTTTTATCAAAATGTTCGTTTTTAAATCCGAACTAAATCCTTTAGTTGGATAATTTTTATCAAAACTTCCGATAGCTTTTTTTAGAATTTGATATGGTGTGTTTTTACTATAAATAACAACTTCTTCAATTAAAGTTTCGTTAGGTCTTTGCTTTATATCGAACTCTTTTTCATCATCAACTACTTCTTTTTTATTAGTTGTGGTATGAATTTCATCGTCATACTCGTCAATTGTTGACAAAGAAGTTTTTGGGAAAAATAAATAGCCATCATGAAAGTCGGATAAATTTCCCTCTATGAATGTAATTGGGCTATATAGCCTATTTTGTTTTATTTCATTTAATTCTAATTGTTTTGCACTAAAAAATACAGGATTAGTTATAAATTGTTTTTTTAAGACATCTTCAAATGAGCTCTCTTTTATTGGAGTGCTATACCATTTATTTTGAAGAAAAATGGAATCATTAGCTGTAACTGCTGCTAAACTATACATTTTATCTTCTAATGCCTTTTTTATGTATGTTCCCATTGGCATAAAATCTTTTATAATAGGTGTTTTTACAGACTTCAAATTATTAGTAAAATGTTGATTGGCACCCCAACAAATAATTTTCGCTTCAGGATTTTGTTTTATATATACTAACAAATTTTCAGCCATTTGCTTATCTCTAATATTGTCAATACTTGTGCAATTGAATGTACTTGTAAAATTTTGACGTGTAAAAGCATCTTCACCTAATGTCAACAATCCGTTTAAAATTTGTGACCAATAAAATTTTTCTTCTGAGTTTTTTTGCTGAATTACTTTTTGTTTCAATTTGTTTAATTCTGAAGAAAAAATTAAATATGAAATATCACTTTCATCAAACATACCAGAATTTGATATAGATTCTAAAAGCAAACTAAAATCATCTTTATTTAATTTTATATTGTGGTTTATTTGTTTCGAATAAGAAAATAAATCGTTTGATAAATTTGAAATACCGTCCGTACTCGTAATTTGATGGTCAAATCCAAAAAGCTTTAATTTTGCTTTATTAGTTTCAAAAAACGTAATAAAACTTTGAAACTCTTGTCTTTTTCCCCACATAGAAAATAAAGAATTTCTAAAAACTTGTTTGCAATTTGCTCCTCTACTAATTTCATTTTGAGCTTTCCATAAATCGTATATTCCAGATTCAAATGCAATTACATCAAATCCCATATTCTCTACCAAATATTTTATAATCTCGGTTTTAGTTTCAAAAACATTTCCATCAAAATGACTAATTTCTCCAAGCATTACAACTTGAACATCTTTTAATTCCTCTTTTAAAAAACTAAACTCCTTAGAAATAAGAGGCTCAGACAAAATAATACTTTTTGAAATGGTGTTTTGAGAAAAGAGCACAAAACTGATAAATAGTAAAAAAAAAGTAAATGTTTTTTTCATTTGGAATGATGTATAAGAACTAATAACTTTCATTACAAAAAATTATTGCGTCAATATTTTATTCTTTCGTTATTTTCTAATTTTATCTTCATTATTCTTCACAAAAGCATCCCAACCCGAATAACTTGTGGTTCCCACCACTTTTCCTGTATTGAAAAAATGACAAACCGCAGCGGCTAAACCATCTGTAGAATCGAGGTTTTTTGGTAAGGTTTTTAGCCCTAATAGTTGTTGTAACATTTTTGCAACTTGTTCTTTACTGGCATTACCATTTCCTGTAATGGCCATTTTTATTTTCTTGGGTTCGTATTCTGTAATTGGTATTTCTCTTGATAAACCTGCGGCCATTGCTACTCCTTGTGCTCTTCCTAATTTTAGCATCGATTGCACATTCTTTCCAAAAAAGGGTGCTTCAATAGCTATTTCATCAGGATGGTACGTGTCAATTAATTCGATAGTTCGCTCAAAAATTCGTTTCAACTTCATATAATGATCGTCCATTTTATTAAGTTGTAATTCGTTTAACTGAATAAACTCCATTTTTTTATTAACCACACGAATGAGTCCGAAACCCATAATAGTAGTTCCTGGATCGATACCGAGAATGATGCGTTCGTTTGACATATTTTTTACACAGAGATTCACAAAGTCAGTCGCAAAGTAACGCTAAATTATTTTGTGTCTCTCTGAGATACTTTGTGTAACTCTGCGAAATAACTCTTAATTTTCTTTTCTTTGCAAAATGATTACAAACAAAACTAAACAATATCTCACACTTATAATAAAACTTACGATTGTTTTTGGTGCTTTTTATTTTATATATGACAAATTAGCTCACGATGACAAACTGAGTTGGACTCAATTTTCAGGGATAGTACAACATAAATTTACTCTTTCTTGGATAATTTTTATGTTAGGATTTAGTGTTCTAAATCGGTTTTTAGAAATTTTGAAATGGAAAAATTTAGTTGAAGTAGTTGAAAGAATTTCGCTTTACACGGCTACAAAACAAGTTTTAGCTGGTGTAACTGCGGGATTATTTACTCCAAACGGAATTGGCGAATACGCAGGAAAAGCGCTTTATTTTCCAAAAAACGAAACCAAACGAATTTTATTTTTAAACGTAATTTGTAATGGAATTCAATTAATTATTGCTGTTTTATTCGGGTTAATCGGTCTTTTATATTTGGGCTATTCGTTTTACTTTACAGTA
>NZ_JBIKJI010000209.1:0-2981 GCF_044361065.1 Flavobacterium sp.
TAGCACAATATCGTTTGGGTGAAGTAGATGCAAATATTGGATCTGAAACCTTTGGAAATGTTGTTTTTTCTCGCGGAATTGGTTCGCAATTAAATCACGCCAGAAATAATTTAGATGCTTTAATTGTAACGAATGAAATAAAGGGAAATCATAAATTAAATGATGACAATGCTATTGAATGGAGCTTTAAACATAATTTCGAAAACATTAGAGATAGAGTAGTAGAGTGGGAAGTTATTGATTCTGCAGGATTTTCATTACCAAATCCAGAATTAGAATATATAAATGACCAACCATATAACCCATATTTCGGACCTTTAGCACCATACCAAAACGTTCGTGCTAAAAATAACACCACCATAAATCGATTTAATTCCTATTTAAATTGGAATTATGAAGGAATGATTGGTTCGCATACTTATTATGTAAATGCTGGAGTTCGTGGGCAAAGTTGGATGGCTTCAAATAATGGAATTTCAGGAAATAATCAATTCACTTTTTCGCCAAGAGCGCAATTTATTTTAAAACCAAATTGGAATAAAGAAATGATTTTCCGATTCTCTGTTGGAGTATATAATCAACCGCCATTTTATAGAGAATTACGTGCCAGCGATGGTTCAGTAAATCCAAATGTTAAAGATCAAAAATCCATTCATTTTGTTTTTGGACACGATTATAGTTTTCAATTGTGGAACAGACCGTTTAAATTAGTAAGTGAAGCCTATTACAAAACGATGACAGATGTAAACGCTTATACAATAGATAATGTAAGAATTAGATATGAAGCAAATAACAACGCCACGGCTTATGTATACGGAATTGATGGAAGATTAAATGGAGAGTTTGTTCCAGGGGTAGAATCTTGGTTTACGTTTGGGTATTTAAAAACAGAAGAAAATCAAGGTGGTAAAGGTTTTATTGCACGTCCGACAGACCAACGATTGAAATTTGCTATTTTATTTCAAGATTATATGCCAAATATTCCAAGTTTAAAAATGTACTTAAATTTAGTGTATAATACAGGTTTGCCAGGTGGTTCGCCAGCATATGCAGACCCTTATTTATACCAAACAAGATTAAACGATTATAGAAGAGCCGATACCGGATTTTCTTATGTTTTTAAAGATGCTAAATTGGGTGGACATAGAAAATGGTTAGCTAATTTTTCCGAATTTAGTTTGGGCTTTGAAATTTATAATATGTTTAATAATCAAAATTCGATTACCAATACTTGGGTGCGAGATGTGTATACCAAAACACAATACGGTGTGCCAAATTATTTAACCACACGAACGTTTAATTTGAAATTAAGTATGAGAATTTAAGGTGGGGAACACAGATTTGACAGATTTTTAAAACTAAATGATTTAGAATTTAGTATATTTGATATTCAAAACAGAAACTATGAAATCGCCATAAACAAACTCGTTTGCTTGCAAACACCAATAAAAATAAAGCGATACCATATGACCTTTAAAAAACAATAAATATTTACAAATGAAAAATTACATATATATCCTTTTAGCGTCTAGTGTGATGATTTTTTCTTGTCAGGAAGAAAAAGCCAAACCAAAAGTAAAATATACTGGTAAAGAAGCCAAATCACTACAAAAAGACACCACTAAGTTAGAGGTTGCTGATTTACCTATTCAGTTCGAAGGCAGTAATGTATTGGTTTATGCCATTGGTAATTTAACTGTTGGCGATATTAATAGAAAAGGAAGTTATGAAAGCGCCTCTGCTTATGAAGGTGTTTCAGGTTTTCACGTTTCTAATTCAATGGAAAATGAAATTACAGGTTATTTACAAAATTTAAAATTTCAAGAAATTGGTTCTGATTCGTTATACGTTTTATCAGATAAAGTAATGCAAATTGAGCGTGTTTCGTATCTAAAAAATAACAAAATGTTAGTATTTGTTTTGGCTGATGCCGATACCAATCAAGATGCAATGATTGATTCGAATGATATTAAATCACTTTACATTAGTTCAGAATTAGGAAAAAATTTCACTAAAATTTCTACAGAATTACAAGAGTTGATTGATTGGAAACATATAGAATCGTCAAATAAACTATTTTTTAGAACTATAGAAGACGCAAACAAAAATGGCGAATTCGATAAAAAAGACAAAATCCACTATCACGTAGTTAATTTAAAAGACAATAAAGTATCGGAATATTTTCCTTTGTAATTTGTTATTCTAAAGTTTGTAAAGCAACTAATCTCGCGTAAGTACCATTTTTTGCAATTAAATCCGCGTGTTTTCCTTGTTCTACAATTTCACCTTTTTGCATCACAATAATGTTGTCTGCTTTTTGAATGGTAGATAAACGGTGTGCAATTACAATAGAAGTTCGGTTTTGCATCATTTTTTCTAAAGCATCTTGAACCAATTTTTCACTTTCAGTATCTAAAGCAGAAGTCGCTTCATCTAATATCATAATTGGTGGGTTTTTCAACACGGCTCTCGCAATAGATAAACGTTGTTTTTGTCCACCCGATAATTTTCCACCAGCATCACCAATATTGGTATCAATTCCATTAGGAAGAGCAGCTACAAACTCATAGGCATTAGCAATTTTTAATGCGTCAATAATTTCTTCATCTGTGGCATTTGGCTTTCCAATAAGTAAATTATTTTTTATGGATTCGTTAAATAAAATAGAATCTTGAGTAACCAATCCGATTAAACCACGTAAAGCGTGCATATCCCAATCTCTAACTTCTACACCATCCACTTCAATTGAACCTTCATTTATGTCGTAAAAACGCGTTAATAAATTGGCAATTGTACTTTTACCTGAACCCGATTGACCTACTAAAGCAATTGTTTTTCCTTTTTCCACTTCAAAGGAAAAGTTTTTCAATACATTTTCGTCTTGGTAGGCAAAGTTGATATTTTTTACAGAAATTTTATTTTCAAAAGTATGTTTTACAAAGGCATTAGGTTTGTTAACTACTACATTTTCTTGTTCTAAC
>NZ_JBIKJI010000196.1:0-3309 GCF_044361065.1 Flavobacterium sp.
CTTGTTGATTTTGCTTTTAAATTTTTTCCAATTTTCGAAATAATTAAGCCCGAAATGGGAATAAAAACAAATACAAAAAGGGTTAATTTTACGCTTATTAATATCATAGAAATTAATGAAAATAAAATTGTCATTGGATCTCTTACAATTAATTCAAATATTTGAAAAAAGGAATTTTGAACTTCACCCACGTCACCTAACATTTTCGTCATTACATCTCCTTTTCTTTGTTCTGAATAATAAGAAATAGGTAAATGAATAATTTTCTTATACAATTTTTTTCGTAAATCATTTAATACACCATTTCTAAGGATGGTAATTTGGAAAGAAGCTAAATACCCAAAAATATTTTTAAAAAATGCAACAATTAAAATAAAACCAACAACATAATATAAAACATAAAGTGTACCATTCTCTTCGGCTGCTTTGGTTAAGTAAAAGTTAGAATAATCACCTAAATAATCACCAAGTTTACCTATTCCTTCATATATAGGTAATTTAATTTCTTCTTCATCTCCTTTTTTTTCATCAAAAAGAACTCGTAAAGTAGGTATTAAACTAACCATTAAAAGAGTAGAAAACAAAGCATAAAATGTATTATAAATTACATTTAATATTGCATTTCTTTTATATTTTTTTACAAAAGGAATTATTTTTTTTAAATTTTGATCCATTAGTTTAATTTCATTTCAGTGATTATATTCTGAATTTTGGTATCTAAAAATCTATTGGCTTCTTCGTAATCATTTGCTTCTTCTAAAATGGCATTCACACTAAAATAGAACTTAATTTTAGGTTCGGTTCCACTTGGTCTGGCGCAAATTTTAGTACCATCTTCTAAATAATAAATCAATACATTCGATTTTGGAATGTCTAAATCAAACGTTTCATTATTTATTAAATCACGAGCCGTTGTGTTTTGATAATCTTCAATACAAACTACGCGTTGTCCATTTATAGTTTCCATTGGATTGTCTCGTAAATCAACCATCATTTGATTGATTTCTACCAAACCTTCTTTACCTTTTTTGGTTAAAGATATTAAATGTTCTTTATAAAATCCGAAATCTAAATATAAGTTAATCAGTTCTTTATATAAACTACTTCCAGAAGCTTTGGCTTGTGCAGCAATTTCGCATACTAATAAACTTGCTGCAACGGCATCTTTATCTCTAACCGCGTCACCCACCATAAATCCGAAACTTTCTTCGCCGCCGCCAATAAATTTCTGATTTGGGAAGTCTTTAATAAATTTTGCAATCCATTTGAATCCCGTTAATCCTACTTTACATTCAATTCCGTAAGCGCTTGCTAAATCGAGCATCATTGGAGTAGAAACAATTGTAGAACCAATAAATTCTGTTCCAGTGATTTTGTCGGCACGTTTCCATTGTTCCAATAAAAATGCTGTCATAACTACCATAGTTTGGTTTCCGTTTAACAACATCATTTTACCATTTGTATCTCTAACAGCAACGCCCAATCTATCCGAATCAGGATCCGTACCAATTACGATATCAGCATTTACTTGGTCAGCTAATTCTAAAGCCATAGCTAATGCTTCTGGTTCTTCTGGATTTGGCGATTTTACAGTTGGAAAGTTTCCATCTGGAATTTCTTGTGCTGCAACAATGTTTACATTCGTATAACCTGCTTTTGCTAAAACAGCAGGAATTGATTTTACAGATGTTCCGTGTAACGGTGTAAAAACAATATTTAAATTTTCTTTAGCCGATTTTGGTGTATTAAAACTGGCGTTTTCAATGGTCGAATTAATAAAGGCTTCATCAACAGCTTCATCAATATATTCAATTAAACTTTCATTTGCTGAAAATTGAATATCACTGTATTTTAAGGCTTCAATTTCTGCGATAATTTCGCCATCTTGTGGTGGTACAATTTGTCCGCCATCTTGCCAATATACTTTGTATCCGTTGTATTCTGGTGGATTGTGTGATGCTGTTAATACAATTCCAGCGTGACAATCTAAGTGTTTTAGCGCAAATGATAATTCTGGAGTAGGGCGTAATTCAGAAAACAAATACACTTTTATATTATTTGCTGAAAAAATATCCGCTACTATTTTCGCTAATGTATCGCTGTTTTTTCTACAATCGTAAGCAATAGCTACTTTTAGCTCTTCATTAGGAAAGCATTTTTTTAAATAATTAGACAAGCCTTGTGTGTTTTTACCTAAAGTATATTTGTTTATACGATTGGTTCCAACACCCATAACGCCGCGCATTCCACCTGTACCAAATTCTAAATTTTTATAAAAAGCATCTTCTAAACCTTTTGGATCGGATGTCATTAAGGCTTCAATTTCAGTTTGTGTATTTTGGTCGAAAGTAGGCGTAAGCCATTCGTTTACTTGATCTAATATGTTTTGTTCTAAGTGCATTATTTTTATTTTTTGTAACCAATTTTTGTTCGGTCTTCTTGTTCAATTTTTAATTCTTTTTTATCCATTAAATAATTCAAAATCTTATAAATTTCTGGAAACTGATTTTCAATTTCCTTTACTTTTGAAGTTATTTCTTCTAAATTTAGTAAGGAATTTCTCAAAATTACAAAAGTTCTCATAATTGCAATATTTATTTTAATTGCTTTTTCTGATTTCAAAACTCCTGAAAGCATTGCTACTCCTTGTTCTGTGAAGGCGAAAGGCAAATATTTAGAGAATTTTCCTCTTCCAATCTCTAAGGTCACAATTTGTGACCTTAGAGATTTATATTCACTTTCTGTTAATTCAAACATAAAATCTTCAGGAAATCTTTCAATGTTTCTTTTAACTGATTGTTTTAAAACTTTTGTTTCAATTTCATAAAGTGTTGCTAAATCATAATCTAACATCACTTTCTGATTTCTAATAATGTGAATTTTGTTTGTAATAATCTCTAAATTGTTCATTTTGGCGTATATTTAAGTTATTTTTTAATCTTTATTATATTATAACCGCAGATTCGCAGATTTTTATATGAATTTTAATTCATTTTAATATTCATAATTTAAACCCAATCTTGTGATGCTGAAAACATCTCTCGAAAACTAAGTTGAGACGCTTTCAGCGTGACAAACGTTGTTTGTTTAACTTTTCAAATATACTATTTCTGATATTTTGTATCGTTCTTCGTTGCTTTTTGTTCTTAAAATAATTTCGCCTAAAAAACCAGCTAAAAATAATTGTGTTCCAATAATCATAGTTGTTAAGGCGATATAAAATTCGGGTCTGTTTGTAATTAAACGTGCTGTTTTATGGATGAAAAGCTTATCTATTCCTAAATATACAGTTAGAATAAATCCTATAAA
>NZ_JBIKJI010000033.1:0-16529 GCF_044361065.1 Flavobacterium sp.
AACATTAAACTCCCAAGCAATCCGAAGAAATGCATAGGACGTTTGCCGAATTTTGAAATGAACCAAATGGTTATTAAATCTAAAAATCCATTCACAAATCTATCGATACCAAATTTAGAACTTCCATATTTTCTGGCTTGATGTATCACTACTTTTTCACCAATTTTTGAAAATCCAGCATTTTTTGCCAAAACCGGAATGTAACGGTGCATTTCGCCTGATACTTCAATGTTTTTAATTACCGTATTTTTATAAGCTTTTAGTCCGCAATTGAAATCGTTTAGTTTTACTCCAGAAATTCTTCTTGCTGCCCAGTTGAATAATTTTGAGGGAATGTTTTTAAAAACTACAGAATCGTAGCGTTTTTTCTTCCAACCAGAAATTAAATCAAATCCTTGATTTTGAACTAAATCGTATAATTCTGGAATTTCATCTGGACTATCTTGTAAATCCGCATCCATAGTAATGACAACTTCACCTAATGCTTTCGCAAATCCAGCGTGTAGGGCTTGACTTTTACCATAATTGCGTAAAAATTTTATTCCTTTAATGTTGGAATTTGACTTTTGTAAGTCTAAAATAGTTTGCCAAGACGCGTCAGTACTACCATCATCTATAAACAATACTTCATAAGAAAAGTTATGACTCGTCATAACTTTCTCAATCCATTTTGATAATTCGGGTAACGATTCTTGTTCGTTTAATAAGGGAATTACTAATGATATATTCATTTATTCAAAAATAGGTTTGTTTTTTTTAACTATTGCTCCAACAATTAAAGAATGTATTATTCCAACAAGTGAATACATTATAATTGAAAATGGTAATAACACAAAAGGATTCATAAACATTTTAACAAACTTTAATGAAATTTTTAATTGTTCAGAAGTTATTTGAGGATTATCTTTTACAGTTACTTCTTTGATTTTTTCAAAAACTTCTTCTTTGAAACTAGGATCAATAAAATCAAAAAGTATATAAAATACACCATAAATTAAAGCAGAAAAAGCACAAACTAATGTTCCGATTTTCATTGTTTCACTCAAAGTAATAAAACCATTATTATGAAATTGTTTATATTTATTTGCAGCTAGATAAATTAATATAAATGGTAAAATCACATAATTTAACAAATTAATAATGATACCAAAAAATTTATTTTCTTGAGGATCAATGTTAAAAGAATAAGATAAAACAAATTCTAAAATCATAATTATTCCAAAAAACAGCCCATAATTTATTGCTATTTTTGATGGTTTGATTGTTGAAAAATTTTCATTCATAGTTTTTTTGTTTTAGTAAGTTCATAGATTAGTATATTAAACTTTAAATTTGTTACACTGCTTTTTGAACAACTTCATAGACTTTTCCGTCTTCAAACTTTAATGTTTTTGCAGGGTATTTCAATAATAAGGCGTAGTCGTGCGTAGCAATTACAACTGTTTTTCCGTTGGCATTGATATTTCGTAATACTTCCATAATTTCAATACTCGTTTGAGGATCTAAATTCCCTGAAGGCTCGTCAGCTAAAATTAATTCTGGGTCGTTTAATAATGCTCTTGCAATGGCAACACGTTGTTGTTCACCACCAGATAATTGGTGTGGCATTTTTGAAGCAAAATTGGCCATTCCAACTTTTTCTAAAACTTCATTAATTTGTGCATCCATTTCCGATTTGTTATCCCAGCCTGTTGCTTTCAAAACAAATAGTAAATTTTCTTTAATGCTTCGGTCAGATAATAATTTGAAATCCTGAAATACAATTCCAATTTTTCTTCGTAAAAAAGGAATGTCTTTTTCTTTTAAGGTGTTTAAATTGTAATCAACAATTGTTCCTTCGCCTTCTTTTAAAGGTAAATCGGCGTAAAGTACTTTCATAAAACTACTTTTTCCAGAACCCGTTTTTCCAATAAAATATAAAAATTCACCTTTCTGAACTTCTAAGTTAATATCAGATAATATTAAATTGTTTTCTTGGTATATAGAAACGTTTTTTAAAGATAAAATCGTTTGACTCATAATGATATAATTTATTCTGTAAAAATATAAACATTTCATCGCTAAACAAAATTATTCAACTAAATTATTACGATTGCAATATTTAAGATAATTTTTGCGTTTATAATCATATCCTTTTGATATATTTGGGACTTAAAACGAATTCAATTATGAACGGTATCAAAACGCTTTTTTTAGTATTACTTTTTGTTTCGCAAAGCAGTATGGCTCAGCAGTCTGCTATATATTTAAATCAAAATCCAGAGTATCATAAAGCTATTCAATTGTATAAAGAAAAGCAATTTCAAGCGGCACAAATTTTATTTGAACGTGTAAAAAACACCAATCCATCTGAAGAAATTATATCCGATTGCGATTATTTTATTGCCAATTGTGCCATAAAAACCAATCAGCAAGATGCCGATGCTTTAATGGAATCTTTCATTGAAAATTACCCAACCAGTACGAAAAGAAATTTGGCCCATTTTGAAGTCGCACACTATTATTTTGCTGAAGGAAATTATACGCAATCTTTAAAATGGTATGAAAATATTTATGAGCCTGAATTAGCTGATGCTGATATAGATAAGGCTAATTTCCAAAGAGGTTATGCTTATTTTTCAATCAAAAATAATAATGATGCTTCGAAGTTTTTTAAAAAAGTAATTCAATCAGATGCGTATGGAAATCAAGCCAAATATTATTTAGGATATTTAGCATACGAAAGCGACAATTATAAAGAAGCCAACGAATTATTTAATCAGGTTGCAGGGGAAGAAAAGTACAAAGAAAAAATGGGCTACTTTCAAGCAGATATGAATTTTAAATTGGGAAATTTTCAAAAAGCAATTGATTTAGGCGAGCCGCAATTGAAAAAATCTACAGCAATTGAAAAAAGTGAATTGTCTAAAATTATTGGAGAAAGTTATTTTAATTTAAAACAATACGATAAAGCATTACCTTATTTACAAGCTTATAAAGGCAAAAAAGGCAAATGGAATAATACCGATTATTACCAATTAGGGTATGCTTTTTACCAACAAAAAAATTACGAAAGTGCCATTTTGCAATTCAATAAAATTATTGATGGAAATGACTTTTTAGCACAAAATGCCTATTATCATTTGGCGGAAAGTTATTTAAATACCGATAAAAAACAACAAGCGTTAAATGCATTTAAAACAGCTTCAGAAATGACTTTTGATGCTAAAATCCAAGAAGATGCCGCTTTAAATTATGCAAAATTAAGTTACGAAATAGGAAATCCGTATGTTTCAACACCTGAAATATTAAAATCTTTCATCGATAAATATCCAGGTAATCTTAATAATCAAGAATTAAAAAGTTTACTTATTAATTCATTTATTACTTCTAAAAATTATACTGAAGCTTTAATTTTATTAGAAAAAAATAAAACACCTGAAAATAAATTGGCGTATCAAAAAGTTACATTTTACAGAGGTTTAGAAGTATATACAGATGGTAAATATCAAGAAGCGTATGGGCTTTTCAAAAAATCGTTAACGGAAAACAAAGACGCTAAGATTTCAGCTCGAGCATTATTCTGGAAAGGGGAATGTGAGTACAGTTTAGACCAATTTTCAGAATCCGTTTTAACGTACAAACAATTTTTAAATGCTGCCGCAGCAGATGAAACTCCTGAAAGCAAAACGGCTAATTATAATTTGGCATACGCTTATTTTAAAATTAAAGAATATGAAAATGCGATTCCACAATTTAATGCTTTTATATTAAAAAGTAAAGATGACAAAGTTCGCCTTACGGATGCCTATCTTCGTATGGCTGATTGTAATTACATTTCATCAAAGTATTGGCCAGCTATGGATGCCTATAATAAAGCAATTGAGTTAAAATGCGTAGATGCTGATTATGCCGCTTTTCAAAAAGGTATGAGTTACGGTTTTGTAAATAAAAACGAAAAGAAAATTGAAGATTTAAACAAATTTGTTTCTACCTACAAAACGTCACAATATATGGATGATGCTTTGTATGAATTAGCCAATACATATACTGTTGAAGAACAAAATGATAAAGCAATTGCCACGTTTGATAATTTAATTAGTCAACATAAAAACAGTGCTTATATTGCAAAATCAATTTTAAAACAGGGCTTAATTTTCTATAATACAGATAAAGACGATGCAGCACTTACAAAATTTAAAAATGTGGTAGCTGAATTTCCAAATTCGCCAGAATCATTTGAAGCCGTGTCTACTGCAAAAAGTATTTACAAAGCCAACGGAAATATTACTGAATATGCGACTTGGGTAAAAACGCTTTCTTTTGTAGAAGTTAATGATGCGGAATTAGATAATGATATGTACGAATCAGCTGAAAAACAGTATTTAACAAATAATGCCAAACAAGCTATTTCCAGATTTACGAGTTATTTGGTGCAGTTCCCGAATGGATTACACGCGTTAAAAGTACATTTTTACTTAGCACAATTGTATTTTGCCGATACTTTAGAAAAAAATGCAATTCCACATTATGAATTTGTAATTGCTCAAGCTCGAAATGAATTTACAGAGCAAGCTTTGGTTCGATTGTCTGAGATTTATTTGAAAGAGAAAAATTGTGATAGCGCTATTCTAGTATTAAAACGATTAGAAACAGACGCTGAGTATCCGCAAAACACCACTTTTGCACAATCAAACTTAATGAAATGTTATTACGAGAAACAAGATTATGCCAATTCTGAAATCTATTCAGATAAAGTATTGAAAAATCCGAAAATGGATGATAACATTAAAAGCGACGCTCAAATTATTATTGCTCGTTCGGCAATAAAAACCAATAATGAAGCCAATGCCAAAGAAGCCTACGCTAAATTACAGAAAATTGCAAAAGGCGAATTGGCTGCAGAAGCATTGTATTACGACGCTTATTTTAAAAACAAAGAAGGAAAATTTGATGCTTCAAACAAAGCCGTTGAAAAATATTCAAGTACGTATTCGGGTTATAAATATTTTGGTGCGAAAAGTTTATTGGTAATGGCAAAAAACTATTACGGACTTAAAGACAGTTTTCAAGCTACTGAAATTTTACAAAGTATCATCGATAATTTTGCAGAATTTACTGATGTAGTAACAGAATGTCAAACCGAATTAGAAACCATAAAAGCCGAAGAAGCGAAGACGAATTCGTCAGTTACGGAGTAAGTTTAAGAGTTTATTGAGGTTTATAAGTTTAAAAGTTTATAGGTTTTTGGAATGTTTTTTATTTATAGTAAATTGAAAATTTTCTATCATCTAAAATTAATATAGAATTAAAATAATAAAAATAATTTTTGCGAAGCTTTGTGATTTCTTTGTGAAGCTCTGCGAAATAATTAAAAAAATATATGAAGAAGTTAATTTTAAGTATCATCGTCCTTTCAGCCTTTCAAGTTGGTTTTTCTCAAAAGAAAGATGAAAACATTGGAAGTGAAGTAGTAAATATTGTTAAACCTTATACGCCAACCATTTCTGATGCGTTTAAAGTGAAACAAACCCCTGCCGTGGAAGAAGAAGTGATAGAACCAAAAATTCCTATCAAATTTCAAATATTTTCATTCCCGGTAGCTTCTACATTTTTACCATCTAAAGGAAAAGCCGCCGATGTAGATAAAGAAATTTTAGAAAAAGGGTTTTCAAATTATGTTTCCTTAGGTGCTGGAACGTATGGAACAGCAAATGCCGAACTTTTTTTAACACATCAAATAAGTAAAACCGATTATGTTGGAGGAATGTTACAACATCTATCTTCTCAAGGTGGAATAGGAGGTTTACTTTTAGATGATAGTTTTTATACAAATGCTTTAGACGCAACTTACGGAAGCAGAAATAAAAAATTTAGCTGGAATGCCGACTTAGGAATTAAAAACCAAGGAATCAATTGGTATGGTTTACCAAATTATTCCTTTTTTGATACCTCTGTGGTCAATAAAATTGATGAAAAACAACAATATAATACAATTGCTATTGCTGGAAAAATGAGCTTGAAAAACAGTTTTTTTAAACAAGCTTCTTTGCAGTTCAAACATTTTTCAGATGCTTTTGGTTCAGCAGAAAATAGATTTTTTATCAAACCAAATTTTGATTTTAAAGTAGTGGATCAAAAAGTGAAAACTGATTTTGTTTTGGATTATTTAGGCGGAAGTTTTGATAGAAGGTTAATGCAAATGAATTCTGCGTATAATTATTCTTCATTGAATTTAGGTTTTAGCCCAAGTATTTTATACCAACAAGATGACTTGTCAGTTGAAATTGGTGCAAAAGTTTTTTATGCGATGTCTAAAATTGATCAAGAAGATAAAAACAAAATATTCTTTTATCCAAAAGTAAAAGCATCGTACAAATTAGTAGGTGATATTTTATTGGCTTATGCAGGAGCAGAAGGAAATTTACAACAAAATTCGTATGCTGATTTCGTAGATAATAATCCGTTTGTTTCTCCAACATTATTTATTGCACCAACCAATACCAAATATGATTTATATTTTGGTTTGAAAGGAAAATTAGCCAATGCAGTTGCTTTTAATGTTAAAACCTCCTATTTAAATCAAGATGATAGAGCACTTTTTGTAAATAATTATTTTAATATTTTATCCACTAATCAGAATGGATATGCTTTTGGAAATTCTTTTAATGTGGTATATGACGATATGAAAACCTGGAGTGTATTTGGTGAATTGAAAGCAGATTTTACGAAAAACATTGCTTTTGGAATTAATGGAACATTTAATACTTTCACTACAAATACGCAAAATGAAGCTTGGAATTTACCAAAACTTCAAGTGGCAAGTTTTGTGGATGTTGAAATTAATGAAAAATGGAGCGCTGGTGCTAAATTGTTTTTTGTTGGAGAACGAAAAGACTTGGTAAGTCTTCAAAATGACGCCACTGTTTTTCCATTTATTTTAGATAAAACTATGGTGACTTTAGATAGTTATTTCGATTTAAATGCGCACGTGGGTTATAAGTTCAGTAAAAGATTAAATTTCTTTTTAAAAGGTAATAATTTAGCCAATCAACAATACAAACGTTGGGCTGGATTCCCGGTACAAAGCATTCAAATTTTAGGTGGAGCTACTTATAAATTCGATTTCTAATAATAGGTACACAGATTATACAGATTGAACGGATTTACAAAAAGTTTTTACATAATTTGTGTTTTGTATAAAGCATCTTGATAATTTTAAATAACAAGAATCATTAAAAAAACAAATAAGTGAATAAAATTTTAGTCATATTTCTGTTACCGCTATTTGTTTTTTCGCAAAACATTAAAGGCAAAATTACAGATGCTAATCAAAAGCCAATTGAAGGTGCATCTGTTTATTTAGATGGCTCAACCATTGGAACAGTTTCTGATGCGGATGGTTTGTTTGAAATTACTTCAAAAAGCAAATTCAATACCTTGTTAATTGTCAAATTTATGGGTTATGAAGATATTTATGTTTCAAATCCTTATGAAAAGCCATTTTTCACGTTCGTTTTAGTTCCGAAACAAAATGAAATTGAAACGGTCTTAGTTGTTAAAGATGGCTTTACAAGAAAGCAAAAATTACAACTCTTTAGAGAACAATTTTTAGGACTTACAAAATATGGTAAAGCGTGTAAAATTCTAAACGAAGATGATATAGACTTTAATTACGATTTAAAAACCTTTTTATTTACGGCTTCTTGCCCGAAACCTATAAAAGTAGAAAATCCATTGTTAGGTTATGTTATTGATTTTGATTTACAAGATTTTTATGTGAAATTTAATTTTAAAACCATTAAATCGGCAAATGTTATTCAAAGTTTATTTTTAGGGACTGTAAAATATACAGAAACTAAGATTGACGAAAAAATAATTAAAAACAGAAACGATGTTTATTTTGGTTCAGCAGTTGACTTTTTTAAGGGTATAATCGATAATTCTTGGTCTGAAAAAAAATTCATTTTGTATGAAGGTAGGTTTCCTGTGCTTGCTAATGATTATTTTAAAGTATTGAAAAAAGACGATTTATATGAAGTTACGGTTACTTCAACAAATAAAGTTTCTTTTTCAATTGGTGGTATTAAAAAAACTAATTTTTATGCCGATTTCAATCTTTTGTATCGCAAAAAAAGACAATCACGCGTAATATTTAAAACCGAAATTTTTTTTGTAGATAGTTTTGGAAATAACTCACATAAAGATCAAATTGTTTTTGGTGGCGATATCGGACAACAAAAAGCAGGAAATACCTTACCTTTAGATTTTGAACCAGAAATTCTTGAGAAAGAAGTCGAAAAAAAATAAATAAAGTCAAATCTACTTTTAATTCAGAATATTCGAAAATGCCAAACTTCAAGCAAAAAATACTTTCTCATTATCAAATACTACTTCAAGATAAAATTGATATTTATCAAGATTTAATTCAATCTTTAACTGAAGATGCACAAAATGACGCAAAATCTTCAGCAGGTGATAAACACGAAACTACGCTTTCAAAATTACATATCGAGCAAGAAAAAATAGCCCATAAATTAAAAGAAGCAATTGAACAACAAGCCATTTTATCAAAATTAGATATAGAACAACCTTCAAATAAAGTTATTTTAGGAAGTGTTGTAATTACAAATCATTTAACCGTTTTTATCAGTACCGCTTTACCTAAAATTACAATTGATAATCGAGCAGTTTTTGCTATTTCTCCACAATCACCATTAGGAATGCAGATGATGCATCAAGCTGTAAATTCTGAATTTTTGGTACATCAAGTTCAGTATAAAATTTTAGAAATTCTCTAAAAAATTACGGTTTTTGTATTCAAATTTCACAGAACACATAATTTCTTGATTTTTAAAGCCCCATTATTTTGCGTTTTAAGACGTTATTTTATTTTTAGTTGTTTTAGTTGGGTATAAAAAAACACCAAAACCGTATTTTTGATACTTTTTAGCCCTTTTTAGAAAAGATTTTAGAAATTAACAAATGTTGATAACTTAAGGCGCTTTGCTGTTGTTATTTCTTGGCTTTTTTTAATCCAATCGTTATATTTGTTTGTTATAAAAATGTTTATTTAGTACAATTATTATGAGTGAAGAAAATAAAAAAGGGAGTTATTCAGCCGATAGTATCCAGGCATTAGAAGGAATGGAGCACGTAAGAATGCGTCCATCAATGTATATTGGAGATACTGGAGTTAGAGGTTTACACCATTTAGTATATGAAGTTGTAGATAACTCTATTGATGAAGCATTAGCGGGTCATTGTGACACTATTTATGTAGCAATTAATGAAGATAATTCTATATCTGTAGAAGATAATGGTCGTGGTATACCTGTAGATATTCACAAAAAAGAAGGAATTTCTGCTTTAGAGGTGGTTATGACTAAAATTGGAGCAGGAGGAAAGTTCGATAAAGATTCGTATAAAGTATCTGGAGGACTTCACGGAGTGGGTGTATCGTGTGTAAATGCACTTTCTGACCACTTACGCGCTACTGTTCACAGAGATGGAAAAATTTACGAACAAGAATACGAAAAAGGAAAAAGTTTATATCCAGTAAAACAAATTGGTACAACTGACAAAAGAGGAACTATCGTAACCTTCAAACCAGATGCTACCATTTTTACACAAACTTTAGAATATTCATACGATACTTTAGCGGCTCGTTTACGTGAGTTGTCTTTCTTAAATAAAGGAATTACAATTACCTTAACCGATAAAAGACATTTGGCTGAAGATGGAAGTCAACCAGTTGAAACATTTCATTCTAAAGAAGGTTTAAAAGAATTTATTAAGTTTTTAGACGGAAACAGAGAACCTATTATTTCTCACGTAATTAGTATGGAAAATGAAAAAGGTGAAATTCCTGTCGAAGTAGCCTTAATTTACAATACTTCTTATACAGAAAATATTTTTTCATACGTAAATAACATTAATACTCACGAAGGTGGAACGCATTTACAAGGTTTCCGTATGGGATTAACGCGTACGTTAAAAAAATATGCTGATGCTTCTGGTTTATTAGAAAAATTGAAATTTGAAATTGCTGGTGACGATTTCCGTGAAGGATTAACAGCGATTATTTCTGTGAAAATTCAAGAACCACAATTTGAAGGACAAACCAAAACCAAATTAGGAAATAGAGAAGTAGTTTCTCCCGTTTCGCAAGCTGTTGCAGAAATGTTAGAAAACTATTTAGAAGAAAATCCTAATGATGCTAAAACCATTGTACAGAAAGTAATTTTAGCTGCTCAAGCGCGTCACGCTGCCAAAAAAGCGCGTGAAATGGTGCAACGTAAAACCGTTATGGGTGGTGGCGGATTGCCTGGAAAATTGTCAGATTGTTCTGAACAAGATCCTGAAAAATGTGAAATTTACTTAGTAGAGGGAGACTCTGCAGGTGGAACAGCAAAACAAGGTCGAAATAGATATTTTCAAGCAATTTTACCATTAAGAGGTAAGATTTTGAATGTAGAAAAAGCGATGCAACATAAGGTTTTTGAAAACGAAGAGATTAGAAACATCTTCACGGCTTTAGGTGTTACAGTAGGTACTGAAGAAGACAGTAAAGCATTGAATTTAACAAAATTACGTTACCATAAAGTAATTATTATGTGTGATGCCGATGTCGATGGTTCTCACATTTCTACGTTAATTCTTACGTTCTTCTTTAGATATATGAAAGAATTAATTGAAGGTGGGCACGTATATATTGCAGCGCCACCGTTATATCAGGTTAAAAAAGGAAACAAAAAGCAATATGCTTGGAACGATGACCAACGAGATAGAATTTCTATGGAAATGGGAGGAAGTACAAGTATTCAACGTTATAAAGGTCTTGGAGAGATGAATGCAGAACAATTGTGGGAAACTACAATGAATCCAGATTTCAGAACTTTCCGTCAAGTAACAATTGATAATTTAGGAGAAGCAGATCGTGTTTTCTCAATGTTAATGGGTGATGAAGTGCCACCTCGTAGAGAATTTATTGAGAAAAATGCTGCTTACGCTAAAATTGATGCGTAATTGAAATACTTAAATATTTCGTTTAAATACATTAAAAAAAGTCCCGTTTAATTAAACGGGACTTTTTATATAACAACTTATCGCTAAGGCTCTCAAAACTTATTACTGTGGTTCTCGAAACTTGTAGCTGAGGTTATCGAAGCTAGAAGTTAGGCGATAATTCGTATTTTTTATAGAAATTATCTAAAGCTTCCACCACCTCATCTTCGTTATCTACAATTTTAAATAATTTTAAATCTTCAGGTGAAGCATTTTTAAATTTGTCAATCATAACAGATTGAATCCAATCCATTAAACCCGACCAAAACTCAGTTCCCACTAAGATAATTGGAAATTTAGCTATTTTTTTAGTTTGTATTAATGTAATTGCTTCAAACATTTCGTCTAAGGTTCCAAAACCTCCAGGCATTACTACAAAACCTTGAGAATATTTCACAAACATTACTTTTCGAACAAAAAAGTAATCGAAATTTAAGTTTTTATCTCGGTCAATGTAGGGATTAAAATGTTGCTCAAAAGGCAATTCAATATTTAATCCTACGGATGTTCCACCGCCGTGATGTGCGCCTTTGTTTCCGGCTTCCATAATTCCAGGTCCACCACCAGTAATGACTCCGTAACCCGCTTTCGAAATTTTATATGCTATTTTTTCAGCAAGTAAATAATATTTATCTTCTGGTTTTGTTCTTGCAGAACCAAAAATAGATACACAAGGGCCTATTCGTCCCATAGTTTCGTATCCATTTACAAATTCCGACATAATTTTAAAAATAGCCCAAGAATCGTTTGCTCGTACTTCATTCCAAGTTTTTTGTTTTAATTTGTCTTGGATTCTTTCCTCTTCATTTTGATATATTCCGCTCATATTTTTCTTTTTTATATTAAATAAGTAATCTAAGATAATTCTTTTTTCAAAAACTGTGCCGTATAACTTTTTTTATTTTTAATAATTTCTTCTGGTGTGCCTTTGCATAAAACTTCTCCGCCACCTTTTCCGCCTTCTAAACCAATGTCAATTATATAATCGGCAAGTTTTATTACATCTAAATTATGTTCAATAATTAAAACCGTGTTTCCTTTATCTACTAATTTGTTAATAACATCCATTAAAATACGAATGTCTTCAAAATGCAAACCAGTAGTAGGTTCATCTAAGATATAAAAGGTATTTCCTGTATCTTTTTTAGATAATTCTCCGGCTAATTTAATTCGTTGTGCTTCACCACCAGAAAGTGTAGTGCTTTGCTGTCCTAATGTAATATATCCCAAACCAACATCTTGAATGGTTTTTACTTTTCGATAAATTTTTGGAATCATTTCAAAGAATTCCACAGCTTCATCTACTGTCATATTTAACACGTCTGAAATGGATTTTCCTTTATAACGTATTTCTAAAGTTTCTCTGTTAAAACGTTTTCCTTGACAGGTTTCGCATTCTACATATACATCGGGTAAAAAACTCATTTCAATTGTTCTTACTCCTGAACCTTCACAAGTTTCACATCTTCCTCCTTTTACATTAAAACTAAAACGACCTGGTTTATACCCACGAATTTGAGCTTCAGATGTCATTGTAAACAAACTTCTTATTTCTGAAAAAACATCGGTATACGTTGCTGGATTGCTCCGTGGTGTTCTACCAATCGGACTTTGGTCGATATCAATCACTTTATCCAAATGTTCTAAACCTTCAATTTTTTTATAAGGTTGAGGTTTTTTTACAGCGTTATAAAAATGAGCATTTAAAATAGGGTAGAGCGTTTCATTAATTAATGTAGATTTTCCGCTTCCAGAAACCCCTGAAACACAAATTAATTGCCCTAATGGAATTTCTATAGAAACATTTTTCAGGTTGTTTCCAGTCGCACCGGTTAGTTTTAAAAACTTTCCATTTCCTTTTCTACGCGTTTTTGGTACTTCAATTTTTAGATTTCCATTTAAATATTGTGCTGTAATTGTATTTTCTTTTAATAATTCAGCTGGTGTGCCTTGACTAATAATTTGTCCGCCATATTTTCCTGCTTTCGGACCAATATCAATTACGTGGTCGGCACGTAAAATCATATCTTTATCGTGTTCCACCACTAAAACCGAGTTGCCAATATCGCGCAAACTTTCTAATGATTTTATCAATCTTTCGTTGTCTCGTTGGTGCAATCCGATACTTGGTTCGTCTAAAATATACAAAACCCCCACCAATTGCGAACCAATTTGTGTGGCCAAACGAATACGTTGTGCTTCTCCACCAGAAAGGGTTTTCGAACTTCTATTCAAACATAAATAATCTAAGCCTACATCCAGTAAAAAATTAATTCGAGCGTTGATTTCTTTTAAAATTTCAAATGAGATAGTAACTTGTTTGTCGGATAGATGATTTGGTAAATCGGAAAACCACTGTTGTAATTCTACAATGTCCATTTGAACCAAATCGCCTATGCTTTTTCCGTTTATTTTAAAATATAAAACTTCTTTTCGTAAACGCGTTCCAGAACATTCAGAACACGTGTTTTCATCCATAAATTCTTTTGCCCAGCGTTTAATACTTGCCGATTCGGATTGTTCAAACTGATTTTTAATGAAATTGGATATGCCTTCAAAATCAATTTTATACTCTTTGGTAATTCCCATAACTTTGGAAACGACTGAAAATTTTTCATTTCCACCATATAAAATCATATCCATTGCTTCTGCAGGAATAGTTTCTATATTATCCGTAATCTTAAATCCATATTTTTCACCAATAAATTCTAATTGTTTAAAAATCCAAGTGCTTTTATATTCTCCTAATGGTGCAAAACCACCCGATTTTATAGATAATTTTGGGTTAGGAATAATTTTTTGAAGATTTATTTCGTTTACAATTCCTAAACCATTGCAGTTAGAACAAGCCCCTTTTGGGGAATTGAAGGAGAAGTTATTTGGTTCTGGATTGGGATACGAAATGCCAGAAGTAGGGCACATTAAACTTCTACTATAAAACCGAACTTCTTGAGAATCTTGTTCAATTACCATCATAATATCATCACCGTGATGCATAGCTACTTTGATACTTTCGGTTAATCGTTTGTCGGTTTCTTCGTCTTTTTTTACAGCCACTCTATCAATTACAATTTCAATATCGTGTGTTTTGTAGCGATCCACTTTCATACCATATTCCAAATCTTTTATCACTCCGTTTACACGAACTTTTAAAAAACCTTGCTTGGCAATTTGTTCAAATAATTCTCTATAATGTCCTTTTCGAGAACGAATTACGGGAGATAATATATTTATTCTTTTCCCATCAAATTCATCGTAAATTAATTCTTTAATTTGATCATCCGAATAGGAAACCATTTTTTCGCCCGTGTTGTAACTGTATGCATCAGCGGCACGCGCGAATAATAATCTAAGAAAATCGTAAATTTCAGTAATTGTTCCTACAGTAGAGCGCGGACTTTTATTGGTTGTTTTTTGCTCAATGGCAATAACTGGTGAAAGTCCGTCTATTTTATCTACATCTGGACGTTCTAAACCACCTAAAAACTGACGTGCATAGGCAGAAAACGTTTCGATGTATCTACGCTGACCTTCCGCATAAATCGTATCAAAGGCTAATGATGATTTTCCAGAACCTGATAAACCAGTTATAACCACTAGTTTTTCTCGAGGAATGGTAACGTCAATATTTTTTAAATTATGAGTACGAGCCCCAATAATTTCAATAGAATTTTCTGTGTGTTGCATACAATTTTTATCAAAACGCAAAATTACAATTTTTTACTTCAATTGTAAGACAGAAATAGGTTTTGTTTTTATTAAGTTTTTATTTTTTCAGGATTTTTTCATCCACAAAATTTGCAATGAAACCTAATTTCATTCTATTCAACATTTTCTTTTCAAAGTTCCAAAAGAAAGTAAATTGTCCAAATAGAAAACCAATAAAAACAAGTAATACTTGATAAAAAGGAAAAATTAATACCAAACGTAAAACGCGATACAACCAATGTGGCTGAAAGGTTTCGGGAATTCCAATTAATGATAGGAAAGGTTTTGCTACTTGTAAAGCGCTGAAACCTGTAATGGCAAAAACAATTAAAATGCTCGCTAATTGCCAGTTACTTGAAATATTCCAACGTTTTTTTAACCTATTCATTTTTTAAAATTTATCGGCATAAAGATAAAAAAAAGTCCCGAAAAATCGGGACTAAATTTTATTTTTGAATACGGTATGTGTTTTTTGAATTATTTGTTTTTCAATAAACTAATAATTTGTTCCGCTAATTCTGTACCAATTCTGTCTTGCGCTTCTAATGTTGCTGCACCAATATGTGGTGTTAATGAAATTTTTGGTTGCATTAATATTTGAATTTCTGGAGTAGGTTCGTTTTCAAACACATCTAAACCAGCAAATAAAACTTTTCCATTGTCAATAGCTTCAATTAATGCTACTTCGTTAATTACGCCACCACGAGCACAATTTACAATTCCCACTTCGTTTTTCATCATTTCAAATTCGGCTTTGTCTAAAACATAACCATCTTGTGCTGGTACGTGAAGGGTAATAAAATCAGCTTGTTTTAAAACGTCTTCTAAAGGTTCAGTACTAATATCTACATTAATAAATTGGCCATTATAAAAGTCTACTCTAATTACAGCTTCATTAATATATTTATCGGCAGCAATAACTTTCATTCCAATACCTAAAGCTAATTTCGCCACCGCTTGACCAATTCTTCCGAATCCAATAATACCTATTGTTTTTCCTCTTAGCTCAAGTCCGTCAGCGTAGGCTTTTTTTAATCCGTTGAAATTGGTATCACCTTCTAAAGGCATATTTCTATTGGCATCGTGTAAAAAACGAACGCCAGAAAATAAATGCGCAAAAACCAATTCGGCTACACTTTCAGATGAAGAGGCTGGCGTATTGATAACGTGAATTCCTTTTGAACGCGCATATTCTACATCAATATTATCCATTCCAACACCGCCACGACCAATAATTTTTAATCCAGGACAAGCATCAATAATATCTTGTTTTACTTTTGTAGCACTTCTTACTAAAATTACTTGTACATCATTTGTATTGATATAATTGGCTACTTGTTCTTGTGCTACTTTTGTAGTGATGACTTCAAAACCAGCTTGTTCTAAAGTAGTAATTCCGCTTTTTGAAATTCCGTCGTTTGCTAATACTTTCATATTTTTTGATTAAAAGATTGAAAAATTAAAAGATTCAATCAAGGGATAAATTGTTTTTTTATTTTATAGTTTCTCCAAATCTTTCATTACATCTACTAATACTTGAACGCTTTCTAATGGTAATGCATTGTACATAGAAGCACGATAGCCTCCAACAGAGCGGTGCCCAGTTAGACCAGATATTCCTGCAGCTTTCCACATCGCATCAAACTTTTCTGCTAAACTTTCGTCAGTTAAAACAAATGTGGCGTTCATAATACTTCTATCTTCAGTAGCAGCTGTTCCTTTAAATAAAGGATTTCTGTCAATTTCTGAATATAATAAGGCTGCTTTTTCATTAT
>NZ_JBIKJI010000130.1:0-6162 GCF_044361065.1 Flavobacterium sp.
GGAAAAGAAATGCTATTAATTTATACATATTTTGTTGTTACACAGAGTTACACAAAGACTTGCGCAAAGTTCCGCAAAATTTATTATTTTGTCTTCAATTTGATTTTTATTTTTTTAAAATCTCCTTTTTCATCTAAATCCCAAGTGTCTCCGATTAGAAAAAATTTATCATTAATTTTTACTACTCTATTTAAAAAATCTTCAAAGTCAGAGCAAAAGCCTTTTGTTTCACCGATTTTTTTCCAGATTCTATTTTTATAAGTCAAAACTGAAATATATTGCCACAAACCTTCATTAGCATTAGAAAATATTATTATTTCGTTAGCAGTATCATTATTTAAATCTTCAATTGTTGTAATATAAATTCCATTACTTGGGTAAAATCTTATTGTTTCATTATTATTGGAAAATTTAACGTCTACCGAATTACGAAAAACTTCATTAGTTTCTTTATTTCTTGAAGCAATTGAAATGGCATAATCTTTTATTTTATCATTATCAACATCGCCGATATAAAATTTTTTAGTTTCAACTATAGAATCTTTGTATTCGGCGTTTGTTACTTCAGGATCAATTTGTCCGAAAGAAATTTGAAAAAGGAAAAGAAATGCTATTATTTTATACATATTTTTGTTGTTACACAGAGTTATACAAAGACTTGCGCAAAGTTCCGCAAAATTTATTATTTTGTCTAAAAGATTATAAAAAAACCATATATAATTTATGAATATCAAAAATTATTCCATTGTTGAATAGTCACCTAAACTTACGCTTGTAAACTCGCCATTATAATTTACGTGATTTCCAATCATCGCATTATCTAATTTTGCGTTTTTAATATGTGAATGCGTTTGAATTAAACTATTTTGAATCTTACTATTTTGAATATGTGACCCTTTTCCGATAGAAACATTTGGTCCAATTATGGAATCAATAAGTTGCACGCCTTCGCCAATAAAACAAGGTGGAATGATTTGTGAATTATCTAAACGCACATCATTAGCTACTAAATCTTCGCCATCTTGATGTAAAAATCCTAACATTCTGTTGTTGGTGTCCACGGTAACGTCTTTATTTCCGCAATCCATCCATTCATCAACTTTTCCAGGTACGAATTTCATACCTTTTGCCATCATTTGTTTAATTCCATCATTAATTTGGTATTCGCCACCGTGAATAATGTTGTTATCTAAAACCGCTTGTAATTCGTTTTTAAGAACGGCAATATCTTTGAAATAATAAATTCCGATAACGGCTAAATCAGATACAAATTCTTTTGGTTTTTCTACTAACTCAATAATTTCATTGGCTTCATTTAAGTTAATTACACCAAATGCTTCTGGTTGATCGACTTGTTTTACCCAAATTACGCTATCGGCAGTTGCGTCTAATTCAAAATCGGCACGAATTAACGTATCTGCATAAGCAATAACTGCAGGTCCGGATAAAGAATTCTTCGCACACATAATAGCGTGACCCGTTCCTAAAGCTTCATTTTGATAATAAATGGTTCCTTTTGCTCCAATTTTTGTAGCAATCGCCAGTAAATCTTTTTCTACAGTTGCACCGAAACTTTCGTGAATGATAAACGCTACTTCATCAATTGGTTGATTAATTACTTTAGCAATATCTTCTACTAAACGGTGTACAATTGGTTTTCCAGCAATTGGAATTAATGGTTTAGGAATGGTTAATGTGTGTGGGCGAAGACGTGAACCACGACCAGCCATTGGTACTATTATTTTCATATTAAAGCCCCCTAACCCCCAAAGGGGGAACTCCTATTAGGGGTAAATAGGATTTTATTAATTCAACTTTCAATTATTATTTTACAGCATCTTGTCAATTCCCCCTTTGGGGGTTAGGGGGCTATTTCACTCCCGTACTACCAAATCCACCTTCACCTCTTGAGGTTTCGGTTAATTCTATGGTTTCTTGCCATTCGGCGCGTTCGTGTTTGGCTATGATTAGTTGTGCGATGCGTTCACCGTTTTCAATAACGAAATCTTCATTGGATAAATTGACTAAAATCACACCAATTTCGCCACGATAATCGGCATCCACTGTTCCAGGTGAATTTAAAACAGTAATTCCTTTTTTGTATGCCAAACCACTTCTTGGTCGCACTTGTGCTTCATAACCAATTGGTAATTCTATAAAAAGCCCAGTTTTTACTAATGTTCTTTCTAACGGTTTTAAAGTTATTGATTCGGTTAAATTCGCACGTAAATCCATTCCAGCTGAAGCATTCGTTTCGTAGTTAGGTAATGGATGTTGCGATTTATTTATAATTTTTATTTGCATTGTTTTGTTTTTTTACCGCGAAGTCGTAAATATTTTTCACAAAGTTCGCAAGGTTTTATTTATTTTAAGACCGTAAAGTCTGTTTATTTTCGTTTTATTATTTTTAAAATTACTTCTTTTTCATTTTTGTAAATATAATAACTAAAGCCAATGATTGCAAGTATTCCAAAAACAAACGTTTCTCTTAATTCTTGAACATAGAATGAAATACAAGCTAAAGTTATGGACGCAAAAAGATAGGTTAAGATCTTTTTCATTTCGAAAGGAATTGGGTATTTTTCTTTTCCTAAATAATACGAAATCACCATCATACTGCCGTAAGCACAAATTGTTGCAATCGCTGAACCTATGTAACTCATATCGAATTTTACAATTAAAATATAATTCATACTTAACGTAATTAGAGCACCAATTGCTGAAATGTAGGCTCCAATTATTGTTTTATCAATTAATTTATACCAAACAGATAAACTCGTATAAATCCCTAAAAAGAAATTCGCAATTATGATTAAAGGCACTATTGTCATTGCCTCCCAATATTCTTCTTGTCGTACTAAAAAGAATTTTATTACATCTGCAAAAACAACTACAACTAATAAAATTAACGACCCTAAGATGACAAAATACTTTGTAATGGTTGCATACGTTTGAGGTGCATTGGCATTTCCAGCTTGACTGAAGAAAAACGGTTCGATACCCAAAGTGTAGGCGGTACGAAACAAAACCATAAATAAACCAATTTTATAACAAGCCGAATACGCTCCAACTGCAGCTTTTGCAATTGTAGGATCTAACCATTCTGACAATAAAATTTTATCTAAATGTTCGTTGATTCCAAAAGCCAAACCTGCAAATAGTATTGGCCAACCGTAGTGAAGCATTTTTTTCCATAAATCGGTATTGAAAAACCAATTGGGTTTAAAATAATGCGGCATAAACAATACAAAAGTAAACAAGCTCGCCATTAAATTTGACAAGAAAACATACCCAATTTGATAGTCTTCCACATAAAAAGAACTCCAAAAACCTTGCGGATTGGCTTGTGCTAACTTAGGCAAAATTGCCAACAGAAATACGTTTAATAGCAGATAGATTACAACATTAGAAATTTTTAATACAGAATATCTAATAGGTCTTTGATCTGCGCGAAGCTTAGAAAACGGAATAATTACAAGCGCATCGAAAGCTAAAATCCAAATGGCGTAGTTTATATATTCTTTATCTATATTTAAAAAACCAGCAAGTGTTTTCTGAAATAAAAGGGCAATACACAAAAACAAAATGGTGCTCCAAAAAATAGAAACTGTAGCCGTACTAACGACTTCTTTTTTATGTTGTTGCGAAATTTCGCTGGTGCTTGTGTCTTCTTTATGATAAAATCTAAAAAAAGCCGTTTCCATTCCATAAGATAAAATAACATTGAAAAAAATCATATAGGCTAACAAAATTGTTATTTCACCATATGCGATTTTTGGCATTAAATCTGTGTGCAATCCCACCAATAAAAAACTCATCACACGGGGTAAAACCGTTGCAATGCCATAAATTAGGGTTTGTTTTAAAAGGCTTCTTTTTGAGCTCAATTTATTTTATTTTAAAGAACAAAAATAGTTAATTATTTATTGGTTTTGCAGAAGGATAGGCTAACATTGGTAATTCTTTTACATCCTCAATAATAATGGTGCTTTCCTTACTATTAATTTTAAAGAAAACCTTTGCTTGATTGGGTTTTAAATTTGTTTTTATTGTAGGTGTTGGAATCGTTTCAGACTCATTATCAAATGTTTTAATTGTCGCTTGATAGGATAAATCATTTAATTTTGTAACACTACCTTCACGTTCTTGAAATTGAATTTTTATAATTTCTGTGTTTTTTGGTACTGGTTTTTGTAATGTAAAAGTTAAAATAGTTCCGCCTCCTGCACCTTTTACGCCACCAACCCAATTTTGATACGTAATTTTTTCAAAATAGTGTTTGGTTTCTTGATGCGCTTTATTTGAAGAACAAGAAATTAAATTCAAAAACGCTATTGCGAGAAGTCCAATTATTTTCATTTTTTTTAATTCAATATTTTTACAAAATGGAATCCTTTTGGCTGAAAACCGTGATTGATATAAAATTTTCCAGCGGTAAAATTGGTTGTAAAGGCGTCTAAAACAATCTGATTAGCACCTTCTTTTTCAGCAATTTTATGTACTTCATCAATTAAAATATCCCCGATTTTTTGCCCTCTAAAATCTTCATCAACCACAAAACTATCAATTTCTATGTATTTCCCTGACCATAATTTTGTTCCAATCCAAACACCTGTTAGAGCGATTGTTTTGTTATTTTTAGTAACAATAACTTGTTGGTAGTTGGCTTTAAGCATTTCATCTAAAAGCGTGCCATATTTTTCAACGGTAAATTCAGGATATAATTGTTTTACGATATCCAAATGCGCTAACATTTCGGCTTTTTGAGTTAAAATTCGAATTTCCATTACTTTTTATCTACTAAGTTTTCATTAAATAAATCCAAAATTCTTCTATATTCATCTACCCAAGAATAGGTTTTCTGAAATCCGTGTGCTTCTACTGGAAAAACGGCTAAATCCCAATCTTTTTTGCCAAGTTCAATAAAACGCTGTGTCATTCTAACAATGTCTTGAAATTGTACGTTGTCATCTACCATTCCGTGAAGCATTAACAACTTGTCTTGTAAATTATCCGCAAAATAAATTGGTGAACTTTTTTTGAAAGCTTCCGGGTCTGTTTCAGGAAAATTTAAAATATTAGCGGTGTAGCCTTGGTTGTAATGCGCCCAATCTGTAACCGAACGTAATGCTGCACCTGCTTTAAATTCGCCAGGTTTTGTTAATAAACCCATTAGCGTTATAAATCCACCATACGAACCTCCGTAAATTCCAACTTTATTAGCATCAATGCCTAACTTTTCAACTAAATATTTTTTCCCATCTAATTGATCCGATAAATCTAAACCACCCATATGGCGGTAAATTCCGGTTCTGAAATCGCGTCCGTAACCATCACTTGCACGGTAATCTATATCTAAAACGGTGTAGCCTAAATCGGATAAAAGATTATGAAACATATATTCTCTGTGATAGGTGCTCCAATACTTGTGTGCATTTTGCAAATAGCCAGCTCCGTGAACAAATATGATTGCGGCTTTATTTTTATTTTCTGATTTTGGATGGTACACTCTGGCAAAAACATCCGTCCCATCTGCTGCTTTAAAAGAAATGACTTCAGGCTTTTTCCATTTGTATGTTTTGAAAGCATCAGAAGTAGAAAACGTAATTTGTTTTAAAGTAGGATTAGCTTTATTATCCGCCATAAAAATTTCCCAAGGCGTATTACTATTTGAATACCGAATGGCTAATTTGGTTTCATCTGGTGATACTTCAATTTCATACGCACCATCATTGGTTAAAATTGGTATTTTCTTACCCGAATTAATATCTAACTTATAAAAAGAACGATTTCCAGGATGCGTTTCGGTACTTGTAATATAAAAAGAATTAGACAATTTTGATAAAACTACATCGCGAACTTCCCATTTACCTTGTGTTAGTTGTGTTTTCTTTTTTGTTTCCAAATTGAAAGTGTACAAATGAGAAAAACCGGTTGCTTCAGATTGAAAATAAATGGTTTTATTATCGGCTAAAAAACCTAACGTTCCATTGCTGAAATTATAGCCTGGAATTCCAGGTCCGCCAATCCAAGCTTCATCGTGTTGGTACTCTAATTCTGAAACCGTTGCGTCATTTAAGTTTAATTGAAGAATCCAACGGTCTTTATTATCTAAACTTCTGGCTTCAAAAACAGCTAAATTTCCCAATGCATTGTATATTG
>NZ_JBIKJI010000131.1:0-6125 GCF_044361065.1 Flavobacterium sp.
TTTATCCGAATCTCAAGCTTCACAATTAAAATCTTCAAAAGAATTTAAAACCTATACCAAAATTGTAGAAGAACGCGCCTTGTTTTATTATAAAAATAAAGAACACGTAGCGTATTTAAAAGGTGTTGATGCTAATTATTGTAAGGTAAATGAACTAAATACTTTTTTATATGCTGGAGATTGGTTGGAATCCAATACCAATCAAGTAGTGGTGGGTTCTGGTATTTCCAGAAAATTAGCTTTAGGACTTTTCGATTTTAATAATGTTTTAGAAGTATACATTCCAAAACCAGGTTCGGGATTAATTGAAAATCCTGAGGAAGCGTTTAATAAATCGCCGTTACTTACTTCTGGGATATTTCAAGTTAGCGAAGATGTTGATGAAAAATATGTGTACTCTACCATTGAATTAACACAAGCCTTACTGAATTACAAACCCAATCAACTGACGTATATTGATTTTAAACTGGCGCCAAATGTATCAGAAACAGATGCAATAGAAACCATTAATAAAATATTTCCAAATCAAGTTAAAATAAAAAACAGAGCGCAATTGAATGACGCGTTGTATAAAATGCTTAATACCGAAAATATTGTGGTATATTTAATTTTTACTTTAGTAATTATCATTGCGTTATTCAATTTAATTGGTGCGATTATTATGATGATTATTGAAAAGAAAAACAATTTAAAAACCTTATACAATTTAGGTACAGAAATTAAATACTTAAAAAACATTTTCTTGTTTCAAGGAAATATCATTTCTATTTATGGAGGAATTATTGGGTTAATTTTAGGGATAATTGTCATCTTAATTCAACAGCAATTTGAATTAATAATGATTAATTCAACGTTAGCATATCCTGTACTTTTCGAAATAAAAAATGTTATACTTGTATTAGTTACCATTACAGTTTTAGGGTTTATTGCTTCAAAAATCGCAAGTAGTACCGTAACCAAAAAATTATTAGAATGAGAAAAATTATAGTCGTTATAATCGGATTGGTTGTAATCGGATGTAAATCGAAACAAGCAATAAATCAAATAAATAAAGAATCTGAAATTAATTTAGTTTTGAACAATTGGCATAAAGCTGCAGCTGAAGCCAATTTCAACAACTATTTTAATGCGATGACAGATGATGCGATTTTTATAGGAACAGACGCAACTGAGAATTGGAACAAATCAGCATTCATAAAATTTGCAAAACCTTATTTCGATAAAGGTAAAGCTTGGAATTTTACTGCTTTAGAAAGAAATATTTACTTTTCTTCGGATAAAAAAACAGCTTGGTTTGATGAATTGCTAAACACGCAAATGAAAATTTGTCGTGGAAGCGGCGTTTTGGTAGTTGACAAAAATGGAAATTGGAAAATCAAACAGTACGTGTTATCAATGACCATTCCAAATGACCATACAGATGAAGTCGTAAAAATAAAAACGCTTATTGAAGACAAGGAAATAGAAAAACTAAAAAACCAAACTAAATAATGACTTGTCAATCTTAACTTGTTTCAGATTCTACTTAATTTTTTTAGAATCTGAAACGAGTTCAGATTGACAAAAAAAGTGGTTTATTTATAAATCGTTGCTTTCAAATTCTTAAACATATCAACGGTCATATTTTCTATGTTAAAATCGTTTTTCCAACCCCAATCTTTTCTTGCTTCACTATCGTCAATACTTGCTGGCCAGCTGTCGGCAATTTTCTGTCGGAAATCGGGCTCATAAGTAATTGTAAAATCTGGATAATGTTTCGTAATTTCTGCTGCTAACTCTTTTGGAGTAAAGCTCATTCCAGATAAATTGTACGAAGAACGAATTTTAATATCATCGGCATCGGCTTGCATAATGCTAATTGTCGCTTTTATTGCATCGTCCATATACATCATTGGCAAAGCAGAATTTTCAGATAAAAAACTCGTAAATTTCCCATCCGTAATGGCTTTGTGATAAATATCTACAGCATAATCGGTAGTTCCGCCACCTGCTTCTGTACTCCAACTAATTAGTCCAGGATAACGAATGCTTCTGATATCCACACCATATTGTTTATGATAATATTCTGCCCAACGTTCGCCTGTTTGTTTTGAAATTCCATAAACTGTAGTAGGTTCCATAATGGTGTATTGTGGCGTGTTTTCTCTTGGAGTTGTAGGTCCGAAAACAGCAATACTTGATGGCCAAAATATTTTTTTTATTTTTCCAGCTTTGGCTAAATTTAAAACGTGAAACAGAGAATTCATATTCAAATCCCAAGCAAAAGCAGGGTTTTTTTCGGCAGTTGCAGATAATAAAGCAGCCATTAAATACACATCAGTAATGTGATATTTTTCAATTAATTGCTCTATCTGATTGTAATCTAACGCATTTATAACTTCAAAAATTCCGTTATTTACTACGTCATTTTCTAATTTTCTAATATCGGAAGCAATTACGTTTTCTACACCATAAGTAGCACGTAATTTAGAAGTAAGTTCGGTGCCTATTTGACCACAAGCGCCTATGATTAGTATTTTGGTTTGCATAGTTAGTTGTTTTGTCTTACAAATATAAAATATTGGCAATAATAACCCATTATTTTGTTCGTTTTTTTCGAATTTCGTAAAAACCACCTATTCAGATTATTAATTATTTATTTCACTTAATTTTAAAAAAAATCGTATAAACATTTGTAAATTTGCGACTCATAATTGTAATAAATGAATTTTTTTAAACTACTTATACTATCCGTTTTCAGCAGTCTTTTGTTTTTTTCTTGTAAACAAAATGAAGAGCAAGTATTACTTGTGGAAAAAATGGAGAAAAAAAACCGAGAATCTTTTGAACAAATCAACAAAGCTTGGCAGTTGAATATTCCTGTAACAAGCCCAGAAGTTCGAGGTGTTTTAAATCAATGGCAAGATTGGAAAAATTTTGAAGAAGAACTTCAACAAAAACCAAAATCATCCATTAGCGCTTTTAAGCAAAAGGTTTTAAATTTAGTTACAAAATCTACTACTTTACACACAAATGTACCTGCGAATTTTAATGTACCTCAAGTGCGAAGCAGAATTGTGGCGTTACAAACTAAAATATTAGCTCTTGATACCTATTTTTCTTTAGATGTTGTGCCTCACGAAAAAGTGCAAAATTTAATTGCTGCTATAAATAAAGAATTGAATGCTTTTTATATGCAGTGCGAAGAAATTGTGATTAAAAATAGAATTCCAACTGAAATTGGTGAGCCAAAAATCATAAGTATTAGTGATACCACAAGAAATGCTAAGGTTGTTAATTTTGACGAATTAGAACAAAAAGAAATTTCAAAAAAGAAATAATTTTAGGCAAAAGGCAAAGGGCAAAAGGAGAACTATTATTTATAAAATACATACTATAAATTGAGCAAATCAGCAATCATTCAAAAATATCAGCAACATCCAAAAATCGGACAAATTGCTGAATTTTTTGCGTCCAGAAAAAAAATAAATGCTACCGGTTTGGTCGGTTCTTCACTTTCATTTGTGATTGATGCGTTGTTTAAAAAATCTGAACTTCCTTTTTTATTATTGTTTAATGATAAAGAAGAAGCAGCATATTATTTGAATGATTTAGAAGCGTTAATTAACAATCAAGACGTGCTGTTTTATCCTGGTTCTTATCGTCGTCCTTACCAAATTGAAGAAACTGATAACGCCAACGTTTTATTGCGTGCTGAGGTATTAAACAGAATTAATTCTCGAAAAAAACCTGCCATTATTGTTTCGTATACAGATGCCATTTTTGAAAAAGTAGTTACGCGAAAAGAATTAGATAAAAACACCTTAAAACTAAGTGTTAACGATAAATTATCTATCGATTTTATTAACGAAACGCTTTTTGAATATCATTTTAAACGTGTCGATTTTGTTTCGGAACCTGGTGAATTTTCTGTCAGAGGTGGGATTATAGATGTATTTTCTTTTTCTAATGATGCGCCTTACCGAATAGAGTTTTTTGGAGATGAAATTGACAGCATTCGAACCTTTGACATTGAAACGCAATTGTCAAAAGAAAAAGTTACTAAAATTGCCATTATACCAAATGTTGAAAATAAAATATTACAAGAAAATCGTGAAAATTTCTTAGATTATATTTCAGAAAAAACCGTTATTGTCCTTCAAAATACCGATTTATTAGGTGGAAAATTAGACCGATTATTCGAAAAAGCAAAAGAAGCCTATTCGAAATTAACACTAACGATTCATCACGCCAAACCGGAAGAATTATTCGTAAATCAGGAAACATTTTTAAAACGCGCCTTAGATTTTTCGATAATCGAATTAGATAAAAACCCAGTTTTTAAATCGGAAAAAGCAGTCGAATTTTACACGCAACCGCAGCCATCATTTAACAAACAATTCGATTTGTTGATGAATAATTTAAACGATAATTTTCATAACGGAATTAAAAATTATTTATTTTCATCAAACGAAAATCAAGCCAAAAGATTCAAAGAAATTTTTAAAGATATAGATGAAGATGCGGCCATTGATGTAAAAGATAAATATGAAAACATTGTTTTTCCGTTATTTTCTGGCTTTATCGATTCTGAGTTGCAAATTGCCTGTTATACAGACCATCAAATTTTCGAAAGGTATCATAAATTTTCTATCAAGAATAATGCGTCTAAAAAACAAACAGTAACTCTAAAAGAGCTAACTGCCTTATCTATTGGTGATTATGTTACCCACATCGATCACGGAATTGGAAAATTTGGAGGCTTACAAAAAATTCAAGTAGAAGGTAAAACCCAAGAAGCTATTAAATTGGTGTATGCCGATAATGATATTGTGTATGTGAGTATTCATTCATTACATAAAATTTCAAAATACACCGGAAAAGAAGGTACTGCTCCAAAAATTTATAAATTAGGAAGTGGCGTTTGGAAAGCATTAAAACAAAAAACAAAAGCACGAGTTAAACACATTGCGTTTAATTTAATTCAGTTGTATGCAAAACGTCGTTTGGATAAAGGATATGCTTTCGGACCCGACTCATATATGCAAAAAGAATTAGAAAGTTCTTTTATTTATGAAGATACGCCCGACCAAATTACCGCCACACACGACGTAAAAATGGATATGGAAAACGATCGTCCAATGGATAGATTGGTTTGTGGCGATGTGGGCTTCGGAAAAACAGAAGTGGCGATTCGTGCGGCTTTTAAAGCGGTTGATAACGGAAAGCAAGTCGCTATTTTGGTTCCAACAACTATTTTGGCCTACCAACATTATCGAACATTTACAGATAGATTAAAAGATATGCCTGTATCCGTTAGCTATTTGAATCGATTTAGAACTGCAAAACAAAAAGCGGAAACATTAAAAGGTTTGGAAGAAGGAAAAATAGATATCGTAATTGGAACACATCAATTGGTAAATAAAAATGTAAAATTCCGCGACTTAGGCTTACTTATTGTAGATGAAGAACAAAAATTTGGTGTCAATGTAAAAGACAAATTAAAAACCATTGCAGCAAATATCGATACGCTTACTTTAACGGCCACACCCATTCCAAGAACCTTACAGTTTTCATTAATGGCAGCTCGCGATTTGTCTGTAATTACTACTCCGCCGCCAAATAGATATCCGATTGAAACCAACGTTATTCGCTTTAGCGAAGAAACCATTCGTGATGCCATTTCTTATGAAATTGAACGTGGTGGACAAGTGTTTTTCATCAATAATCGTATCGAAAACATCAAAGAAGTTGCTGGGATGATTCAGCGATTGGTTCCTAATGCAAAAGTAGGAATTGGTCACGGACAAATGGATGGCAAAAAACTGGAAGAATTAATGCTCGCTTTTATAGAAGGTGAATTTGATGTTTTGGTGGCAACAACTATTATCGAAAGTGGCTTAGACGTACCCAATGCAAACACAATTTTTATTAATAATGCCAATAATTTTGGACTTTCAGATTTGCATCAAATGCGAGGTAGAGTAGGGCGTAGCAATAAAAAAGCGTTTTGTTATTTTATTACACCACCCGAATCTGTTATGACGGATGATGCAAGAAAACGAATCAATGCTTTAGTACAGTTTTCAGAATTGGGTAGCGGGTTTAATATTGCAATGAAAGATTTAGAAATTCGTGGTGCGGGT
>NZ_JBIKJI010000016.1:0-22447 GCF_044361065.1 Flavobacterium sp.
ACACGATCTACAATTTGAAACCCTGTTTTTTCTAATAACCAGTCCAATTGCCAATCTTCAAATTCGTGATAATGTCTGTCCCATTTGTCTGTTTTACTTCGGTATGCCGATGAAAACCATAAACGTAGGGGTATTGAAATAAGAATTTTATCGCATTTTACATTTTCTAAAATGGTGTACGGATTTAATAAATGTTCGAAAATTTCAAATCCTGTAAATACGTCGTAATTTTCTTCGCGTAAAGCAGTTTGATTGGTATCTAAGTCTTCACCCTTAGTATTAATAACCGTATACTTATTTTCTACCATTATTTTCGAAAACGGATTGGGAACACCTAAATCAAAAATAGTTTCAGAAGTTGAAATATGTTTTTTTAAAAATTCTAAAGTAATATTGAATCGTTTGCTTGGATAAGTTTTTTCGTACATTAATTAGATGCTTGATATTGATTTATAAATGCAAAATTAACGATAAACACGAAACATTTATCAATAAATTTAAAAAATATTATAATTGATATACGATGGCATTAATATTCATTCCGGCTCCAACCGATGCAAATAAAATGATATCGCCTTTGTGAATTTCTTGATTTTCAATTTCTCCTTTTAGTAAAGCATCGTATAATGTAGGAACCGTTGCTACACTTGAGTTTCCAAGTTTGTGAATGGTCATTGGCATAATACCTTCTGGTGGAGTTTGATTGTAAAGTTTGTAAAACCTTTGAATAATGGCTTCATCCATTTTTTCATTGGCTTGATGAATTAGTATTTTTTTAATTTGATCAATTTTAATTCCACTTGCATCCAAACAGGCAGCCATAGCTTTTGGAACATTGCTTAAGGCAAATTCGTAAATTTTTCGGCCATGCATTTTTATATATCTCACATTTGGGTCGTGTGCTTTATTAAAGGAATTTCCAAAAAACAAATAATTTGCTTCTTCGTATGTGAAAGATGCTGATTCATGGGCTAAAACACCTCCGTTTTCATCACTTGCTTCAAGAATTGTAGCACCTGCGCCATCAGAATAAATCATGGAATCTCTATCATGCGGATCTACTACTCGAGAAAGCGTTTCTGCTCCTATAATAAGGCATTTTTTTGCCATTCCAGCTTTAATAAATGCCGTAGCTTGAATCATACCTTCAACCCAGCCAGGACATCCAAAAAGCACATCGTATGCCACGCATTTAGGGTTTTTTATGCCTAAATTATGTTTTGTTTTTGAAGCCAAACTTGGCAACATATCGCCTTGGATGGCGCCTTTTTTTACATCTCCAAAATTATGAGCAAAAATTATATAGTCTAAAGTTTCAGGATCAATATTGGCATTTTCAATAGCTCTTTTTGCGGCTATTGTTGCCATGTCGGAAGTTTGAAAACCGGTATGCGCATATTTACGTTCTTCAATTCCTGTAATGCCATAAAATTTTTCAGTGATTACGTCATTTGATAATGGAAACGAAGTACCGTCTTCATTTAAAAAAACATGAGAAGAAAAATCTTGATTAGTTATTGTTTCTGTAGGAATATAACTTCCAGAACCTGTTATTTTTATTGTCATTTTTTAAAATTTATTATAGTTTCAAAATACGCAAATCTGTATTTATTTTATTTCTAATTATAATTTGAAACTAATTTTATACTAAAATACGAAATTGAAATTCAAAAAAGGGATAACAATTTGTAAATTAAGTAATTATTACGAATTTGTTAAAAAATTTACTTTTTTTTGTTAATTTCAGAAAATATTGAAATTTTATTTTCAGTTTAATAGCTCATTAAAAAAATCTCAAATTCACAAAATCGGAATTTGAGATTTTAATGTTATTTGTTTTTAGACTCCGAAAATCGTAAATCTAAAATCGTAATTCAATATTACATATACGCTTCAATAGGCGCACATGAACAAACTAAGTTTCTATCGCCATAGGCTTCATCAACTCTACGAACTGTTGGCCAGAATTTATTATCAGCAATATATTCTAATGGAAATGCTGCAACTTCTCTGGTATAAGGAAAAACCCATTCATCTGAAGTAACCATAGCTAACGTGTGCGGTGCATTTTTTAAAATATTTTGAGTATCATCTTTTGTCGATACATTTATTTCTTTACGAATTGCAATCATAGCATCACAAAAACGATCTAATTCTGCTAAATCTTCCGATTCTGTTGGTTCAATCATTAATGTTCCAGCAACTGGAAAAGAAACGGTAGGGGCGTGGAAGCCATAATCCATTAAACGTTTCGCAATATCGGTAACTTTAATACCATTATCTTCAAATGCACGACAATCTAAAATCATTTCATGAGCTGCTCTTCCCATTTCACCTGAATATAAAATTGGATAATGTGCTTCTAAACGCGCTTTCATATAATTAGCGTTTAAAATGGCGTGTTTTGTAGCATTTGTTAATCCTTCTGCACCTAACATGCATATGTATCCATACGAAATTAAGCAAACTAAAGCCGAACCGTAAGGAGCTGCAGAAATAGCTGTAATAGCTTGGTCACCACCCACTTTAACAATTGGATTAGATGGTAAAAAAGGCACTAATTTATCGTTTACACAGATTGGTCCAACACCAGGTCCACCACCACCATGAGGGATAGCAAACGTTTTGTGTAAGTTTAAGTGACAAACATCGGCTCCAATAGTAGCTGGATTGGTTAATCCAACTTGCGCGTTCATATTCGCGCCATCCATGTAAACCAAACCACCATTTTCATGAATTAGGTTTGTAATTTCAATAATTGAACTTTCAAAAACACCGTGAGTAGATGGATAGGTTACCATTAAAGCAGCTAAATTAGCCGAATGTAAAATGGCTTTTTCTCTTAAATCTTCTACATCAATATTTCCTTCTGGAGTAGTTTTTGTCACGATAATATCCATTCCAGCCATAGCTGCTGAAGCAGGATTTGTTCCGTGTGCCGATGATGGAATTAAACAAACCGTTCTGTGATTATCGCCGCGAGATAAATGGTAGGCACGAATGGTCATTAAACCGGCATATTCGCCTTGTGCACCAGAATTAGGTTGTAAAGTTGTCCCTGTAAAGCCAGTTACCACATTTAATTGTTGTTCCAGTTTTTTAAGCATGGTCAAATAACCTTCCACTTGATCTAATGGTGCGAATGGGTGAATGTTGTTCCAATTTGCCATTGATAATGGCAACATTTCGGCAGCCGCATTTAATTTCATGGTACAAGAACCTAATGAAATCATCGAGTGATTTAATGCTAAATCTTTACGTTCTAATTTTTTAATATAACGCATCAACTGACTTTCCGAATGATTGTTATTAAATACATCGTGTTGTAAGAAAGTTGATTTTCTGATTAAATTTTCTGATATTACAGTAGTTTCTACTAATTCAGTAATAGGTTCAAATGTTTTTTCTTTGGCTTCAGCGAAAATAGCAACTATCTGATTAATATCAGAAATAGAAGTAGTTTCATTGAATGAAATTGAAATGGTATCGGCATCAATGTAGAAGAAATTCACTTCATTTCTTTCTGCTATAGCTTTCACTTTTGAAGCATCCGCTTTTACATTTATGGTGTCAAAATAGGAAGTATTCGTTTGATATACACCAATTTTGTTTAAAGCTTCTACGGCTGCGTTAGCTGAATTATGTACTTTATTTGCAATATATTTTAAACCTTTTGGTCCGTGATAAACCGCATACATTCCAGCCATAACTGCTAATAAAACTTGAGCGGTACAAATATTTGAAGTTGCTTTTTCGCGTTTAATATGTTGTTCGCGTGTTCCTAACGCCATACGTAAGGCGCGATTTCCGTTTACATCAATTGAAACACCAATAATTCTTCCTGGCATCGAGCGTTTGTATTCGTCTTTTGTGGCGAAAAAAGCAGCATGAGGCCCGCCGTAACCCATTGGAATTCCAAAACGTTGTGAAGTACCAACTACAACCGCAGCGCCCATTTCACCTGGAGATTTTAATTTCACTAAAGATAAAATATCAGCTGCAACAGCAACTTTAATTTCATTTTCTGACGCTTTTGCTATAAATGAAGTATAGTCGTTTAATTGACCAAACTTCCCTGGATATTGAAGGATGGCTCCGAAAAAGTCTGATGAAAAATCAAATGTTTCATGATTTCCAACTACTAATTCAATGTCAAGTGGCGTAGAACGGGTTTGTAAAACAGATAAGGTTTGTGGTAAAATTTCTTCTGAAACAAAGAATTTAGAAACATTATTTTTCTTTTGATCTCTTGTTCTAACATCAAACAATAATGTCATTGCTTCAGCTGCAGCTGTTCCTTCATCTAATAAAGAAGCATTTGCAATTTCCATTCCAGTCAACTCAATAACGGTAGTTTGATAATTTAAAATAGCCTCTAAACGACCTTGAGCAATTTCCGCTTGATACGGTGTATACGCTGTATACCAACCTGGATTTTCAAAAACATTTCTTTGAATTACTGCAGGAACTATTGCTGGATGATAACCTAATCCAATATATGATTTGAAAACTTTGTTCTTTTTTCCTAATTCTGGTATATGATTTAAGTACTCATATTCGGTCATAGGTTTTTCCAGATTTAGTTCGTTTTTTAAACGAATATCTGTAGGAATAGTTTCGTAAATTAATTGATCTACTGAATCTACTCCAATAGTTTTTAACATGTGGTTTAGGTCGTTTTCACCAGTTCCAATGTGTCTTAAAGCAAAAGCATCTGTTTTCATTTATATATAAAAATAGGTTGTGTTTAAATTTGAGTACAAAAGTAATTATTAATCTGCTAAAATTAATTGCTTTTTAGTTGAATTTTTGTGATTTTTATCAACTAAAATAGCTTGTTATTAACACTTTGATTATTTTTGTTGAATGTTCGTTTTAAAACAAATTTTCGATTTATATATCAAAAGCAGTTTACATGTTGCTTTTGCTATTTTCTCCTTTGTAAAAGTAGTAGAACTTTCGTTAAACATTTCTTCTCACGTGTTTTTAGAAGTAGCTATTTTTTCTGGAACTGTTTTGGGTTATTCGGTTTTAAAATATTACGAATTTTGGAAATCCACTAAGTTTTCAGTACACAAAAATAAATCTGTTTTAGGAATTACAACAGTTGCATTTTTGACTTTTGTATTTTGCTTTTTTCAATTGAAATTTAGTTTTCAAATCGCATTTTTTCAAATCTTTTTTTTGGTTTTATTGTATCCCTTTTTACGAAAATATTGGTTTTTAAAAATAGCTGTTGTGAGTTTTTGCGTAACGTATGTGGTGAGTTACATTCCAACTTTAGAAACTAAAACGGTGTTTTTTTACGATACAATTTTACAAGTGAAATTATTTTTTCTGATTTGCGCGTTGTTAATTCCATTTGAAATTTATGATTCGCAGCATGATGCAATAACCTTGCAAACGATACCGCAGAAATTTGGTATAAAAAAAACTAAATATTTAGGTTACTTTTTTTTAATTTGTTTTTGTATTCTGAGTTTAATATTTCGTTTTGAACGTTTCGATGTGGTAATAGCAATTATAATAGGACTTTTTATTAGATTTTCTTCGACAAAAAACACGAAATATTACACTAGTTTTTGGGTGGAAAGTATTCCTATTTTATGGTGGCTGATTTTAGTTTTGTTTTAGTAATCCTAACAGGTTTCAAAAACCTGTTAGGATTATTTATTTTATCCGTTAATTTCTTTTCTACATTTATAAAATAGATACATAAAGAATGTTGCAGTTAGCATTGGAAGGAGAAAGCAGATTATAATTCCTACTATTGAAAAAATATCTCGAATAAAAACAATTGAAATAAATACTATTATAGTTAATGTCCAATATGTTTTCAATAATTTTCTTGAAAAATTCGATACTTTTTTATAGAAGTTTTTGGTTAAATAAATTGCACTAATAAATTGAGTTATTCCTAAAATTATTTGAAATGCCATTCCGGGTGAAACGGCTAAATAGAGCAATAAATTAATTACATAAATTAATTTATTTATTTATTTTATATATAGGATTTAAGCTATTCATATCATTAATTTATTTAAAATTCAATCTAGCTTTTTGGTTAAATTAGCTTCATTTTTTTTACTATATCAACCCCGCTCTTTTCAGCAAAGCATCTGCATTTGGCTCTTGTCCTCTAAAGTTTTTGTATAGCGTCATTGGATGTTCTGTTCCGCCTTTTGACAAAACATTTTCTTTAAATTTGGTAGCGACTTCTTTATTGAAAATGCCTTTTTCTTGGAAATAGGCAAACGCATCAGCATCTAAAACTTCTGCCCATTTATAACTATAATATCCTGAAGAATAGCCGCCCTGAAAAATATGTGAAAAAGAAACACTCATACAATTTTCTGCAACATCTGGAAATAATGACGTGTCGCCCATAGCTTGTTTTTCAAAAGCTTTTACATTTTCAATCGGTTGGTTTTTTCCATGATATTCCATGTCTAATAAGCCAAAACTCAATTGTCGTAAAGTGGCCATTCCTTCTAAAAAACTTGCCGATTCTTTAATTTTCTCCACATATTCTTGTGGAATAATTTTACCTGTTTCATAATGTTTCGCAAACAAAGCCAAGGCTTCTGGTTCGTAACACCAGTTTTCCATTACTTGAGACGGTAATTCTACAAAATCCCAAAATACCGAAGTTCCCGAAAGGCTTGGGTAGGTGGTGTTGGCCAACATACCATGCAATCCGTGGCCGAATTCGTGAAATAAAGTGGTAACTTCATTAAACGTTAATAAAGAAGGTTTTGTAGCAGTCGGTGGAGTAAAATTACAGACATTAGAAACGTGAGGTCTTTCATTATTTCCGTCTTTTATATATTGTGGTTTGAAAGAGGTCATCCAAGCGCCATTTCTTTTGCCTTTTCTTGGAAAGAAATCGGTATAAAATATCGCAACTAAATTTTTATTTTCATCTAAAACTTCAAAAGTTTGTACATCAGAATGGTATTTATCAATGTCAAAAACTTCGTAAAATGTTATTCCAAAAAGTTTTTCTGCAATAGTAAATGCTCCACTTAAAACATTTTCTAATTTGAAATAAGGTTTTAATGCTTCATCATCTAAATTGAATAATTTTTGTTTCAATTTTTCTGAATAATAGGCGCTATCCCATTTTTCTAATTGTTCAATTCCGTCTAATTCTTTTGCAAATGCAGCTAATTGTTCAAATTCTCTTTTAGCAGCGGGTTTGGCTTTTTCTAAAATATCATTTAAAAAAGATAGAACTTTCGTTGGGTTTTGCGCCATTCGTTCTTCTAAAACAAAATGCGCATGCGTTTCGTAACCTAATAAATTAGCACGTTCGTGACGTAGCGCTACAATTTTTTTAGTAATTTCTTCGTTGTTGTATTCGTTATTTTGAAAGGCTTTTTTGCCAAACGAAATTGCCATTTCTTTTCTTAATTCTCTTTTTTCAACATAAGTTACAAATGGCATATAACTTGGAAAATCTAAAGTGAATAACCAACCTGTTTTATTTTTAGATTTGGCTAAATCGGCAGCGGCTTCTTTGGCGCCATCTGGCAACCCTTTTAAATCCGCTTCATTTGTAATGTGTAATTCAAAATTATTGGTTTCTGCTAAGGTATTTTCTCCAAAAGTCAATTGCAATTGCGCCAATTCGGTATCAATTTCTCGTAAACGTGTTTTTTTATCTTCAGAAAGTAACGCTCCATTTCGAGTAAAACCTTTGTATTTTTTTTCTAATAATGTAGCTTGTTCTGTTGTTAAATTTATAGTGTTCCTGTTTTCATAAACGGATTTCACTTTTTTAAATAAATCTTCATTTAAAGCTATGTCGTTTCCAAATTCTGTTAGTAATGGCGTAACTTCTTGTGCGATTTTTTGCATTTCATCTGAAGTTTCCGCAGAATTTAAATTAAAAAAAATACTTGACAATCGGTCTAACGCTTCACCAGAATATTCTAATGCTTCGATGGTATTTTTAAAAGTAGCTGGTTCAGTAGAATGAATAATTTGGTCAATTTCAAATCGTGCTTTTTCTATGTTTTGAACAAAAGCTGGGAAATAATCTTCTAATTTTATTGTTGCAAATGGTGCTGAATTGTATTTTGTGTTGAATTTTTCGGTTAAAATCGACATATATGTAAGTTTTTTGTGGTATTTGATATTTATTATCAGTTTATAACTCAGTGATTTAGGAATACTTTAAAAATATTTTCAAAAAAATCCGACAAAACACTTTTTTTACCGATAAAATACGTATATTTGTAAAAGAAAAAATGAAGTAAATCATTTTTTTTACCCCCAAACAGAATTTTTTTTTTTATAGTTGTCACTTAATAGTGAATAGTTTTTTGGCCCCGATTTTTATCGGGGTTTTTTATTTCTTCAAGTTTTCAGATGCCTTTAACACGGTATCACGTAAACCTTCTTTGTAGAATATAATTTTATCTAACACACATTTATCAGAAATTCCGATAATTTGTGCGGCTAAAATCCCAGCATTTTTTGCTCCGTTTAGTGCAACTGTTGCAACAGGAACTCCGCCAGGCATTTGTAGAATAGATAAAACAGAATCCCATCCATCAATAGAATTACTTGATTTTACAGGAACTCCAATTACTGGAAGTGGACTCATAGAAGCCACCATTCCTGGTAAATGTGCCGCACCACCTGCACCAGCAATAATTACTGAAATTCCACGAGTGTGTGCGTTTTTACTAAAATCGAATAACTTTTCTGGTGTTCTGTGTGCCGAAACAATATCAACTTCGGTTTCAATATCAAATCCTTTTAAAATGTCTATGGCTTCTTGCATCACTGACATATCCGAAATGCTTCCCATTATTATGGCTACTTTACTCATAAGTTATATTTTTTTGAACACAGATTTTACAGATTTTCACAGATTTAATTTGTGCTAATTTGTGAAATCTGTTTTTATTTTACTTCACTAATTACTCTAATTGAATTCTTTACTTCTTCGGCAATTTTTCTGGCTGCTGCCATATCTTCATTTACAATCGTAACGTGTCCCATTTTTCTGAATGGTCGTGTTTCTTTATTGCCATTATTTTTTCGATGTTTTCGTAAATAACGGGTCCAGAAAAGCCTTCTTCACCTACCAAATTTACCATAATTCCAGCTACTTTACTATCTGTATTTCCTAAAGGTAAGTTTAACACCGAACGCAAATGGTTTTCAAATTGCGAAGTATAACTTGCTTCAATAGTATGATGTCCTGAATTATGAGGTCTTGGTGCGACTTCGTTTACTAAAATATCGTCGTTTTCTGTTTGAAACATTTCCACAGCTAATAATCCAATATGGTTGAACGCTTTTGAAACTTGAAGTGCTATTTCAATTGCTAATTGTGCTACTTTTTCATCAATTCTGGCTGGACAAATTACATATTCTACCTGATTGGCTTCTGGATGAAATTCCATTTCCACAACAGGATAGGTTTTAATGTCACCGTTTGCATTTCGTGCTACAATCACGGCTAACTCATTTTTAAACGGCACCATTTCTTCTGTAATGCATTCTACTTCAGGTAAATGTAATAAATCCATTGTAGAACGACAAATTTTCACGCCATTTCCATCATAACCAAATTGGGCGCATTTCCAAACAAAAGGAAATTCTAATTCGTCTTTTTCTAATGCTTTTTTTAAATCATATAAATCTACAAAACGCTGGTGATTTGATGTTGGAATATTGTTCTCAACATAAAAATCTTTCTGTTTTCCTTTATTCTGAATTAATCGTAACGTTTTAGGTGAAGGGAAAACAATATGTCCTTCTTCTTCCAATTTTTCTAATGCGTCTAAATTTACATTTTCAATTTCAATGGTAATGGTATCACACATTTTACCAAATTGGTAAACGGTTTCGTAATCTAACAAACTTCCAACAAAAAATTTAGTAGCTCCATACTGTGCTGGCGCTTCGTTACTTGGGTCTAAAACGAAAGTAGTGATATCAAATTTTCTGGTTTCTGTCAAAAGCATTTTACCCAATTGACCGCCACCTAAAATGCCTAATTTAAAATCTGAAGAAAAATAATTCATTAGTTGTTATTGTTGTGTTTGTGCAAAGATACTAATTTGAATTTGTTTCGCAATTAGCCGCTATTTTAGTTTTCTTAAAATATCTTTAGCAGCTGCTTTATATGCTGCGGAATGTTTAAAGAAATCTTGCGAAAGTATGGTTTTTAATTCTTCGTTTATCCAGGAATATTTTTTTCCAAAATTGTATAAAGTTATCATAGAATACGCTTTTGCTGCAACTTTTTCATCCTGAATTAGCCAATCTAAACACGTTTCAATAATTTTAGTTTCTTGGTTTTCTGTTAGTTTTATAGTTTTTGATTTCGATAAAAACAAACATATTTTAGAAACGGGTCTAATAGCAGAATGATTTTTGAATTTCCCTATTTTTTCTAAAAATTCATTAATATATGGGAGAATTAGTTCTAATTTAATTTCGAAAATTAATTCTAATGACCAATACGCTTTATTATGAATTTTATCTTTTTCATTAAGACCAATTTCCAATAAATATTGCAATTTTTCTGGATGTTGAACTACATAATCACGAATAAATTCTCGACTTATTCGATGTGCAGTACTTTCCGATAGCAGTTTGTAAAATGCTTGATCCATCGATGTAAAAATAATCAATTTTTAAAAAAACACATAATAATGTTTTTATATGTTTAATAGTTTGTAAATTTGTGGTTTATTTTAACTTTAACAACACAATGATTAATATTGTTTTATTCGGAAAACCAGGCGCTGGTAAAGGAACTCAAGCAGAATTTTTAAAAGAAAAATATTCGTTAACGCATTTATCTACAGGAGATATTTTTAGATTTAATATTAAAAACGAAACAGAATTGGGCTTATTGGCTAAAACCTATATGGATAAAGGAGATTTGGTTCCAGATTCTGTAACCATTCAAATGTTACAAAGTGAAGTAGAAAAAAACAGTCAATCAAGAGGTTTTTTGTTTGATGGTTTTCCAAGAACAATTGCTCAAGCAGAAGCTTTAGATGCTTTTTTAACGTCAAAAAACGAAGAAATTACAGCAACAGTTGCATTAGAAGCAGATGATGAAATTTTAGTAAAACGTTTGTTAGAAAGAGGAAAAACTTCAGGCAGACCAGACGATCAAGACGAAGAAAAAATTAGAAACAGATACCAAGAATATAACGAAAAAACAGCACCTTTAATGTCGTATTACAAGGCACAAAGAAAGTTTTATGCTGTAAATGGAATAGGTTCGATTGAAGAAATCACGGAACGATTAAGTACAATAATCGATAAATTTTAAGTACATTGCATTTAATTCAACTATATAAAAATTGGAAATAGTCATAATATTCTTGTTGATACTGCTCAATGGAATTTTCTCTATGTCAGAGATCGCACTCATATCAGCAAGAAAAAATAGGTTAGAAACCGCCGCCAAAAAAGGCAACACGAGTGCAAAAACAGCTTTAGATTTAGCCAATTCACCTAACAAATTTTTGTCTACGGTACAAATTGGTATTACCTTAATTGGTATTTTAACTGGTATTTATTCTGGCGATAAAATAACAACAGATGTTGAAACTTTTTTCGCAACCTATACATTAACTTTTCCATATGCTCACACTTTAGCAGTTAGTGTTGTTGTTGTGATTTTAACTTTCTTTTCATTAGTATTTGGCGAATTATTACCAAAAAGAATTGGGCTAAATTATCCTGAAACCATTGCTAAGTCTGTAGCCGTTCCAATGAAAGTAATGTCAATTGTTACAGCACCATTTATATGGTTATTAACTACTTCTACAGATTTCATTTTAAAAATATTTAAGATAAAACCAACCGCGGATGGTAAGGTTACTGAAGAAGAAATAAAAGCCATTATTAAAGAAGGTACGGAAGTAGGAGAAGTTCAAGAAATTGAGCAAGATATTGTGGAGCGTGTGTTTCATATTGGCGATAGAAAAGTAAATTCTTTAATGACGCACAGAAAAAGCATTGTTTATTTGGCTTTAGATGAAAGTTATGAAGAACTAAAAGCGAAAATTTTAGACGAGTTACATTCTGTATATCCTGTTTGTAATGAAAATTTGGATGAAGTTATAGGTGTAGTTTTATTAAAAGATTTATTTGCAAATATTGAAAAAGGCGATTTCGATTTACAGAAAATTATGATTGAGCCGGTATATTTTATTGAACATACTTCGGCTTATAAAGCGTTAGAAAATTTTAAAATGTCTAAAATTCATTATGCATTGGTTACAGATGAATATGGCGTTTTTCAAGGAATAATTACATTAAATGACATTTTAGAAGCATTAGTAGGTGACGCAGCTGATTTTTCAGATGAAGAATATCAATTAATTGCAAGAGAAGATGGAACTTGGTTGGTGGATGGACAATATTCATTACACGATTTTATGACGTATTTCGATTTGGATGATATGCTTAATGATTATGAGGTTACTACTGTTAGTGGTTTGATTATTACAGAATTAGGAAGTATTCCGAAACAAGGTGAAAAGCTTATTTGGAACAAATTAGAATTTGAAGTAATGGATATGGATGGCGTTAAAATTGATAAAATTTTAATAAAACCACTTACGGAATAAGTTGTTTCATTCGCAGTTTTTAGTCTGCATAAAAATTAAAAATTAATATTTTAGAATATAGTTTCAGTAGGATTAACAACTGAAAGCTAAAAAACAAAAAAATGACTGAAGGAAATTTCGTAGACTACGTAAAAATATATGTTGCATCTGGTAAAGGCGGGAAGGGTTCTTCTCACTTACACAGAGAAAAATTTATTGAAAAAGGTGGTCCAGATGGTGGAGACGGTGGTCGTGGAGGTCATGTAATTATTAAAGGAAGTAAAAATTTATGGACGTTGTTTCATTTAAAATTTTTACGACATGTAAAATCAGGTCACGGTGGAGATGGAGGAAGCAGTAGAAGTACCGGACATGATGGAGAAGATAAATTTATAGAAGTTCCATTAGGTACAGTTGTTAAGGACAAGGAAACTGGCGAAATTTTATTCGAAATTACAGAAGACGGCGAAACTAAAATTTTAGCTCGTGGCGGAAAAGGAGGTTTAGGAAACTGGAATTTCAGAAGTTCTACTAACCAAACGCCAAGATATGCACAACCTGGAATTCCTGGAGAGGAAGTAGATGTTATTTTAGAATTAAAAGTGCTTGCGGATGTAGGCTTAGTTGGATTTCCAAATGCTGGAAAATCGACATTATTATCTGTTTTGACTTCTGCAAAACCAAAAATTGCGGATTATGCATTTACCACATTGAAACCAAATTTAGGAATTGTTGCTTACAGAGATTTTCAATCCTTTGTAATTGCAGATATTCCTGGAATTATTGAAGGTGCAGCTGAAGGTAAAGGGTTAGGCCATTATTTTTTAAGACATATTGAAAGAAATTCTACGTTATTATTTTTGGTTCCAGCTGATGCGGATGATATTAAGAAAGAATACGAAATTCTTCTTGATGAATTAAGACGATATAATCCGGAAATGTTAGATAAAGACAGGTTGTTGGTGATTTCAAAATGTGATATGTTAGATGAAGAATTACAAAAAGAAATGAAACAACAATTAGATAAAGACCTTAAAGGTTTAGATTATATGTTTATTTCATCTGTTGCCCAACAAGGATTAACAGAATTGAAAGATAAATTGTGGAAAATGTTGAATATATAACAATTGTTGTCATTTTTTTTATATTTTTGAAAATTAAATATTAATTAATCAAATGAAAACAAAATTACTTTTATTACTTTTTGTTGTTTCCATAAGTTTTGGACAACACAGAACATGCGGAACTGATGCATATATGGAAAGCTTATTAGCTAATCCAGAGATGAAAAAACAGTATTTAGATTTGCAAAAACAATTTGAAAGTGAATTAGAAAGATTAACTAATGCGCAACAACAAAGAAATGGTTCGTCTGCTCTTAGTACAAATGCTACAATAAGAATTCCTGTGGCTATTCACTATCCATCAGTAGCAAATACAAGTACTGAATCCGTAAAAAATTGTTTGAGATTATTGGCTCAAAAACAAGTAGCCATATTAAATGCGGATTTTAATGCTACTAATACCGATATTTCACTTTGGACAGATGCAAGCATATATTATCCAGGAACAAATGTTGGAAATATTGATGTTTCTTGGGAAATTGCCACTCAAAATCATCCATCGGATTCAGGTTTATCAAATGGAAACTTAGCAGTTACTTTTGGCACTCACTTTTTGGCTGCAGGAGATAGATTTTGTAATCCATGTAACATGGATAGTAGTTGGGCTGGTTACTGTAATTTAGTTGTCACAAATTTAACTGGAGGGATTTTAGGTTTTTCTCCATTAGGAGGATCTCCTTCACAAGGTATGACAGTCGTTATAGATAATAATGCCTTTGGCGCAATTATGTCGGGTTCTCCATCAAGTTGTACTGGATTTGTACCTTCCGGACCTTATAATTTAGGCAGAACTTTAACGCATGAGTTAGGTCACTTCTTTAATTTGTGGCATACATTTCAAAGTTGTACTAACACCAATTGTAACACTCAAGGAGACAGAGTTTGTGATACGCCTCCACAAGACGTTGATACAGGAGGTTGCCCATCAGTTGGATCCGTACCAGGTTGTGACGGAGTTACTCCGGTACTAACAATGAATTATATGGATTACACTAATGATGCATGTATGTATATGTTTACAGTTGGTCAGGCTAATAGAATGACAGCTTGGTATAATGCAATATCCTCTCAGTTACAAACCAATGTTTTAGCAAATAATGATTTTGTAAAAAATAATTTTTCAATAGCTCCGAACCCTAATAAAGGTGTTTTTTCAATTCAATTATCTGAAGCTATTGATAATTATTCGGTTATAATTATAGACGCATTGGGAAGAGAAATTTTTAACGCAGAATACAATCAAACATCGGATTTAGTTCAAAATATTGAATTAGAAAACGCTTTGAGCGGTATGTATTTTGTAACGATTCAGAGTAAAGGTGCTCAAATCACTAAAAAAATAATTATAGAATAATTCTATAATAAATAATATTTTAAAAAACAGTTGGAAGTTTACTTTTAACTGTTTTTTATTAGATAATAATATGATTAACATAAATATTTTTAAACAAAAAATAGTCGGAATACTGTAACATTTATTTAAATTTATCGACTACTTTAATATTAATTAACTTTACCTAAAATTAAAATGAAAAAAATTATTTTATCCTTAGTTGCTGGAATTATGCTGATGCCAATGAGCGTTAAAGCAGATGAAGGTATGTGGTTTTTAATGTTCATTGAACGTTTAAATCACCGTGATATGCAAAAAATGGGATTACAATTAACCCCTCAAGAAATTTACAGTATTAACAACCACAGTTTAAAAGATGCTATTGTGCAGTTTAACGGAGGTTGTACAGCTGAATTAATCTCAAAAGATGGTTTGGTATTAACCAATCACCACTGTGGTTATGATGCGATAGCGGAATTATCTACTGCAGAAAAAAATTATCTAAAAGAAGGATATTGGGCAGCAAATAGAAAAGAAGAATTAAAACCTTCGAGTTTATTTGTGCGTTTCTTTGTTCGTATGGACGATTGTTCAAAAAGAATTTTATCAGTTGTAACACCAGGAATGAGTGAAGCTGAAAGAGAAAAAGCAATCAACCAAGAAATTGCTAAAATTGAAAAAGAAAACAATGAAGGCGGAAAATATACCGTTTCAGTTCGTCCGTTTTTTCAAGGAAATGAATATTACTATTTCGTATATCAAGATTATAAAGACGTTCGTTTAGTTGGTACGCCTCCAGAAAGCTTAGGAAAATTTGGTGGAGATACAGACAACTGGGAATGGCCACGTCATACTGCAGATTTTTCTATGTTTAGAATTTATGCAGACGCTAACGGAAATCCTGCAGAATATTCTGTAAACAATGTTCCGTTAAACCCTAAGCATCACTTACCAGTTAATTTAAGCGGTGTTAAGGAAAACGATTTTGCTATGATTTTAGGATATCCAGGTCGTACAAACCGTTGGATGCCAGCTGGTGGAATTGAGCAAAACGTAAAATTTGCTTACCCAGCTTGGGTAGAAGGTTCTAAAACTGGAATGGACAATATGAAAAAATATATGGTTCAATCGGATGCATTGAACTTAATTTATGCTTCTAAATTTGCAGGTGTAGCTAACTATTGGAAAAACCGTCAAGGTATGATTGATGCCTTAACAAAATTTGGAACTGCAAAATCTAAAGCAGCTCAAGAAGCTAAATTTAATACTTGGGCGAATCAACCAGCTAATCAAGCTAAATACGGAAATGTTGTAGCTACAATCAACAAATATTATGATATGACGAATGAGAAATCGCGTCATGATAATTATTTACAACAGTTATTTAGAACGTCAGCTTTTGGAACAATTAGCAGATCTTTAGGAAGACAATTAGAAATGTATACTAAAGCAGATGCGGCTAAACGCGCTGAAATGGCTCCGGCTATTGAAGAAATGGCAAACGAAATGTTTAAGGAATTACATATTCCTGCTGAAAAAGATATATTAGCAGCTCAGTTGGCTTTATACGCTAAAAAAGCAGGTTATGCATTAGCACCAACAGTAGAAAAATTAGCAAAAGAAAACAATGGTGATTTTACAAATTATGTAGCTTCAGCTTTTGATGCAAGTATTTTTACTTCAATTGAAAATATTAAAGCTTACTTAGCAATTCCAAACGATGCAGCTTTAACAAGCGACCCTTTATATGTTTTATCAAATGATTTAACATCTCATTTTGGTAAAAGAAGTGACGAGTTAATGAAAGCACAAAACGATTTCGGAGCCTCTTTCCGTTTATTAGTTGAAGGTTTAAGAGAATCTAAAATTGGTACTACTTTATATCCAGATGCGAATTCAACGTTACGTTTAACGTATGGAAAAGTTCGTTCGTTACCAGCTGATAAAAGAAATGACGCTAAAGTAAATAACTACACCACGTTAGATGGACAAGTTAAAAAATACAAAAAAGGTGATTTAGAATTCGATTTACCTTCAAAAGTAATAGCTATGAATGCTAAAAAAGATTTCGGTCGTTATGCGGATAAAGATGGTTCTTTACATGTCAATTTCTTAACTGATAATGACATCACAGGTGGAAATTCTGGTTCTCCAGTATTAAATGGTAAAGGGGAATTAATCGGTTTAGCTTTTGATGGTAACATTGAAGCAATGGCTGGAGATGTTATTTTTGACCAAAAGTTACAAAGAACAATAAACGTAGATATTCGTTATGTACTTTGGGTAATTGAAAATTTCTCTGGTGCTAAACACATTGTAGACGAAATGACTTTAGTGAAATAATTTACTTAAAGTTACAAATAAAAAAAGAGTCTCGAGAAATCGGGACTCTTTTTTGTTTTCTATAGTTTTAATTGTCATCCTTAGCTTGTCGAATGGTTGGGCGTTCCCTTTCAGGTCGTGCTGTCCACTATATCTTTTTAATTTTGTTGCCTTTCTTTAGTCGTAAAGTTATCTTCGAGAACCTCAGACAACGTTTACTTTCATGTATAATAGTTGTTTTGTTGCCTGAGGCACTCGAAGGCAACAAAATAAAAAAGGATGCCGTTCCCATCACTAACGCAAATCCGTTTTCAAAACAAAAGAAAGTCAACACTATCTTGTTATGCTGAAAGCATCTTTTTTTTCATTGAATTGTAAAACGTTTTGGAACTATTTTTTAAACCAAATTATCAATCTCCTCCTGAACCATTTCCCAATCTGAAAGTAGTTTGTCCAATTCTGCTTTCTTCTTGTTGTATGCTGTAAAAAATGAAGCGTTTTCCAAGTGCTTGTCGTAATTAGAAGCCAATTCTTTATCATCGTTTTGAATGTCAATTTCTAATTGTTTAATTTGACTTTCAATTTTTGATAATCTATTTTGTAACGATTTGTTTTTCTTTTGGTCTTCGTAAGAAGCTTTGGAATTTTGGTTTGCAGAATCTTCTTTTTTCTCAATATCCTTTTTTTCAACTTCACGCATGTTTTCTAAATTGCGTTGTTCTAAAAAGTAATTGATATCGCCTAAATATTCTTTAATTTTTTGGTCTTTAAATTCATATACTAAATTAGACATATCTTGTAAAAAATCTCTATCATGAGAAACGAGTAGGAGCGTACCTTCATATTTTTGAAGTGCCGCTTTTAAAACATTTTTCGATTTAATATCTAAGTGATTTGTAGGTTCATCCATTACCAAAACGTTAATGGGTTGCAACAATAATTTACATAAAGCCAAACGGTTTCTTTCGCCTCCAGAAAGTACTTTTACTTTTTTCTCCACATCATCACCACGAAACAAAAAGGAGCCCAACATGTCTCTTACTTTTGCTCTATTGGTATCCGTTGCGGCATCTTCCATAGTTTGCAATAACGTAATTTCACCATCTAAGTACTCTGCCTGATTTTGTGCAAAATAACCCACTTGAACATTATGTCCTAATTTTATGGAACCTTCAAATTCAAATTCGTTCACGATTGCTTTTATAAAAGTCGATTTTCCTTGCCCGTTCTGTCCTACAAATGCAATTTTGCTACCTCGTTCCACTAATAGTGAAATATCTTTTAAAATCGTATTGTCACCATACGCTTTTGTTACGTGTTCGGCTTCAATTACGACTCTTCCAGGTACTTTTGAAACTGGAAATGAAATATTCATCACGGAATTGTCGTCTTCATCCACTTCAATTCGTTCTACCTTATCTAATTTTTTAATTAAAGATTGTGCCATTGAGGCTTTAGAAGCTTTGGCACGAAACTTTTCAATTAATTTTTCGGTTTCTTCAATTTTCTTGGCTTGATTTTTTTGTGTCGCCAATTGTTTTTCACGAATTTCATGACGCAATTCTAAATATTGCGAATACGGTTTATTGAAATCATACGCTTTTCCTAATGAAATTTCTATAGTACGATTCGTAACATTATCTAAAAACATTTTATCGTGCGATACAATAACTACTACTCCAGGATAATTTCGTAAAAAACTTTCCAACCAAATGATACTTTCTATATCCAAGTGATTGGTAGGTTCATCTAATAAGAGAATATCGTTGGCTTGAAGCAATAGTTTTGCCAATTCGATACGCATACGCCAACCACCTGAAAACGTTTCAGTTTGGTTATTAAAAACGTCTCGTTTGAATCCTAAACCTAATAATATTTTTTCTGTATCACCCACATAATTATAACCTCCTAAAAGTTCAAATCTGTGCGTATAATCCGATAAATCTTCAATAATTTGAGAATACACCTCGCTTTCATAATCGGTTCTTGTTACTAATTGGTGATTGATTTCTTCTAGCTTTTTCTCTACTTCTTTAATATCAGTAAACGCTTGATACGCTTCTTCTAAAACCGTTCTTCCTGCTTCAAAATCGATATCTTGTCTTAAAAATCCAATTCTTACTTCTTTTTCAGTAGCAATTTGCCCAGAATCGGGTTTGAAATCGCCAGCTAAAATTTTCAACATGGTCGATTTTCCTGCTCCATTTTTACCTACTAAACCGACTCTGTCGCCAGCGCCCATTCTAAAAGTAACTTCTTCAAATAAATACGTTCCACCAAAGGAAACAGAAAGATTATGTATATTCAGCATGTTTTTTTCTAATAAGGTGCAAAAGTACTATACTTATTTTACCTTTACATCAAAATAGTAAAAATGTTTGGTAAAGGTTCTAAAATTTATGCGATGATAACGGGTTGTTGTCCTAAATGCCATAAAGAAAGTATGTATTTAGATGCAAACCCTTTTAATATTATGAAAATTTATGCCATGAACGAAAAGTGTTCGCACTGTAAACTAGTTTATCAAATAGAGCCTTCTTTCTTTTTTGGTGCCATGTTTGTAAGTTATGGACTTGGAGTGCTAATTGGAATTATTACCTTTTTAGTTTCGCATTTTGTGTTTCAAGCCAATTTAAAAACGGCTTTTATTTCAATTGTTGTTGCTTTAATTTTAAGCAATACCCTTATCATGCGAATGTCAAGAAATATCTGGATCAATATTTTTATTCACTTTGATAAAAATTGGAAAGAACACTTATCTAAATAGTTTTTTATAACATCTTTCTATTGAAATTTCGTTGTCTAATGGGATTCCATTTTCAATATATTGATATAATTTATCTGATAAATAAGGTGCGAAAAGTACGCCTCGTGTGCCCATACCATTTAAAATATATAATTGGTTGTGAAGATGATGTTTTCCTAAAAGTGGTCTTCTGTCTTTTACAGTTGGTCGTATTCCTCCTAAATGATCTATTACTTCAAAGTCGCAAGAAATCACTTCTTTTAAATGGGTAAGTAATTCTGTTTTTGCTTTTTCGGTTTTTTGGTTGGTTTTATCTTCCCAATTATAGGTGGCGCCTACTTTATATAAATGATTTCCTAAAGGTAAAATCCATATACTTGAATTTATAATTTCATTTAACTTTAAATTTTCGGACTTAATAACTAAAAGTTCTCCTTTTGTTCCATCAAGTGGTAAGTTGTTAAAATAGGGATTGTTATGTAAACCAAAACCTTCTGCGAATACAATTTTTTTGGCTTTAATAGCATCATATTCTACATAATCATCTTTGATTACTAACTTAGAATAATCAAAAGTTTCTTCTAAATAGCAATTTTCTGCTACTAAATAATTGGTATAGTTTTCTTTTAATTTTTTAGTATCCAAGAAACCTGTTTCATTTACTTTTCCGAATTTATAATTACTTACTATAGCTTCGTTATTTAAAGTATTTAATTCACTACATAAATAATTGGATAGGGTAGTTTTATCAGACGCGGCAAACCAATTGTTTTGTTCTTCAATGTTATTTAGTTTACGAAATAACGGAATTTCATATAAAAATGTTGTGCCTAATTTTGTTTCTAAATTTTTATAAAATGGAATTGTAATAGCCAATTGAGCTTCTGCTTCCCATATTTTTGTAAATCGTTTTAAAACAATTGGGTTGTATAATCCACCTGCTATTGTAGTTGAGTTTTGAGAATTGTCATTCAGTACCATTATTTTTTTATGGTGTAACAAACACGTTTCTGCAAAAGAAATTCCTGCTAAACCTGAACCAATAATAAGATAATCAACTTCCATTTTGTTGTATTGTAATAGTTTATTCTCAATATTGTCATTTCAACTAAAGTAGCAAACACTTAAAGTAATTATGATTATGAGATTTCTCCTTACGTCGAAATGACAAAAAAGTACTTTTTGTATGGTACAAATTTAATCAAAAAAAACTCTTACACCGAAGTAAGAGTTTTTTGTAATATGATTGGAGAAATATTTTAATTAGTAATTCCACATATCTAATTCGAAATTACGTATTTTTTCTTTTACTCTTTCTGATTCTAATAATTGCATTTGTGCATTTTCCTTCATATAATCTTTAATCTCTCTATCACCATACACATTTTCTTCTAAATAAATTACGGCATTAAAACGACGTGAATTTAACAAATGATCAAATGTAAATGGCATAGCGGAGTTTCTTTCATTGAAAGCTTTAGCGGCATGAAGTACGTCTCTCGAAGATGGAAAATAAATCCAAAACAACTCAATAGGAGCATCATTTTTATTTTCTTCTTTGTTCATAGTATATACATCAGGTACTAGAGGGCAAATACCTTGTAATCTGTATTTTAATTCGCCTTGACGTTTGTCAAAATACCAGAAACCCTTTATTTTATATCCTCTAACATGAAACGCATCAATAGTTTGCTTAGTAATAAATTCTTCCGATATAGGATCTCCAGCTGCTAACTGTTCAATACCAGCATCTGAGGTATCTATAAAAACTCTTGCTTTTTGAATATCGTTAAAAGTCTTTTTTGTAGTAAAATATCCTGAATCATATACTTCAGTAATTTTTCCATCATCAATTCCTTTCATTATCACTTCAAAAAGTGGTTTTCTTTCTGAACCTAAATCTTTAGAATCATCAACTGGATAATACATTGGGTAATTTACTCTTTGGTCCACATCAATAAGTTCCCAAACCGTTTTTCCCATAAAGACATCTCTATCTCCTATATAACCATAAGGTAAAGGTTTGTCGTTATCCGCATTTTTTTCTGCTTCGGTTTTTTTACCGATTTCTGCAGGTGTCTTTGCATTTAGTAAATTAGATTGTGCAAACGAAAGTGTGCTCAAACCAAATACCGTTACTAATAAAAAATTTCTCCAATTCATTTTTTTATTTTATTTAAATTATTGTACCTCAAATGTACAAGGCGAAACATTTTTAGCAGGTTGGTTGATACCAACATACTTAACTTTAATTTCTGATATTGTAACAACATCACCTCTACCTGCTTTTTTGATTGCTGAGATAGCTTGTCCATTCATTTTAGAACCC
>NZ_JBIKJI010000132.1:0-6114 GCF_044361065.1 Flavobacterium sp.
GAAAAAAATAGTTGTGAACGACAAAACTATAAAATGTTAAAAATATGTTAAATATTAGTACTATGCGAAACAAGGTATCTGCTTTTAGATATATATTTGCATAAGAAAATAATGTACTAAGTACTGTACTCCATTTTAAATCGATTTATCGTGATTAAAAAAACAAGCTCAAATGAATATTGAAAACACAAAAGCTCAAATGCGAAAAGGTGTTTTAGAGTTTTGCATCTTATCTGTATTAAAAGAAAAAGACGCTTACACTTCTGAAATTTTGGACACTTTAAAAACCGCTAAATTACTTGTTGTTGAGGGTACCGTATATCCTTTATTAACAAGATTAAAAAATGACAATCTTTTATGCTATCGCTGGGAAGAATCTACATCGGGGCCGCCAAGAAAGTATTATGGCTTAACTGATGAAGGAAAAGAATTTTTAAAAGAATTAAACAACACTTGGAGTGAACTTTCGGGTGCTGTAAACACTATCACTACTAAAAAATAACAGATTATGAACAAAACAACAAGTATAAATTTAGGTGGGTATTTCTTTCATATTGACGAAGATGCCTTTAGAAAATTAAGCAACTATTTTGATGCCGTTAGAAGTTCATTATCTCCTGATGGTAGAGAAGAAATTATAAATGATATTGAAAGTAGAATTTCTGAACTTTTTACAGAAAAATTAGGCACTACTAAACAAGTCATTAGCTTGAAAGAAGTAGATGACATTATAACGATTATGGGGCAACCTGAAGATTATAAAATTGAAGAAGAAACGCCAAAAAATGATTTTCAATCCAACTACACCTCATCAAGTAGTTCAAAAAAATTATATAGAGATAAAGAAAACTCATTTTTAGGAGGTGTTTTATCAGGTTTAGGACATTATTTTGGTGTTGACCCGTTATGGTTAAGAATCATAATGGTAATTTTATTCTTCGGCTTTGGGACAGGATTAGTGTTGTACATTATATTATGGATTTTAATTCCAGAAGCTGTTACCACTTCTCAAAAATTAGAAATGAAAGGAGAGCCTATAAATATTTCAAATATTGAGAAAAAAGTAAAAGAAGGTTTTAACGAAATTTCAGATAAATTTTCAAATTTAGACCAAGACAAAATTGCTACTAATGCTAAATCAGGAGCAGAAAAAATCGGAAATACTCTAAGTGATATTGTAACGTCAATATTTAATGTAATTTCTAAGATAATTGGTGGTTTTATTGTGCTTATTTCCTCTTTAACCTTAATTAGTATTGTAATTAGCGGTATTGCTATGATGTTTTTCTCATCTATGCCAGATAATTTCCTATACAATCACATTCACACTCCTTTTAGTTTCGAAACACCTATTTGGATTCAAGGAATATTATTAATTATAGTTGTTGGAATTCCTTTGTTTTTCATATTAATCTTAGGGTTAAAATTACTTTCAACCAGAATGAAATCAATTGGAAATTCTATAAATTATTCGCTATTAGCCATTTGGATTATCGGTTTGGCGTCCGTGTTGTTTTTAACTATAAGAGAAATTAGTCAAAACGCATATACTGGAAAGGAAATCGAAAAAGTAGCTATCAATTTAAAACCAACTGATACCTTAAATGTTAAATTTATTTCAAATAATTTATACGGCAAAGACAATTACGATTTTGACAATTTTGAAGTTATTCATGATGATACTGATAAAGCAATTATTTTTTCAAATAATGTATCTATAAAAATAGTAGAAACAAACGAACCAATTGCTTTTTTACAAATTGAAAAATCTGCAGAAGGAAGTAGCATTAAAAAAGCCAAACAAACTGCTGAAAAAATAAAATATAACGTAAAAATTGAAAACAACAATTTAATTTTAGATAATTATTGGATTACAGATTTAGCCAATAAAAAACACGACCAAGAAGTAGAATTGTTTTTATATTTACCTAAAGGCACTATTTTTAAAGTGGATAAAAACTTCAAACACTTTGACATATCTGAAAATGATTATTTCAACTTACATTATAGTACAGATACTTATACATATATCGTTTCAGAAAATAAAGTGTTATGTATGAATTGTCCAATTGATGAAAACGACTATAACGATGTTGAAAATGACACTATTTCAAATTCAGAAGAAAATTCTGAAATCATTTTAAATGAAGATGGTATTCTTATAAAAAAAGGAAATAAAACCGTTGAAAAAGAAAATGTAGAAAGCATTAAAATCAACAAAAATGGTATCACTATAAAATAACATAAATGAAAAATATATTATATACATTCATAATTATTTCACTTATTTCTTGTCAAGAATTTGTGAATCAAAAAAAAGGAAATGGACAGGTTACAACAAGTAAAAGAGAAGTAACCGAGGATTTCACAAAAATTGAAACCAGCGAAGCAATAGCTGTTGAAATTGAACAAGCCAAAAGCAACAGCATTGAAGTTGAAACGGATTCTAATTTACAAAATCATGTTAAAACAACAATTTCAAATGGTGTTTTGAAAATAAGTTTAGATGAAAATATGATTGTTTGTAATGAACTTATTGTGCGAGTAAAAATAAAAGAATTAAATGAAATTAAATCTTCAAGTGCGTCGTCAATAAAATCTAACACAGTATTTAAAGGTAACAATTTAAATATTATTGCCTCAAGTGCCAGCACTATTGATATGGAAGCTGAATTTGAAAACATTACAATTGATGCCTCAAGTACTGGAGATGTTACTATAAAGGGAAAAACATTAAAATTAGAAACAAATGCTTCAAGTGCAAGTTCAATTGATGCGTCAGAATTAATGTCAAATGAAGTATTTGCAGAATCGTCAAGCGCAAGTACTATTAAAGTACATGCCATTGTAAAATTAGATGCAAAAGCGGAAAGTGCTGGAACAATAGCATCGGTAAAAAAACCAAGAGAATTCCGAGGTAAAGAAACTAGCGGTGGCGAAATAACAATAGAATAATTTAATTAATTTTTAACATTCATTTCATAATTAATACTTAATTTTGCACAATATATTAACCTATATAACTTAAAAAAATATGATACAATTTGTAATTAAAATGATTGATATTGCCGTACAATTAGTAATTCAATTTATAGAAAGTATTTTTTAACATCCTTTTTTGACTCTAAAAATCTAATATCATAACACACAAATCCCGACTATTTCGGGATTTTTTTTAATATATTTGTACTTTAAATTAAAATTTATATAAAATGATAAAATCAATCACACTTTTCGTAATTACTCTGTTTAGCTTTTCATTAGCGACAGCTCAAGCTAAATTAGAAAAAATTAAAGGTTCAAAAATTGTAACTATTTCTGTGAAAGAAGTAGAAGAATTTGAACATGTAGAAATTGAAGAATTTTTGGATGTGTATTTTGTAAAAGGAGAAAAAACATCAATTGAAATAGAAGCGGACGATAACTTACATGATATTATTAGTTATAATGTTTTAGGAAAAACTCTAAAATTAACAGCTTTAAAACAACCTGTTGGCGAGAAAAAAATGGCTATTAGAGTAAATTATAATGATAGTTTAAAATCTATTGTAGCGCGACATTCTAGTAAAGTTAATGCCATTGCAGATATTGCATTAGCGAATATTACAGTTAAAAACTTTGATAAATCACAATCTTTTTTAAATGTAAAATCTACCAATTTCACATTAATAATGACTGATAAATCTAAAGCGGAAATCAATGTGCAAGCAGAAAAATCTGTTGTAGAATTAAGTAAAGATGCTAATTTAAAAGCATTAATTGCTTCACCAGAATCTAAGGTAGATTTATATCAAAAATCGCAAGCAACTATTGAAGGCGATGCGCAAATTGCAAAAATAAGATTAGATAATAACTCAAGTTTAGTGGCTAAAAAATTCACCGTAGTTGATATGGAATTAATTGCTGAAGGATACACCTCTTGTTCAGTAAATGCTCAAAAAACCATTGAAATTTCAGCGTCAGGAAATACCCAAATTGATTTATTAGGAGAACCAAAAGTAGATTTAAAGATATTTACAAATACGGCTACTTTATCAAAAAAAATAAAATAAGTCAGTAATTTCTTATGAAAAAAGACATTATTATTCCTGAAGTAGAAAACGTATATGTGGTTGCCATAAAAGAATGGAATGAAGATTTTGGAGAAAACAGTTGGTATGCCTACTTATTAAACGATAGTTCAGAAAAATTAGAAATGGCAATGGTAGTTTCCAATGCTTCAGGAGTACTGAATAATGAAGAAAGAAAAACAGGTTATTTCCGACATGCTTTTAAAGAAGTTTTACCTGAAACTGCTATTAAAATAGAATTATTAGAAAATAATGTATTGCAATTAAACAATCATTTTATGCTTACGTATTTTCTAAACGGAAAACTATACGATAAAAATTTCACCTTTGAAGCAAATACCATCAAAGACGAAAACAACATAGAATTTCATACAGTTAATTGTAAGGGTGTACTCGGCAAATAAACCTCATCCAACCGATTTAATTTCCTGTAAAATTGCTTTTTTCAAATAGTTTGTTGAAATTTACATCAACAATATTCTATTATTATGAAGAAAGCAATTTTATTTATACTACTTCCCACTTTATTATTCGCACAAGATTTTGCTAAACACGTCAATCCATTTATTGGAACCGGCGGTCACGGACACACATTTCCAGGGGCAACTGCGCCTTATGGAATGGTGCAACTTTCGCCTGATACGCGTATTGATGGCAGTTGGGATGGCTGTGGCGGTTATCATTATGATGATAATACTATTTACGGATTTTCTCATACACACTTAAACGGAACGGGTGTATCAGATTATGGTGATATTATGTTAATGCCAACTATGGGCGAACCTTCGTTTGATAACAAAATCTATTCCTCTACTTTTTCGCATACCAATGAAAAAGCTTCCGCAGGATTTTACTCCGTGAAATTAGATAAACACAATATCGATGTGCGTTTAACAACTTCTATTCGTGTTGGTTTTCACGAATATACGTTTAATAAAGCGGGTTTAGCTAATATTATTTTAGATTTGAATCATCGTGATAAATTATTATTTGGTGAAGTCCGAATTGTAAATCCAACAACCATTGAAATTTTGAGAAGAAGCGAAGCTTGGGCAAGAGATCAATATGTTTATGCTCGAATTGAGTTCAATGTGCCTTTGAAAGTGAATTTGGTAAAAGGTGAAAACACGAAGTTAGAAGGCTTATACAAAGGAACGGAATTGGCATTAAGTTTCTCAAAACAAGTCAAAAAAGGTGAAAAAATTCTCGTAAAAGTTTCGCTTTCGCCAACAAGTTATGAAGGAGCGAAATTAAACAGTTCCGAAATCAACCATTGGGATTTTGAAAAAGTTAAGAAAGAAGCAGAAACCCTTTGGAACAAAGAATTATCAAAAATTGAAGTAACATCTGATGATAAAGATAAGTTAGCGATTTTCTATACGGCGTTATATCACACGATGATGCAACCCAATATCGCACAAGATTTAGACGGGAAATATCGTGGTAGAGACAACCAAATTCATACAGCAGAAGGCTTTGATTATTATACCGTTTTTTCACTTTGGGATACCTTTAGAGGCGCGCATCCGTTGTATACGTTAATCGATAAAAAACGCACCTCTGATTACATCAATACGTTCATCAAACAATACGAACAAGGCGGTAGATTACCCGTTTGGGAATTGGCATCCAATGAAACGGATTGTATGATTGGCTATCATTCGGTTTCTGTAATTGCGGATGCGATGGCAAAAGGCATAACAGGTTTTGATTACGAAAAAGCCTTTGAAGCCAGCAAATCATCAGCTATGAGAGATGTTTTAGGATTAGAAGCCTACAAGAAAAACGGCTTCATTTCGATGGATGACGAACACGAAAGCGTCTCTAAAACCTTAGAATATGCGTATGACGATTGGTGTATTGCTCAAATGGCTCAGATAATAAAAAACGGCAATGAAGTTGCTCGTTTTTCAAAACGTTCTGAAAATTGGAGAAACACTTTTGATTGGGAAACCGGTTTTATGCGTCCGAAGAAAAACGGTGGTTGGGACAAACATTTTGATCCAAGAGAAGTGAATAATAATTTTACAGAAGGAAATTCTTG
>NZ_JBIKJI010000133.1:0-6106 GCF_044361065.1 Flavobacterium sp.
ATTCATATTAACATATTAAATCCAGCTTCGTATTCAAACCAATTACTTACCACTTTTCAAGTTGGAATGACGTCTAGTTTTTATAACTTAAATACTACATCAACTAAAGAACAGGCTAAAAAAACTACATTTGATTATGTGGTAATGAGTTTCCCTGTGTCGAAAAAAGCAGGAGTTTCTGTTGGACTTTTACCTCATAGTGCTGTAGGTTATAGGCTAAAATCAGATACAAGATCATTAGATGGTTTTACAAAACAATACCAAGGTAAAGGTGGCGTAAATAAAGTATTCCTTGGTGCTGGTTACAAATTAAGCCCAAAGTTTAGTGTAGGTATGGATTTTCAATATTTGTTTGGAATTATAAATACGCAATCCGACGTGTTAAATCAAAATATTATTTTTGGTTCAAGAGAAGTTAATGAGTCCACCGTTTCAGGTCTTGCTGTAAATGCAGGATTAAATTTCAAAACTAAGTTTACTAGTAAATTAGATTTCTTTTCAAGTCTAACGTATGCTCCAGAAGCAAAATTAAATTCTGATAATACTAGAAATGTATCTCTGGTATCAGCTTTGGCAAATGGTACTATTGTTCCAGCGTCAGAAGACAAGGAGGTTAATGTAGCCGACTCTAAATTAATCGTACCATCAAAATTAGTTTTAGGTGCCGGTTTAGGAAACAGACAATGGTTTTTAGGTGGAGATGTTGCATTTTCTGGATCAGGAAATCAAGTCAATCGTTTTGAAAATTATTCAAATGTATCATATGAAAATGGTGTAAAAGTGGCGATTGGAGGTTTTATTATTCCAAAATTTGATTCATTTAATAATTATTTTCAAAGAATTACTTACCGTGGTGGTTTCAAATACGAAAACACAGGACTTGTAATTAATAATACAAGTATAAAAGATAAATCAGTTACTTTAGGATTTGGATTGCCTATTTCTGGTACTTTTTCAAGTATGAATTTAGGTATCGAATATGGTTCAAGAGGAACAACAAGCAACGGATTAATTAAAGAAGATTATTTTTCAATAAATATTGGCTTGTTATTTAATGATAAATGGTTCAGAAAAACATTATATAACTAATATAATGAGAAAAAGGGTTGGATATATTGCTTTTCTTTTAGCGATTTTGTTTCTGCAAAGTTGCGAAAGTAACCTAAAAGATGTTCAACGCATTTATAAAACATCATTTGTTCCAACAGGTGAAGCCGATTCCATTAACTTGAAATACACCGATTCTGGAAGAGTAAAATCCATCTTGCAGAGTTTAAAAATGGTTGACTATTCTACCGCAAAAAATCCGTTTGTTGAATTTCCGAAAGCCGTTTTAGTAACGCTTATTGACGCAAATGGTAATAAAACCACAGTTGTTGCAGACAAAGCCATTTCGTATAAAAAAACAGAAGTAATTGATTTAATTGGGAATGTAAAAATTCAAACCTTCGATGGAAAAGTTTTACAAACCAATCAATTGTATTTTGATCAAAAAAACGAATGGTTTTTTACAGAAGAAGCATTTACTTTTAAAGATGCTGACGGAAGTTATCTTCAAGGAATAGGAATTGATTTTAGTAAAGATTTTAAAATCTTTAATATGCAAAACAACAACGGGGAAGTCAATAATATGTAATACAAAAAATATGAAATATTTTAAATACACACAATACTTATATTTAATAGCGTCACTACTTTTTATGATATCTGTATTTGTAAAAATAATGAAAAATGAAGATTATGGTTTACAAGCAATTATAGCAATAGGATTCGCTATAATGTTTTTTGTGCGCCGCAGTTTTGTTAAAAAAATGGAAAACAACAAAAAAAACTTATAAAAAATCGACAATACTATTTTATTATTAAATAGATAATTGTATTTTCGCCCTCTGAATAAAAAAAATCAATATAAAAATGGCAATTTTATCAAAAATTAGACAACGTTCTATCTTATTAGTTTTAATCATAGCATTAGCATTATTTTCATTTGTATTAGCAGATGTAATTAAAAGCGGTGGATTTGGCGGTGGTTCAAATAACATTGGTTCAGTGAATGGAACAAAATTTGAATACCAAGAATTTATGAATAAGGTAGCTAACGCTCAAAAATCGCAACAAGGGGCTTCTAATACGCAAGCTTTAAATTCAGTTTGGGAACAAGAAGTTAGAAAAGCATTATTAACGGATCAATACGATAAAATTGGTTTATTGTTAGGAAAAGAGCAATTAATGGCGGTTATTAAAAACGACCCACAATTGTCTCAATCACCACAGTTTTTAAATGCTGCAGGTAAATTTGACGATAAAAAATTTGCGGAATACATCAATTCTTTACAAAGTGCTCCAGACCAAACACAATGGAACAACTGGAAAACATATGAAGTTCAAATTGAAGATTTTGCTAAAGAGCAAATATATAACACATTGATTAAATCAAGTGTATATACTACTAAAGCAGAAGGTAAATTAAAATACGAAAGAGATAATAATAAAGTTGATTTTGATTATGTAGCGTTAGCATTTTCTACAGTTAGTGACGACCAAGTTAAGGTTACTGACGAGGAAATTATGGCTTATATGAAAAAAAATCCTAAAAAATTCAAATCAGACAATACAAGATCTGTAGAATATGTATTAGTTGAAAACAAACCATCTGCAGCTGATGAAGCCGTAATGAAATCTAAAATGGATGGATTTCTAAATGGTAAAATTGAATTTAAAAACGGTGTAAACGATACTATTGCTTCATTTCGTGCAGCAACAAATGTGGCCGCGTATGTTAACAAATATTCAGAAGTTAAATTTGATTCTACGTATTTAGCTAAAAAGGATATTAACCCTCAATTTGCAGAACAATTATATGCATTAGCACCAGGACAAGTTTTTGGTCCTTATACAGATAATGGATATTCAAAATTATCAAGAGTAGCTGGAAGAAAATCTGGCGCTACTGCAAAAGTTAGTCATATTTTAGTTGCTTATAAAGGCGCTATGCAAGCCGCTCCAACAGTTAAATTAACTAAAGAAGAAGCTAAAGCTAAAGCAGAAGGTTTATTGGCGCAAGTTAATGCAAATCCATCAAGTATGGCGATGTTAGCTATGATTAATTCTGACGACCAAGGTTCAAAACAAAATGGTGGAGTATATGATAATGTGGCACCAAAACAAATGGTTAAACCTTTTGATGATTTCTTATTTGGTAATCCAGTAGGAAAAACAGGAGTTGTAGAAACAGATTTTGGTTTCCACGTAATGAAAGTGGATGGAAAGAATGATGCGGTTTTATTAGCTACAGTAGCTTTAAAAATACAACCTTCTGAACAAACAGAAGATGTTAATTATAATAAAGCATTAAAAGTAGAATCTGACGCTACAGCTAGTGGTCTTGAAAAAGCAGCGAAAACTGCAGGTTTAAAAATTGCACCAGTTACTAGTGTGAAAGCATATGATGAAAATGTAGCCAATTTAGGTTTACAAAGACAAATTGTAACTTGGGCATTCAACGAAGACACAAATATAAATGACGTAAAACGTTTTGATATTGTGAATCAAGGATTTGCTATAGTAAAATTAAAATCTAAAAATGATGAAGGTTTATTGCCTTTAGAATTAGCAAAACAACAAGTTGAGCCATTAATTAAAAATGAGAAAAAAACGGCAATACTTAAAAAGAAAATGACAGGTACAACTTTAGAAGCAATTTCAAAATCTACAGGTTCTACTATAGCACCTGCGGTAGGAGCTACTATGGCATCTCCAGTAATTCCTAATTTAGGTTATGAACCAAAAGTGGTAGGAACTGCATTAGGTTTAGCTTCAGGAAAAACATCTAAAGTAATTGAAGGAAATTCAGGATTATTTATGGTAAGAACCAAAACACTTACCAAAGCGCCTGTTGTAAAAGATTTTAAAACACAAATTGATCAGTTAAATCAACAAACTAAAGGTTCTGCTCCGTATAGAATTGTTCAAGGTTTAAAAGATAAAGCTAAAATTGAAGACAATAGAGGTAAATTCTAAAAATATAAATTGAATAATAAAAAAAGGGGCTGATTTATTCAGCCCTTTTTTTATTTTTGTAAAAAGTTAATATGTCATTTATACAATCTTTATATAAAATTTTTGGCGTACACACTGAAATTAAAACAAGTGAAGAGACGACAACTAATTCTCCAAAAATGAAAAAATTTTTAATAGTAGGCTTGGGCAATATTGGTGCAGAGTATGTTAATACTAGGCACAATATTGGATTTAAAGTTTTAGATTATTTTGCCAATCAAGAAAGTATCACTTTTCAAACCCAAAAATTAGGTGAAGTAGCTGAATTTAAAATTAAAGGTCGAACAGCCATTTTACTAAAACCAAACACTTTTATGAACTTAAGTGGAAAAGCGGTTAAATATTGGATGGAAAAAGAAAATATTGAAAAAGAAAATCTATTAATTATTACTGATGATTTAAATTTATCCTTTGGAAGTATTCGAATTAAAACAAAAGGCTCTGACGGGGGACATAATGGCCTTAAAAACATACAACTTTTATTGAATTCCACAGAATATCCCCGTTTTAGATTTGGAATTAGTGATGCGTTTAAAAAAGGCAAACAAGTAGATTACGTATTAGGCGAATGGTCAACAGAAGAAAAAGAAGCTTTAAAAGAAAGATTAAGTCTCTCCTCTGAAATAATAAAATCTTTTGTTTTAGCTGGATTAAATACTACAATGAATGCTTATAATGGCAAATAAATAATCTCATTTCTTTGCTTGAATATTATAAAATAATTATTATTTTGTTATATTTGTTTCTCTTTAAACCAAATTCTTAAAATAAAATGAAAAAAATTACTTTAGTCCTTTCTTTTTTAATTTGCTTCAGCACGATTGCTTTTGCTCAAATTGATAAGAAAGAAAAAACTGTTTTTGGCAAAAAAATAAACCCTGAATTTATATCTCCTTCTGGACATATTAGATGTGCTACAGATGAATATGAGGAATTTCTTCAAAGTAATAACCCTAGAAGAACTACAAGAGCACAGTTTGATGCTATTATTGCCCCATATGTTCAACAATATTTAGACACGCCTTCAAATGCTTCGCAAATTGGAAGCATTATTTACATTCCTGTTGTAGTTCATGTTATTCACAATGGAGATGCATACGGTACAAATGAGAATATTTCTGACGAGCAAGTTCAGTCACAAATAACAGTTATGACTCAGGATTTTAGAAGAATGGCTGGAACTCCTGGATTTAATACTAACCCTGTTGGAGCAGATGTTCAAATTGAATTTGTATTAGCAAAAGTTGATCCAAACGGAAATCCAACAAATGGTATAAATCGTGTTAATTTATGTAAAGACAATTACAATGTTGGAACTACAGCTCAAATACAAGCAGAAATTGATACAAATGTTAAGCCTCAAACTATATGGGATCCAACGCAATATATGAATATGTGGAGTGTAAATTGGGATGGCTCTGACATATTGGGTTATGCTCAGTTTCCAAGCAATGGAACTAGTACAGCTAATTCAGACGGTGTGGTTTCAGGTTATGGATTTTTTGGATCAAGAACAATTTTCCCAGGTGGTAATTACGCAGATATTTCTTATGACAAAGGAAGAACTATGACACACGAAGTAGGACACTTTTTAGGATTATACCACACTTTTCAAGGAGGATGTAATGGTGCTGGGGATAATTGTAATGATACTCCTGCAGTTTCAGCTCCTAATTATGGTTGTCCAGTAGGAACAAATTCTTGCCCTGCTGCTGGTAATGATATGATTGAAAATTATATGGATTACACAGATGATAGTTGTATGAATATTTTCACAGCAAACCAAAAAGCAATTGTAGTATCTGTAATGAATACTTTCCCAAGGCGTTCTACTTTAAAAACGTCTACCAAAGATGTTGCCATTCCATTATTTGCAAATGATGCTGAGGTAAAAATTGAAAATATTTGCGAAAGTACTACTGCAACTTGTGTTACTCCTAATCCAGTTGCGCCAGTTAAAAAAGTTTTGCTATACAATAGAGGAACTGCCAACTTAACTTCTGCTACATTGTCTTATAATATGAATGGCGGAACTACTTATTCGCAA
>NZ_JBIKJI010000017.1:0-22277 GCF_044361065.1 Flavobacterium sp.
TATAGATATAAAAATTTCAATATTCAAATCACAAATTCCAAATATTTTAAAATCTATTTTCTTTTTTCAATCTTTATTTTCTTAAAACTATCTTTTTTTCTTCATTCGTATCGTAACTCCTTCAACATCACCACCAATTGGCGGATTTAGCTTCGTTACTTCAATTTTGATTTTTAATACGGGAAGTAATTCTTTTAAAACCCTATCAATTATTCTTTGTGCCACGTGTTCTAAAAGTTTCGCACGTTTTGCCATTTCTTCTACTACAATTCGATTTAAATCTACATAATCTACAGTATCATTTAGTTCGTCTGTTTGAGCAGATGGTTTTAAATTGGTTTTTACAGTTAAATCTACACGATAATTACTTCCAATTTTTGCTTCTTCTTCCAAACAACCGTGATATGAAAAGGTTCGAATATTAGTTAATTTTATGATTCCCATTTTTTATTTGATATTAGTAATCTGTTTACAATTCTTTTACACTCATAAACATTTTAAACTTATAAACTTATTGTTATCTTTGTCAAAATTACAAATTCTTATGTCTGCAGAAGAAAAATCTTTAAATTTTATAGAACAAATTATAGAAGACGATTTAAAAAACGGTTTATCATCTGATAAGTTACGTTTTCGTTTTCCTCCAGAACCTAACGGATATTTACATATTGGTCACGCAAGTGCTATTTGCCTTAATTTTGGTTTAGGTATAGATTACAATGCGCCCGTTAATTTACGTTTTGACGATACGAACCCTTCAAAAGAAGAACAAGAGTTTGTGGACGCCATTAAAAAAGACGTCGAATGGCTTGGTTTTAAATGGGATAAAGAATGTTATGCATCGGATTATTTCCAACAATTATACGATTGGGCAGTAGAATTAATTAAAAAAGACAAAGCATATGTGGATAGTCAGTCTTCTGAAGATATGGCCATTCAAAAAGGAACACCAACTTCACCGGGAACAGATTCGCCCTTTAGAACACGTTCTATAGAAGAAAATTTAGATTTATTTACACGTATGAAAAACGGAGAATTCGAGAAAGGAACTCACGTTTTGCGCGCTAAAATAAGTATGAAAGCCAATAATATGCTAATGCGCGACCCTATTATTTATCGTATTATGCACGCACATCATCATCGTACAGGAAACGATTGGTGTATTTATCCAATGTACGATTGGGCACACGGAGAAAGTGATTATTTAGAACAAATTTCACATTCATTTTGTACGTTAGAATTTTTACCTCATAGAGAATTATACGATTGGTTTTTAAATCAAATTTATGATGAAACCAAAGTACGACCAAAACAAAGAGAGTTTGCTCGTAGAAATTTATCGCACACCGTAGTTTCTAAACGTAAATTATTACAATTAGTTGAAGAAAAGTACGTTACTTCTTGGGACGATCCGAGAATGAGTACGATTTCTGGTATGAGAAGACGTGGAATAACCGCAACCGCTATTCGTAACTTTGCCAACACTATCGGAATTGCTAAACGTACAAATTTAATTGATGTGTCGCTTTTAGATTTCTGTATTCGTGAAGATTTAAACAAAATTGCACCTCGTGTAATGGCGGTTTTAAATCCAATAAAATTGGTAATTACAAATTACCCAGAAGGAAAAGAAGAGTGGTTAACCGCAGAAAACAATCCAGAAGAAGAAGTAATGACATTTAGAGAAGTCCCTTTTTCTAAAGAATTATATATTGAAAGAGAAGATTTTCAAGAAGAAGCGCACAAGAAATTTTTCCGTTTAACTTTAGGAACCGAAGTACGTTTAAAAAACGCGTATATCATTAAAGGTGAATCTGTTGTAAAAGATGCAGAAGGAAATATTACCGAAATTCATTGTACATACGATGTAGATTCTAAATCAGGAAGTGGTACAGAAGCAAGTAACAGAAAAGTAAAAGGTGTAATTCATTGGGTTTCTATACCACACGCGGTTGAAGCGGAAGTTAGATTGTATGATCGTCTTTTTACACACGAAAATCCTGACGGCAACAAAGAGGTTGATTTTAAAGAATACATCAATCCAGAGTCTTTAAAAGTGATTACAGGGTATGTTGAGCCAAGTTTACAAACCGCAAAAGAATTGGATCATTTTCAATTTCAACGCTTAGGTTATTTTTGTGTTGATAAAGAGACTTCAGCTGAAAAATTAGTTTTTAATAAAACCGTTGGATTAAGAGATACTTGGGCAAAAGTTTCTGAACAGTAAAAACACGTTTGTCATTCTGAACTTGTTTACTTCGTCAGTTCGCAAGCTCGGGTCAGAATCTAATTTAAATTTCAAACCTATAAGGAAAAATTCTTTATAGGTTTTTTTTATTCCTTTTTTGTGCTTATTTCAAAGTATTAGAAAAAACTATTAAAACAATAATTAGTATAAGTTTAATCTTTAAAAAAGGCTTTCATAAATAAATTTTAAATCAAAAACTTTTTTAGGTAAAGTGTTTTTACATTCCAATTACTAAAAATCACTAAAATCGCTTTATTTAAATTTTAGCCATAAAAAAGACTATCAGGATTCTTTTTTAAAAATTAAACACAAAAAAACCACCAATTGTAAAATTGATGGTTTGGTTCTGTTAACCTGAACTTTTCAGATTCTACTATTTTTTAAGCTTCACTTGTGTCGCTTGGATTATAATCTGTTGAAGTAGGGTTATCTTTTTTCTTTGCTCGTTTCGGCTGATTTTTCATCGTTTCACCAATTTGGTTACTCGCTGTAAAACTCGCTACCATATTATTTAACATATCACTTCCAGCTTGTGGCGAGTTTGGTAATAAAATTAAATTACTATTTGTATCGGCGCCAATAGCTTGTAAAGTATCATAATGTTGAGTAACCACAATTAATGCTGAAGCTTCTTGCGAATTAATTCCTACATTATTTAATACTTCTACACTTTCTACTAAACCTCTTGCAATTTCTCTTCGTTGGTCTGCGATACCTTGTCCTTGTAGTTTTTTACTTTCTGCTTCTGCTTTTGCTTTTGCTACAATTCTGATACGTTGTGCTTCTGATTCAAATTCTGCTGCTGTTTTTTCTCTATCAGCTGCATTAATTCTATTCATTGCATTTTTTACTTGAATATCTGGATCGATATCGGTTACTAACGTATTGATAATATCGTATCCGTAAGTAGTCATAGATTCGTTCAATTCACGTTTTACAGCAATAGCGATGTCGTCTTTTCTTAAAAACACATCATCTAAAATTAATTTTGGAACTTCAGCACGAACGACATCAAATACATAAGCCGTAATTTGATCGTGTGGGTATTCTAATTTGTAAAACGCTTCGTACACTTTACTTTGAATTACGTTAAACTGAACCGAAACTTTCATTTTAATAAAAACGTTGTCTTTTGTTTTCGTTTCAATTATAACGTCTAATTGTTGAATTCTAAGATTTACTCTTCCGGCAATTCTATCAATTACAGGGATTTTTAATTGTAACCCAGAACTTCTAATGCTTGTAAATTTTCCAAATCGCTCTATTACAACAGCGGTTTGTTGCTTTACAGTAAAAAAGGAACTTAGTAAGATAAATAATCCTAATACAAGGATGAAAATGATAATTGGAGACATAAGTGATAATTTAAAGTTATACTAATTATACGTTGCTTTTGTGTAAAAGTTACAAGAAGTACAAATTATCACTTATATCTTAATTTTAATGTTTATAAAGTTGCAATTGCTTTTTCAATTCTGCTTGATGTTTCTACTTTTCCAATTAGCTCAATAATATCAAATAAATGCGGACCTTTTAATGCGCCAACTAAACTTAATCGTAGTGGTTGCATTACTTTACCCATTCCAATTTCGTTTGTTGTCATCCAGTTTTTCAATTCGGTTTCAATGGTAACCGAAGTAAAATCTTCAATTTTATTCAGTTCAGCAATAACTTGTTGCATTAAAATCGGTGTTTCCTCTTTCCAGTTCTTAGCGGCTTTTTCATCGTATGAACTTGGCGCTTCAAAGAAATAATCGGCTAAATCCCAAAAATCTGTTATAAAATTAGCGCGTTCTTTAATTGAAGCAACAATTCTTGTAATATCTAAAGAAGTTGAAATTCCTTTTTCTTCTAAGATTACTTTAAACGCTCCAGCTAGACTTTCATCCGTTTGTTTTTGTAAGTATTGATGATTGAACCATTTGTTTTTTTCTGGATCAAATTTTGCACCTGATTTATGAATTCGTTTTAAATCGAATTTTTCAATAAGTTCTGCTAAACTAAATATTTCTTGTTCCGTTCCGTCATTCCAACCCAATAAGGCTAAAAAGTTGATTACGGCTTCTGGAAAAAATCCAGATTCTTTGTAACCGTTCGAAATTGTCTTGCTGGAAGCATCTCTCCATTGTAAAGGAAATACTGGAAACCCTAATTTATCACCATCACGTTTGCTTAATTTTCCGTTTCCAATTGGTTTTAAAATCAAAGGTAAATGTGCAAATTCTGGTGCTTCCCAACCAAATGCTCTGTAAAGCATTACGTGTAAAGGCATAGATGGCAACCATTCTTCACCTCTAATTACGTGTGAAGTTTCCATTAAATGATCATCTACAATATTTGCTAAATGATACGTTGGCATTCCATCCGATTTAAATAAGACTTTATCGTCAAGTAAATTGGTATCAAAATGTACATCACCACGAATAATGTCTTGTAAATGCAAGGTTTCGTTAACTGGTGTTTTAAATCGGATTACATAATGTTCTCCATTTGTAATTCGCGTTTTTACTATTTCTTCCGAAAAATTTAATGAAGTGTCTAATTTTTCTCTAACTGTATGATTGTATATAAATGTTTTTCCTTCAGTTTCTGCTTGTTTGCGCAATTCATCCAGTTTTTCAGGAGTATCAAACGCATAATACGCCCAACCAGATTGAATTAATCCATCGGCATATTGCTTGTAAATTTCTTTTCTATCCGATTGACGGTACGGTCCAAATTTTTCATTTTTTCCAATGGTTTCATCAGGAGAAATTCCTAACCATTCTAAAGCTTCAAAAATATAATCTTCAGCTTCCGCTACAAAACGAGTTTGGTCGGTATCTTCTATACGTATATAAAAAGTACCGCCGTGTTTTTTGGCAAATAAATAATTAAAAAGCGCAGTTCTTACGCCACCAATATGTAAAGGCCCTGTTGGACTTGGGGCAAATCGTACTCTTACCGGTTTGTTCATCTATATAAATTTTCGTCAAAGATACTATTTTAAAATTCCAATCTCCAAATACTGCATAAATTGGAATTTAGAATTTAAAAATTAGAATTTTTTTTGTGATTGATTTTTTTGTAGTTTTATCGGTTATAAACAAATTAGTAACAATTTTGGAAAAGAAAGCCATAATTTACGATAAACTGGAAGGCTTTATCAAAAAGTTTTACACGAATGAGTTGATAAAAGGAGTACTTCTTTTTATGACCATTGGCTTATTGTATTTTATATTTACTTTTTTAATAGAATATTTTTTATGGTTTTCTACTCAAGGAAGAACCATTTTGTTTGGGTTGTTTGTGTTTGTAGAAGCATTTTTGTTAGCTAAATTTATTATTTTTCCGTTAACGAAATTATTTAAAATTCAAAAAGGTTTAAATTACACAGAGGCTTCAAAAATTATAGGAACTCATTTTGATGAAGTGCAAGATAAATTACTTAATTTCTTGCAATTAGCCAATACCACTGAGCCTTCAGAATTGGTTTTAGCTTCTATAGAACAAAAAGCGAAGAACTTACAACCCGTTCCGTTTTCAAACGCCATTAACTTTAATTCCAACAAAAAATATTTGCCATTTGCGCTTATTCCATTGTTGTTTATTTTATTTTTCTATATTTCTGGAAATTCAGATGTGATTTCTAAAAGTTTTGCCAGAGTAGTTCAATATGATACTAATTTTGAAAAACCAGCCGCGTTTAAGTTTGAAATTGTTTCTTCTAATTTAAACGTGGAACAAAACAAATCTTTTAAGTTAATCGTTAAAACTGTTGGAAGTATCATTCCAGAAAACGCGTCAATTGTAATTAATAACGAAGCCTATTTTTTAGAAAACACTTCGCCTGGTAATTTTACTTATCAGTTTGAAAACGTACAGAAAGATATTAAATTTCACTTTCAATCTAACGAAATCACTTCTGCCGATTATGTCTTAAACGTGGTGAACGTGCCAACTATTTCATCATTTACGATGCAATTGAACTTTCCAAAATATTTAGGAAAAAAATCAGAAATTATTCAAGGCACAGGAAATGCAGTTATTCCTGAAGGCACAACGGTAACTTGGAAATTAAATACATTTGCTACTACACAAGTAGCTTTTAAAGATCAATCTGCAATTAGTTTGTTTCAAAAAAACGCAGCGCAATTTTCATATGCAAAACGCATTACTAACGCTACCGATTATCAAATTTCTATTTCAAACACGCAACTTAAAAACTACGAGAATTTACAATATAAATTAACCATTTTAAAAGACCAGTTTCCGAGTATTTCAGTAACCGAAACTCCAGATAGTTTAAAATTAAAACAAAAAGTAATTATTGGACAAATAGCTGATGATTATGGTATGTCTAAATTACAAATGGTGTTTTACGATAAAAACAAACCAAACATTCTTTTCAAAAAAGGTTTGATTTTAAAAAACAAAGTGGTTGATCAATTTGTATATGCTTTTCCTGACGGAATTGCGTTACAACCCGGAATTAATTACGAATATTATTTCGAAGTGTTTGATAATGATATAGTTAATGGTTTAAAATCATCTAAATCAGCCGTTTTTTCTCATTCTGAATTAACAAAAGAGCAAAAAGAGCAAAAATCATTACAAGAACAGCAATCCAACATCAATAGTTTACAAAAAGCATTGGATAATCAAGACAAACAATTTGAAACATTAGACAAGCTTAAAAAGCTCGACAAACAAAAAGACAACTTGGATTATAAAGACCAAAAGAAAATTCAAGACTTTATTAATCGTCAAAAAGAGCAAGATGAAATGATGAAAGAATTTTCCGAAAAAATGAAGGAAAATCTCGAACAATTTAAGCCTGAGCAAAAAGACGAAATGAAACAAGAGCTTTTAAACCGTTTAGAAAAAAACGAGAAACAAGCTGTTAAAAATGAAAAGCTATTAAAAGAACTTGAAGCATTAACTAAAAAATTAGAAAAAGACGAATTGTTCGATAAAGCCGATAAATTAAAACAACAAGCGAAAACACAACAAAAATCGTTAGAACAATTAGTTGAGTTAACCAAAAGATATTATGTTGAACAAAAAGCAGAACAACTGGCGGATAAATTAGATAAATTAGCTAACAAACAAGATAAACTTTCAGATAAAGAAAGCCCAACGAAAGAGGAACAAGAAAAGCTTTCAAAAGAGTTCGATGATTTAAAAAAAGAACTTGACGAATTAGAAAAAGAGAACAAAGAATTGAAATCGCCAATGGATATTCCAAACGACAAAGGCGACCAAAAAGATGTAGACCAAGAGCAACAAAAAGCGGAAGATAATTTAGAAAAGAAAGACCAAAAACAAGCCAAAAAGAATCAAAAAGCAGCGGCTCAAAAAATGAAACAAATGAGCCAAAAAATGTCTGAATCGATGTCAGCTGGTGAAATGGAAGACAATGCTGAAGACGCTAAAGTAATGCGTCAAATTTTAGATAATTTATTATCTTTTTCATTTGATCAAGAAAAGGTAATGAAACAATTTAAGGCGGTTTCTAATTCCAAATCAAATGTAAGCGCTTTGCTTAAAAATCAACAAGATTTAAAAACGCAATTCAAGCACGTTGATGACAGTTTGTTTACTTTGTCTTTGCGACAACCCAAACTTTCCGATTTGGTTTTAAAAGAAGTAGAAGAAATTCATTATAATTTAGATAAGTCTATAGAAAATTTAGTTTCCACAACTCGTTCAAAAGGAATTTCTCATCAACAATTCACATTGTCTTCTGCAAACAAATTAGCAGATTTTCTGAGTAATGTGCAAAGCGAAATGAGTATGAGTATGTCTTCTTCTGGCGGTAGCGGAAAGCCCAAACCAGGTAAAGGAAAAGGCGACCAATTGTCCGACATTATTTCTAAACAAAAAGGGCTAGGCGAAAAAATGAAAGACGGCAAACCAAAACCCGGTGAAGGACAAAAACCAGGACAAGGCAAAAAAGGAAAGCAAGAAGGTGAAGGCAGCTCACAGGGTAACGAAGGTAAAGACAGCGAAGGCGATGCGGGCAAATTATTAGAAATAATTAAAGAACAACAAGCGCTACGTGAATCGTTGCAAAACGAATTGGAAAAAAACGGAATGGGTGGCAATGGTCAAAACGCCGTAAACCAAATGAAAGAGTTAGAGAAGCAATTAATTAATAAAGGTTTAACGCAAGACAATATCAATCGTGCGCTTCAAATTAATCACGAGTTATTAAAATTAGAATCAGCACTTAAACAACAAGGACAAGACACCAAAAGAGAATCAAATACTAACAAGACAGATTTTCTGGGAAGCAACAAACCACTTCCTCCTGCCCTTTTAAATTATTTAAAAAGTGTTGAAATATTAAACAGACAAAGCTTACCTTTGCAACCCAATTTTAACACCAAAGTACAACAATATTTTAAAAGCAATGATTAGTTTTAATTACGAATCTGATTTTATTTTAGAACAAGAACCTGTTTATGCTTCTTGGATTGAAACCATAATACTGTCTGAAAACAAAACCGCTGGAGAAATCTCTTATGTTTTTTGTGACGATGACTATTTACACGCCATTAATATGCAGTATTTAAACCACGATACGCTTACAGATATTATTAGTTTTGATTATACAGAAGGTGATGTAATTAGTGGAGATATTTTTGTTTCCATAGAGCGCGTGAAAGACAACGCGATTGATTTTAAAGTTACTTTCGAAGAAGAATTAAAACGCGTTTTAGCTCACGGTGTTTTGCATTATTGCGGATACAAAGACAAAACAGATATAGACGCTGCTTTAATGCGCACAAAAGAAAACGAAAAAATAAAACTGTTCCACGTGGAACTTTAATATAATAATCAGGTTTTTTTGTTCCACGTGGAACAAAAAGGCTTTTAAATTAACCACGTGTTTCACGTGGAACAAAAGATATGTTTCAAGAAAAATATGATGTAATTGTTGTAGGTGCTGGTCACGCAGGTTGCGAGGCCGCTGCTGCTGCTGCCAATATGGGCTGTAGTACTTTATTGGTTACTATGAATTTACAAAACATTGCTCAAATGTCTTGTAATCCAGCTATGGGAGGCATTGCAAAAGGTCAAATTGTTCGTGAAATTGATGCTTTAGGCGGTTATTCAGGGATTGTTTCTGATGTAACGGCTATTCAGTTTAAAATGCTGAATCTTTCAAAAGGACCAGCAATGTGGTCTCCTCGTTGTCAATCCGACAGAATGCGTTTTGCAGAAGAATGGCGAATGATGCTTGAAGGCACGCCAAATTTAGATTTTTATCAAGAAATGGTTTCGGGTGTTTTAACTGAAGGAAATCATATCGTTGGTGTTAAAACATCTTTAGGATTAGCGATTAAAGCCAAAACGGTAGTCCTTACAAATGGTACTTTTTTAAATGGTTTAATTCATATCGGAGACAAACAATTTGGAGGAGGACGTGCAGGCGAAAGCGCTTCTTTTGGCATTACTGAAGATTTATTAAAATTAGGTTTCGAATCAGGAAGAATGAAAACTGGTACGCCGCCTCGTGTAGACGGTCGTTCTTTAGATTATTCTAAAATGATTGAACAACCAGGCGATATAAACCCTTCTAAATTTTCGTATTCAAATGTTACAAAACCATTAACAGAACAACGTTCTTGTTTTATGACTTACACTTCTGAAGTGGTTCACGATTTATTACGTGAAGGTTTTGATAGAAGCCCAATGTTTAACGGTAGAATTAAATCTATCGGACCAAGATATTGCCCTTCCATTGAAGATAAAATCAATCGTTTTGCAGACAAAGATCGTCATCAATTGTTTATTGAACCTGAAGGATGGAAAACGTGCGAAGTGTATGTAAATGGTTTCTCAACCTCGCTTCCAGAAGATGTGCAATTTAAAGCCTTACGTTCTGTAGTTGGTTTCGAAAATGTGAAATTTTTCCGACCAGGTTATGCTATTGAGTACGATTACTTCCCTCCTACGCAATTAAAACACACTTTAGAGACAAAACTAATTAATGGATTATATTTTGCCGGACAGATTAATGGCACAACTGGTTATGAAGAAGCTGCTTCTCAAGGATTAATGGCTGGTATTAACGCAGCATTACAAGTTCAAGAAAAAGAACCTTTGATTTTAAAGCGAGATGAAGCATATATTGGTGTTTTAATTGACGATTTAATCACAAAAGGAACAGAAGAACCATACAGAATGTTTACTTCTCGCGCAGAATATAGAACCTTATTACGACAAGATAACGCCGATTTAAGATTAACTCCGAAAGGATATGGAATTGGTTTAGCGAAAGAAGATCGTTTGAAACGAATGGAATATAAATTAGATGCTTCTGATAAATTTGTTACTTTCTTTAAAGAGACAAGTATTAAAGCAGAAGTTGCCAACCCTATTTTAGAAGCTAAAGGTTCAACTTTAATGACACAAGGTGACAAAATGTTTAAAGTGTTTTCTCGACCACAAATTGATTTAGATGATATTTTGAAATTTGAAGCGGTTACAAATTATATATCAGAGCATAATTTAGATCAAGAAGTGATTGAACAAGCCGAAATTCAAGTGAAATATTCTGGTTACATTGAAAAAGAGAAAAATCACGCGGATAAAGTGAATCGTCTTGAAGATGTTCGCATTCCAGACAACTATGATTTTGATAAAATAAAAGCGATTTCAATCGAAGCGCGTCAAAAACTAACTAAAATACGACCAACAACTATAGCACAAGCTTCACGAATTAGCGGCGTTTCGCCAAGTGATATTTCGGTACTACTAATTCATATGGGAAGATAAATGGATTTACGATTTACGATTTTGGATTTGAGATTTAAACGTTTCGTAAATCAAAAATCAAAAACCGTAATTTTCAGGTTCCACGTGAAACAACGTTGTTAAAGCCAATAAATAAAGAGAAAATGAATTTTTTAGAAGAAAACCAATTTATAATTATCAAAGATCATTCGGTTTCAAAAGAAACCTTTTCCTTGTTATACAACAAAGAATATGATATTTTAAAAACACACCCTACTCCGTCGTTAGAAGTTTTACCTAAGTATTATGAAAGCGAAGATTATATTTCGCACACAGATGGTAAAAGAACACTGTTTGAAAAAATATATCATTTAGTAAAACGAAATGCCATTAAAGGCAAAGTTTCATTACTTAATAAAGAACAAAACAGTAAAGGTAAGTTGTTAGATATTGGATGCGGAACGGGCGATTTTTTAGTAGAGGCTAAAAATCAAGGTTGGTCGATATTAGGTTTCGAACCAAATTCTGACGCGAAACAATTGGCTGCTAATAAGGGTGTTTCGTTTACGGAAGATATTTTTGCTTTACCAGAAAACACCTTTGATGCGGTAACTATGTGGCACGTTTTAGAACACGTTCCTAATTTAGAAGAATATATTGCCAATTTAAAACGTATAGTTAAGCCAGACGGAACCGTTATTATCGCGGTACCAAATTACAAATCGTACGATGCCAAATATTACAATCGTTTTTGGGCAGCATATGATGTACCTCGTCATTTATGGCATTTTTCAAAAACCAGTATAAAAAGATTATTTTCGGACGTGGATATGGAATTGAAAAAAGTAAAACCAATGTGGTTTGATAGTTTTTATGTTTCCCTTTTATCTGAAAAATATAAAAATGGAAAAATGAGTTTCATAAAAGGATTTTTAGTTGGTTTACGTTCAAATGTTTCAGGATTGTTCAAAAATGAGTTTTCATCGCACATTTACATCATAAAAAACAAGTAAAAAGCAAATAAATGCGTTTTAAAGGCTTTTTCTTACAAAAACACTCAAGTATATTTACAAAAAAAGTTAATTAATAAAACAAAGGTTTAAACAAGTCGGTTTTAATAGTAATTTCTTATTGTATATTTAACAACACATAAAGTTTTCTTATAGTGTCTCCTTTTTAATTTATTTTTAAAAAAGAAGTAAAAATTAAAAGAAACCTATTATTTTTACCAAAATTAAAAAAACGATTACAAATTAAATAATCATACTTTACAAAAATGAAAAAAATAGTAAGCATTGTTGCATTAAGTGTAGCATTAATTTCTTGTCAAGAAACCACTACGTCAAAAGCAGAATTTAAAACTGGTTATATAGATACTTCTGTTCTATTAGAAAAATACGAAAAGTTTAAGGATGAAAATGATAAATTCAAAGTTAAATCTGAAGAAATGGGGCGTCCTTTAGAAGCCAAAGGCAGACAATTACAAGCCGAAAAAGATGCATTTCAAAGTAATGCACAAGCAAACGGACAAGCTTGGGCACAACAAAAATATGGCGAATTACAACAAAGAGAACAACAAATTTTACAAGAAAGAGATCAAGTTTTAGCACAAATTCAAACTGAAGGCGGTAAATTACAAGACACTCTAATTAAACAAGTAAAAAAATACATCAGAGAATTCGGTAAAAAAGAAAAATTCGATTATATTTTTACTACTTCAGAAGATGCTCCTTCTGTAATTTATGCAAAAGATTCGTATAACTTAACAGATAAGCTGCTGAAAGAGTTAAACGAACAATATAAAGCAACAAAAGAAAAAAAATAAAACATTAGCCTTGAGAAATCAGGGCTTTTTTTATATTTTAGTATTTCGAACTTGTTTCAGAATTTTTTTTCAATTAAATTTGTTTGTCAACGAACAACTCAATTCTTTGCCATCAACTTTAACCTAAACTATACGCCAAATGAAACACCTATCTAAAGCCGCACAGTACACGTTGCAATTTATCAACCAAACCAACAAATCTGTTTTTTTAACAGGTAAAGCAGGTACTGGAAAAACCACACTTCTTAAAGAAATTATTGCCACGTCACACAAAAACACGGTCGTTGTTGCCCCTACCGGAATTGCCGCACTTAATGCGGGCGGCGTTACCATTCATTCTATGTTTCAATTGCCGTTTGCGGCTTTTATTCCTGATTATAAAGTTATAAATTCCAATTCGTATCAATATAAATTTGAAACGAAAAGTACGATTAGCAAACATTTCCGAATGAACAGCACTAAAAAACAAGTGCTTGTAAATTTAGAATTGCTAATTATTGATGAAGTATCTATGCTTCGCCCAGACGTGTTGGATGCGATTGATTTTATGCTTCAAAAAGTGCGTCGAATCGATGCTCCATTTGGTGGCGTTCAAGTGCTTTTTATTGGTGATTTATTGCAATTACCGCCAGTTATTAAGCAAGAAGAATGGTTCGAATTAAAGAACTATTATCAAGGGATGTTCTTTTTTCATTCGCAAGTAATCCAACAAAATCCGCCTTTATATATTGAATTGGATAAAATTTATCGTCAAGACGATGAAGTATTCATTTCTATTTTAAACAACCTAAGAAATAATAAAATTACGAAGGAAAACATTGCTGTTTTAAATCAATACGTAAATCCAAATTTTAATATAAAAAACCATAACGGTTGTATTATTGTTACCACGCACAATGCAAAAGCAGACGAAATTAATAAAGAGGCTTTAACAGAATTAAAAGTAAAAACGGTTTCTTACTTTCCCGAAATTGTAGAAGATTTTCCGGAAAAAATGTATCCTATTGAACCAAAAATGGATTTAAAAGTAGGCGCTCAAGTGATGTTTATTAAAAACGATACTTCTTTTGAAAAAAATTATTTTAACGGAAAAATAGGGAAAATTACTTCATTAGCGGAAAAAGAAATTTTAGTTCATTTTGAAGAAGAAAACAAAACCGTTGAAGTAGATTTATACACTTGGGAAAACATAAAATATACGGTAAATCCTGACACAAAAGAGATTGAGGAAACCGTCGTAGGAACATTTAGTCATTATCCTTTAAAATTGGCTTGGGCAATTACGGTTCACAAGAGTCAAGGTTTAACCTTTGACAACGCAGCGTTAGATGTTTCACGTGTTTTTGCGCCCGGACAAGCCTATGTGGCCTTGTCCCGACTTCGTTCGTTAAAAGGCTTAATTTTGCTTTCTCCGATACAATTAAACGGCATTTCTTCCGATACCGAAGTATTAAATTACGCCAATAATAAAGCCGACGAAATTGTGCTTGAAAAATCATTAGCACTAGAATCCAAACATTTTTTACGATTAGAATTGTGTAAAAGTTTCGATTTCAGACAATTGGCTCAAGAATGGCGCAATCATTTATTTTCGTATAACGACGAAGTATCCAATTCTACCAAATCGAAATATCGTATTTGGGCACAACAGAACGAAAGTATTGTGGCGGCTTTATTGGATTCTTCTCAGAAATTTAGCAATCAAATCCAGAAAATTTGTTTCCAAGAAACTATCGACATTCCTTTTCTGGCAGAACGTTGCGAAGCGGCGTATGACTATTATTTTAAAACATTAGATTATCAGGTAACCGATTTGCTTTTGAAAATTGCGGAAGTGAGTAACTTAAAAAAAGTAAAAACGTTTCACGATGAACTTTTGGAATTAGAAGAAATTCAAGTAAAAACGGTTTTACAATTGAAAAAATCAATGCTGTTGATTAAAAATTTAGTAAACGGAATTGATTTTAATAAAAGCACGATGTCTTCAGACGAAATGAAGTACTATAAAATTAATAAAATTGCTTCATTATCAGAAAAATTCAAAGAAATTGATGGTTTTGTAGCCAAAGATCATTCCGAAACCTTTAGTAAGAAAACTAAAGCTAAAAATGCCAAATCAGCGGAACCTAAAAAATCTACAATCGAAATCACATTAGAGCTTTGGAAACAAAATTTATCTGTGGAAGAAATTGCTACCAAAAGAAAACTAACCGTAAGCTCGATTTATTTACATTTTACGAAACTTATTGAAATGGAAGCATTAACCATTTCAGATATTATGTCCGATGAAAAAATCGCAGCTTTAGAAGAAGCGTTTAAGGGCTATAAGAATGAAGGCTTAGGTCTTTTAAAAGAAAAACACGGCAATCAATTCTCTTGGGAAGAATTGCGTTTGTTTAAAGTAAGCTTGAAATAAAAAAACTCAGATTTATCTGAGTTTTTTATAACGTAATTCCAAAATCGTAAATCGTAATTTTGTTACAGCCAATACACCCCCAACAAAGCTGGAATTAAATAAATTACAATCGTTCTGGCGCCATCGTAATCTTTCGCTACACGTTGTCCGAAAAGCAACAACAAAAGCGTAACACAAGAAACCATACAAGCATAATCGCCCATAATGGTTCGTCCACTTGTAATGTTTTCAGCAATTCCCATAATAGACAATACACCAGCTACAATTTCTAAAGCTAAAATAGTAAGTAAAGCCGCTGGGACTTGATTTTTTAAAAAAGTTTGAGAAAAATGACCTTTTAACCAACTTACATTTCCGTTCCAATCAGCTATTTTATCGTATCCTGATTGTAAAAATGTAATCGCTAAAAAAGTTAATAATATCAGTGCAAATTCATTCATAGTTTTTGTTTTTAATTTATTTCTTTTTTATGTAATAGTCGTGTTAATTTTATCGATAAATCGGTTAAAATAATGTTACTGTTTCCATTTCTTTCAATATGATACATTGCGTCTTCCAATTCTTTAAAAATATCCATTATGTTATTTCCGTGAACAAATGGCGCAAATTTTTCTAATTTAAAATTCTCAAAATTAGGTTCTAAATATACTAAATCAGTTGCTTTATAATTCAACAACAAGGCTTGTCGAAAAAATTGAATACAAAATTGCAAAAAGTTCTTTTGCGTTTCTCTGCCTTCTTTAGCGATTGTGGCGCTCCAAGAAATTAAATCAGCAATTACACTTGCGTTTCCTTTGGCTTTAAAAGCGGCTCTCACCCAGTTGATAAACCATTCTTCAAAAACACTATCATCATCATCTTTATGCAATAAATGAAGTGCTTTGTTATAATTCCCTTCGCATTGATGCGCTATTTTTTTAGCTAAATTAGCCTCTACTTTATGTGTGGTAATTAAGGCATTCGTAATCTCTTGCTCTGGTAACGCTAAAAAATCAACTACTTGACAACGCGAAATAATCGTTTGCAATAAATCGTCAATACTTTCAGAAATTAATATAAAGATTGTTTTTTCGGGCGGTTCTTCTAATAGTTTTAGTAATTTATTTGCTGCGTCTGTTCTCATTTTATCGGCCATCCATATAATCATTACCTTATAGCCACCTTCATATGCTTTTAATGATAAATTTTTATTAATTGCTGCCGATTCTTTAACACTAATAATTCCTTGTTTTTTAGGAATTTCTAATTTTTTGTACCAATCAAATAAACTTCCGTATGGGTTTTCTTTAACAAAACCGCGCCACTGGTCTAAAAAATTTGTACTTACAACACTGTCTCCTTTCACTTCATCTGTAGATGTAATGGGATACACAAAATGCATATCAGGATGCGAAATATGTTCAAATTTTAAATTACAAGCACTGTTTCCGGTGGTGTTTTCACCGTCGGAATTGTTACATAAAATATATTGTGCATATGCCATAGCCATTGGTAAGGTTCCAGAACCTTCAGGCCCAATAAATAATTGCGCGTGCGGAATCCGTCCTGCGTTGGCAGTCGTAATTAAATAGTTTTTAATGTGGTCTTGACCTAATATATCTTTAAATAACATCTAGCAAATATAAGCGATTTTTATCTTGGTTTTAAAATCAAACTTTTATATTTGCAAATATCATAAACAACAATTTAGAAACTATTTCCTATGAAAACGATCTTCGACATCAATTTTAAAAACAAAAAAGCGTTAATCCGTGTAGATTTTAATGTCCCTTTAGACGAAAATTTTAACGTTACAGATGCGAATCGAATTGAAGCGGCAAAACCAACTATTGATAAGATTTTAAACGATGGCGGAGCGGTTATTTTAATGTCGCACTTAGGAAGACCAAAAGGAAAAGAAGATAAATATTCTTTGAGCCATATTGTTTATAAAATTGAAGAAGTTTTAGGAAAAAAAGTAAAATTTGCTTCAGATTGTAGAGGTGAAATTGCGAAAGAAGCCGCTACAAATCTTCAAAATGGCGAAATTTTAGTATTGGAAAATTTACGTTTTTATGCCGAAGAAGAAGCTGGAGATGTTGGTTTTTCTAAAGAATTAGCAAGTTTAGGCGATGTGTATGTAAACGATGCCTTCGGAACAGCACACAGAGCGCACGCTTCAACTACAATTATTGCAAACGAATTCCCAAATGATAAATGTTTTGGCGCTTTATTAGCAAAAGAAATTGAAAGCATCAACAAAGTATTAAAAAACTCTGAAAAACCAGTAACCGCAATACTTGGAGGAAGTAAAGTGTCTTCTAAAATCACCATTATCGAAAATATTTTAGACAAAGTAGATCATATGATTATTGGTGGCGGAATGACGTTTACCTTCATTAAAGCAATGGGTGGAAATATCGGTGATTCTATTTGTGAAGACGACAAAATAGAATTGGCTTTAGAGATTATGAAACAAGCTACGGCAAAAGGTGTAAAAATTCATTTACCCGTAGATGTTTTAGCCGCTGATGCGTTTTCAAATGACGCCAATACACAAGTAGTGAATGTGGCTGAAATTCCCGCTGGATGGCAAGGTTTAGACGCAGGTCCGAAAACATTAGAGCAATTTAAAGAAGTAGTTTTAAACTCAAAAACCATACTTTGGAACGGACCAATAGGTGTGTTTGAATTACCAACTTTTGCTAATGGAACCATTTCCCTTGGCGATTTTATTGCCGAATCTACTAAAAACGGTTGCTTCTCTTTAGTAGGAGGCGGTGATAGTGTAGCGGCGGTAAAACAATTTGGATTAGAAGACAAAATGAGCTACGTTTCTACAGGTGGCGGTGCGATGTTGGAAATGTTAGAAGGAAAAACGTTACCAGGAATTGCTGCTATTTTGAAGTAAATAGTTGATTAATTCTAATTAAAAACACATGAAATTTAAACTAATAGTATTATTTATTTCCTTTAATTTATTTGCACAAAATAATAATTATGTAAATATCAAGGGAACAAGACTATCTATAATTCCACCGAAAGGATTTGTAGCTGCCGAAAATTTTGTTGGTTTAAAAAAAGATGAAGCAACAGGAATTCAGATAATGGATTTAGTTGGTGGTAATTATGATTCAAATACTGCTACTTATACTAAAGAAACATTTGAAAAAAATGGAATTACTGTTTTAGAATTTGAAGAGTTAAAGGTAGATGGGTTTAAAGCAAAATTTTCACACTTTAAGGGTGCGGACAATAGCGAAAGAGTAAATATTACATTTGGAGATTCAACATTTTCAGCAATGGTTACGGCAATTTTTCCAACAAGTTCAAGAAAGACTCTTTTTCCAGAAATAAAAAAAACATTTTTAAAAATTAAATATGATAAAAATTTAATAATTGATCCTTTTGCTTCAAGCGCTTTTAAAGTAGATAAGAACGAATCAAAATTTAAATTTGCTAAGGCTTCAGCAAATATGTTTATTTTTTCTGAAAACGGATTGGATAAAGTATCGTTTGATGACGAACCAATGGTTATGATTTCTAATCTACCATTTGATGAATCTATAACAAAACAAAAACTTTTTGAAAATTTAGTTAATGGTTTAATAGAACAAGGATTTGTAAAAAAAGAAACAAAAAACGTATCTGAAAAAAGTATTAATGGTTATGATACAATTGAAGCTGAATGTTATTTTGAACATAAATCAGAACCTAAACTTGCTTTTGTGACAATTCTAATAAAAAATAATAAAGTAATTGTTTTTTATGGTATGGCTAAATCAAAATTTCAGGAAAACATTATTGAGTTTAAAAAATTGTCAAATAAGCTTACTATAAAATAAGTTTTTCTAAATCACCGACGAAATCCCTAAAAAAACGTTAAAATGAAAATTTAAACGTTAAAAATTGGGTAGTTAGCATTAAATAAAATATATTTGCGTTTATACAAGTAATTGTATATTAATGATTTAGATAAAATACTCCGGAATTTATGGAGCAAAAACATATAAAAGCATGAAAAAATTAGTTTTACTAACCCTTGGTTTTTTTCTGTCAAACGTAATGTTGGCACAAGAAAGCAAGGATATAATTCCAACTCTTTTTACACCCAAAATATCGTATTTAGATTCTCTTAAAGCGACCTTTACGCACCACGCAACAAGTAATTGTATCGACGAAAGATGGCTGAAAGAATTGTCTGATGCTACCTTGTCAAATGAAATGTTTTTTGATATTGAAAACATGAATATTGACGAGAAAGTGGCCTATAACTTAGACACGGAAGTATTAAAAAAGCGATTACGAAAATTAGACGTGCAATCGCCGTTTGTTATTGAGTACAATCCTGCTTTAGAAAACGTAATTAAATCGTTCTTAAAAAACAGAACTAAAAGTTTTGAAAGACAAATGGCGCTTGCAGAATATTATTTTCCATTATTTGAAGAAAAATTATCAAAATACAATTTGCCTTTAGAAATTAAATATTTAGCTATTGTAGAATCGGCTTTACAGCCAAAAGCAAAATCTAAAGTGGGCGCTGGTGGTTTATGGCAATTCATGCCAGCAACTGGTAAACAATATAAATTAAACATTTCTACTTATGTAGACGAGCGTCATGACCCAATAAAATCGACCGAAGCGGCTTGTCATTATATGATGAATATGTATGCTATTTTTGGCGATTGGAGTTTGGTTTTAGCTTCTTACAATTGCGGACCTGGAAATGTTTCTAAAGCCATTAGACGTTCTGGAGGAAAAACAGATTATTGGGAAATTAGAAAATATTTACCAAGAGAAACGGCTAACTATTTACCTGCTTTTTTAGCTACGATGTACATTTACGAGTTTAAAAAAGAACACGGTTTGGTGCCTAAAAAAGCAGAAATGACGTATTTTGAAACCGATACCGTTATGGTAAAACAGGCTATGACATTTAAGCAATTATCGGATTTATTGGATATTTCAGAGGCACAATTGGAATACTTAAATCCAATTTATAAATCAAAATACATTCCTTCAATTGACGATGAATATTTTTATTTGCGTTTACCGAAAAATAAAATTGGGATTTTTGTTTCGAACGAAGAAAAAATATATGGCTATTTAGCATATTTAGAACAAGAAAAATCAAGAAACCTTCAGTTAGCACTTCAAGCTAAAAAACGCGACAGCATTGCCAAACAAGATTCTTTAGCAGTAGCCGCAAGTCTTGTAGTCGCGAATAACGAGCCTGTGGAGATGGAAGAAGTGCTTAAGAAACGCACCAAAGAAGTAGTAAGTAAAAACTTCCATAAAGTGAAAAAAGGCGAGACATTAGCTGAGATTGCTAAGAAAAACCAAGTGTCTATAACCGATTTAAAAACGTGGAACAAAATAAAAGGTAGCGCTATTAATGCCGGACAAAGTTTAGTGATACAAACTACCAAAAAAGTCACGGTCAACGAAGTCGTCAAAAAACCGAAACCGAAAACCGAAATCGTTGAGCCAGAAGTTGAAAATGCAGTTGCTGAAAACACCGAAAAACCGACGGAAAACAAATATTCTTCTGCAAAAAGCAAAATTGAAATCAATGAAGATTATTACATCGTACAAAAAGGAGATTCTATTTTTTCAATCACTAAAAAGTTTCCGAATTTAACGGCTGACGATTTAAAAAAGAAAAACGATCTGAAAACAGATAATATTCAACCTGGAATGAAATTAAAAATTCAAGGATAAAACTATTTTTATCACACCAATGCCTTTGTAAAAGTTTAATTGCTTTTACAAAGGTTTTTTTATTGCATCAAGTAAAAAAAGTTTTAGTTTTGTCAATCTATTAAAAATAAAATGATTCAATTTAAAATAAAGCCGTTTCGCGAACTTTCTACAGATGAGCTATACGCTTTGTTGCAATTGCGCTCAGAAGTGTTTGTGGTGGAGCAAAACTGCGTGTATCAAGACATTGATGGGAAAGACCAAAAAGCCATTCATATTTTAGGGTATTCTGACGGAGTTTTAGTGGCTTGTTCGCGCCTTTTTAAACCGAAAGATTATTTTGAATACAGCTCAATTGGTCGTGTAATTGTAAAAGAATCACACCGAGATAAAAAATTTGGTCACGAGTTGATGTGCGTTTCTATAGATGCGATTAAAACACTTTTTCAGGAAACAAAAATTACTATATCTGCCCAATTATATTTGCAAAAATTCTACGAAAGTCACGGTTTTTTTGTAGTTGGCGAAAGTTATTTGGAAGACGACATTCCGCACATTGAAATGAAAAAGGTAGGGTAAAAATTCGGTTTAAATCTTCGTAATCACCAATTCTACCCTTCTGTCAAATTGCTCATCTTTGCCTATGGGCTGCGTATTTCCATATCCTTTAAAAGTCATACGAACTTTACCAATACCTCGACTATGAAGAAATTTATAAACTCTTTCTGCTCTGTTTTTGGATAGTTCTCTTTTTCGTGTCTCTAAGTCAACGGCATCTTTATGAGGCGGAGGCGTACAGCATACGTGACCTTGAATTTCAATTTGAATGTTGGGATATCTTTTTAACAAAACAACTATTGTTTCGAGTTGTTTTATAGCGCTTTGTTTAAGTCTGCTGCTGCCACTATCAAAAAGTAATTTATCTAAATATACCCGATCGCCTACTAAGGCATTTTTTCTAATGGTTTTATACAAACCAGGAATATTTAACTCTTCCACCACTAAAGGTTTAAAATTCAAAACCACATCTACTCGGCGGTTTTTAGCTCTGGCCTCGGGAATATCTTCTTCTAAATCTTCATCAATAAGTACCTTTCCCTTTCCTTCTATTTTTACAATAATTTTATATTTAACCCCTTTACTCACCAACATTTTCTTGACACTATTGGCGCGATCTTGTGATAATTTGTAATTGTAATTAATTTTTCCCACATCGTCGCAATAGCCATAAATAGAAACACTTTGAAGTCGCGTGGTATCAATCAAACTTAAAAAATAAACTACCGCTTCTGCTTGTAAAGGTTTTATTTCACGCACATCGGTATCAAAATAAATAGAATGCACGGTTTCTTCTTGTGAAAACCCAAGAAAAGAAGCAACTAAAA
>NZ_JBIKJI010000135.1:0-5926 GCF_044361065.1 Flavobacterium sp.
ATTTATGGCAAAGGGAACAACTAATTTAAAAGTTGGAATTTGAACCTTAAAAAAAGTATTATTTGAAAAATTTGCCATCGTATAAAAACCATTCATAGCCCCTATAGTTCCTTTTAGCATACAGCCTGAGGAATATACATATTTTTTACCGGGAGCAATTATTGGTGTTTGTCCCACGACACCTTCACCATCAACGGTTTCTGTGTGGTTTAGTGTGTCGAAAATTTCCCAATGCCGAGCTTGTAATTGCACCACATCTGAACTTAAATTTTCAATTGTGATTTGATAAGAAAAGGCATACAACATTTGATACTCTTTATAGTAAATGCCTTCGTAATTTGTAATGACCGAAATTTTAATATTACTTGTAATTTGAGTAACCATTTTTAATTTTAGTTAAATCTAAATTAGTTCACTATATCAATACTATTTGCTCTTCCAATTCCAATTATTCTATCGTAACGTTCGGCGCCACCACGGTAATATACTAAAACGATGTACTCATTTTCGGTTTGATAAAAATTGCCATCAATCGCGTTTTGTTCGTCAATTTGACCTTTATTATTTACTAAGGTGTATTGATAATTGGTAAATCCTTGTTTTAGTAAGATGGGTTTTTCATATGTTTTCGTATCGGAATTGTATTCCATTTTGTATTCATCTGAAATCTGATAATTGTTAAACATTCCCGTTACATAAATTGATTTTTCTAACGGATTTACATCTGAAGCCAAACCAAAATACACCCAAGTATAATCTGCTTCAATTGTATTTTGAGTGGCATTTAAATTATTCACAAAAAAGTTTCCATTTATGTCTGGGAAATAGGTGTAAATTTTATTTTTTCGTTCTTCGTTTGTGTATAAAATGGTATTGTAAATATCCCCAGTAGTTACTTTAAAAACTGAGTTAGAAGCACCTCGTATATTTTTGTTTTCGAAATTTAAAAATTCATTTCCAGCCCAAAATTGGGTTTCTTTATTATATCTGTAAATGAGTTGTGTACCAATTGTATATTGTGGTTTGATATTATGAATAGCCGAATTCAGTTTTCCGTTTTGAAAAATAGAAACTTTTACGTTTTCTTTTGGGTTTTGTAACGGTTTATCTTTATAATCGATAAAAAATTCGATATTTTGTTTTTTGTTTACGGTTTCCATATCGCGAGAACGTCTGATTGTAATACCTACAGCCGTATTGTCTTCGTATATGATGAATTTTTTTGAAAACACAATTTCTTGATCTTCATCGAAAATTTTTACAATATAATTCCCGCTTTTAATAATTTGATTGAATTTATTTGGAAAACTCAACGTGTAATGCGAGTAAATTTGCAAACAATTTAACGAATTTTGATAGTTTTGAATCCGTTGATTATCTAACCCGTTTAAGTATTCATTTTTAAGTAATTGACTTGGCGTCCAATCGTAATTGTACTGTTCAATAGTATAAAAATAATCTGCTTCGTTACCGTATAAATCATCAAATTGTAAATCGAAATTTTCACCCAATCTAAAAAACGGAATCGTATTGTTTACATTTTGTGTAAATGTAACTGTTTTAATATTGTAAGGTGGGACTACTTCTTTTTCTTGTGCCTTAGCAGATAAAGCAAGTAGAAACAAGCAAATTAATTTAATTTTAATCATAAATTTTTAATCAGATGTGTAAAATTAAGTAAATAATCATTAAAAATCTCATTTACAGTTTTTAATTTTTTCACAAAATGGTCGTCAAGATTTTATTACTAAAATAAAATGTTAAAAATTATTATATTATTAGATTTATTTATTTAATTTGATAAAATTAAATTTTAACGAAAGTCCCTATTATGAATTATTTTAAAAAAATTTCCATTGCAGTATTTCTTCTCCCATTGAGTTCTTTAGCTCAAGATTTAGATTTAACTTCTAAAATTCCATTTGATTCAAATGTACGAACAGGTGTTTTACCAAATGGGTTAACGTATTTTATTCGAAAAAATGCCAAACCAGAGAAAAAATTAGATTTACGACTTATTATTAAGGCGGGATCTATATTAGAAACAGATGAGCAGCAAGGATTGGCTCACTTTATGGAGCATATGTGTTTTAATGGAACAAAAAGATTTCCTAAGAACAAATTAGTAGATTATTTACAAAGTATTGGTGTGAAATTTGGTCAACATTTAAATGCTTACACCAGCTTTGATGAAACTGTTTATTTTTTACCAATACCAGCAGATAGCCCAGAAAAAATTGAAAATGGTTTTAATATTATTGAAGACTGGGCTTTTAATACCACTTTAACACCTGAAGAAGTTGATAAAGAAAGAGGTGTAGTTTTAGAAGAATATCGTTTAGGATTAGGAGCAGACAAAAGAATGATGGGAAGATTTATGCCTAAAATGATGTATAAATCGCAATATGCAAATCGTTTACCTATTGGACAAAAAGAAGTTTTAGAAAACTTTACTTATGATAAATTAACTAGTTTTTATAAAGATTGGTATCGTCCAAATTTAATGGCAGTAATTGTTGTCGGGGATATTGATGTAAATGAAATGGAAAAGAAAATTAAAGACCATTTTAGTCAATACAAAAACCCAAAAAATGAAAAACCTAGGGTACAGTTTGAAGTTCCAAATCATAAAGAGACTTTTGTTGCAATTGAGTCTGATAAAGAAGCAACAGGTTCTGATGTGCAATTAATGTATAAAGATTTAGACACTCCAAAGTCTAATGTCACATTAAAAGATTTAAAAAGTGACATAATTGAAGGATTGTTTACACAAATGATTAACGCTCGTTTAGATGAATATGCAAATAGTAATACGCCACCATTTTTGTATGGTTTTTCTTATCACGGAGAAACGTATGCCAAAACTAAAAAAGCTTATCAATCTGTCGCAATGTCTCAAGATAACAAGCAATTAGAAGCTTTGAAAGTTTTGGTTGATGAAAATAGTAGAGTAAAGAAATATGGGTTTAAGCAAGGTGAATTAGACAGAGCTAAAGCAGAAATTTTGGCTGGAATGGAAAAACAGTTTAAAGAAAAAGACAAACAAAATTCAGAAATGTATGTTAATGAATTGCAGTCTTATTTTTTAAATAATGATCCTACACCAGGAATTGAATGGTCTTATGATTTCATTTCTGACATACTTCCAACAATTAAAATTGAAGATGTTAATGCACAAATTTCTAAATTAATTAGAGATGAAAATCGTGTGGTTATTTTGACAAGTCCAGAAAAAGAAGGTATTGTAAAACCTTTAGAATCAGAAGTTTTAGCAGTAATTAATAGTGATGCTTCTGCAATTAAAGACTATGAAGACAAAGCTGTAGCGGCTTCTTTATTGAAAAATCCAATTACTGAAGGATCAATTGTAAGTAAGACTTCTAATGACAAAGTAGGCGTTAAAGTATTCCAATTATCAAACGGCGCTACGGTAAAATACAAAAAAACGGATTTTAAAAATGAAGAAATTTTATTTGAAGCTGTAAGTTTTGGTGGTTCAAATTTGTATTCTAACGAAGATTATAAAAAAACAAATTGGGCGAATTCAGGATTAACGGAAGCAGGTTTTTCGGGTTTAAAAACCAATGACATAACTAAATTTATGACAGGAAAAATTGCTAATATTACACCATATATTTCTACGACAACTGAAGGATTAAGAGGTTCAACAACGCCTAAAGATTTTGAATATATGATGCAAATGATGTATGCATATTTTACAGATTTAAATTATGATGCTGAAGCATTTGAAGCATTCAAACAGAAACAAAATACTATGTTTGCGAATATGATTTCGCAACCAAATTTTTATTTTACTCAAGAATTTTTCTCTTTTTTAAATCAAAATAACCCAAGATTTTTAGGTTTAGTACCATTAGAAAAAGAATGGGCTTATACAGATTATAAACTTGCTTTTGATAAGTATAAAGAGAGATTTGCAAATGCAGGAGATTTCGAATTCTATTTTGTTGGAAATATTGATGAAGCGCAATTTGAAAATTTAATTGAAAAATATATTGCTTCCTTACCATCTTCAAAAACAAAAGAAGCTATAAAAGATTTAGGGTATAGAATGGAAAAAGGTGATGTTAAAAAGATAATTAATAAAGGTACAGATCCTAAAAGTAATGTTACAATTATGATTATGGGTGAATCACCTTATGATGCAAATGAAGTATTACCAATGCAGTTTTTAGGTGAAATATTAAACATAAAGTTAACTGAAAAACTTCGTGAAGCTGAAAGTGGCGTATATACAGTTCGTTCTAATGGTTCTGTTTCTAAAGTTCCTTACGGGTCATTCAGTTTTAATGTTTCTTTCCCTTGTGGACCTGAGAATGCGGAAAAATTAACGCAATCGGCAATACAAGAAATGGATAAATTAGTTTTAAATGGACCTGAAGGTAAAGATTTGCAAAAAGTGATTGAAACAAATCTATTGGAATATAAGAAAAACATCAAAGAGAATAGATATTGGATGACTAATTTCACTAAAACATATATGTCATCTGGAAATCTAGAAGATATTTTGAAGTATGAAGAAAGAGTCAATGCTATTACTGCAAAACAGATTCAAGACGTTGCTAAAAAATATTTAACCCAAGCAAAAAAAATAGGTATATTAATGCCCGAATCAAAATAATTGAATGTAAAAAGTCCCGATTAAATCGGGACTTTTTTATTTATATACCATAGGAATAATTTCACCTTTTGCTAAGCAATATTTTTCTACTAAATCAGAAGAAATAGTACTTGTATAATCAACTTCTTCTACACGGAAACCAATGGTTCTTAATTTGTCAAAATAATCTCTTCCATATACTCGAACGTGGTCGTATTGTCCAAATATTTTTGCACGCTCTTTTTGATCGGTAATCGAATCATCTGAAAAAGTAACGGCTCTTTTTAAGTCTTGAGGAATTTGAAAAATCCCCATACCGCCAGGTTTCATTACTCTGTATAATTCTTGCATTGCTTTCGTATCATCAGGAATGTGTTCTAAAACGTGGTTACACAAAATAATGTCATATGTATTATCTTGAAACGGCAAATTACAAATATCTGCTTTTACATCAGCCAATGGCGAAAGTAAATCGGTAGTAGTATATTCTAAATTGGTTTGTTTTTTAAAACGTTTGTAAAACTCTTGTTCTGGTGCAAAATGCAACACTTTTATTTTTTCTGTTGAAGTAAAAAAGTTAGTTTCATTTTGAAGATATAACCATAACAAACGGTGTCTTTCTAAAGATAAGGTGCTCGGCGATAATACATTATTACGTTGTGTTCCATAACCGTAAGGCAAAAACATACGAAAACTGTTTCCATCAATTGGATCCGTATATTTATTTCCTTTTAAAAGAAAAGCAATAATTGGTCGTGCCACAATACTTAATCTAATTAAGATAGGACGCGGAATGGTATTCAGTATAAATTTAAATATTTTTTTCATAGTATTTTGTTACACAGAGTTTCGCAGAGAAATCGCAGAGATTCGCGAAATTTTGTTTTTTATGTGTTTATAAATCGTTTTATATTATTCTTTAAAATTTTAGAATGAAAATTAATTAAAAGCCCTAATGGAAATTCACCTAATTTTAAATAAGTCAAAACTTGAGCTGTATGAACATCTGTAAAAGATTCGACTGTCTTTAATTCAATTACAATTTTATTATTTATTAGTAAGTCAATTCTATAGCCGTGATCTAATTCAATATCTTTATAAATAATTGGTAAAGAAACTTCTTTTCTTACAAAAAGCCCAGCTTTTTCAAGCTCAAATATTAAACATTTTTGATAAGCTGATTCTAACAAGCCTGGTCCAAGAATTTTGTGAACCTCTATTGCACAACCTATTATTTTATAAGATAAGTCATTTATATCTTCACTTAACTCAGTCATATTTATTTCTTTGTGTATCTCTGTGGAA
>NZ_JBIKJI010000018.1:0-21623 GCF_044361065.1 Flavobacterium sp.
TAATATCAGTTAATTTACCTGCCTGCATCCCTTTGTATTTTGCGCCAATGGAATGAGCCGCATCTGATATAACCAAGATTCTACCCAGCTGTTTTTGTTTATCTGAAGTAGAACAAAATAAATCTCTAACTTTACTTTTATTAACCAAGGCATTAATTTTATCATAATCACAAGGCCATCCCGCTATATCTACAGGCATAATCACCTTAGTCTTTTCTGTAATAGCTTGTTCAATTTTATTTACATCTATAGTAAAGTCTTCGTTAACATCTACCATAACAGGTGTCGCACCACAATGAATAACTGCTAAAGCTGTAGCACTATAGGTATAAGCCGGAACAATTACTTCATCTCCTTCTTTAACTCCAAACCATTTTAACACTAAAATAGCACCTGAAGTCCAAGAATTCACACAGACAGTATGATTAACAGATACTAATTTTGAAACTTCTTCTTCTAAAGCTTTTACTTTTGGACCAGAAGTAATCCAACCAGAGCGCAAGGAATGATTTATCTCTTCGATTACATCTTTATCGATGTAGGGAGGCGAGAACGGTATTTTCATAAATTAAATATTTTTTTTCATGTAAAGATTCATCTTTCGTTTTCCTTGAAAAAATTCAGTCTCTAATATATAGCCATTTTTAATATAAAAATTATTAACATATTGGTTATTTAATGCATCTGTCGTTAACGTGATTTTATCATTAACTTTAAATAGCTCTTTCTCGAATTCTTTTAATATAATTTGACCAAAACCCATATTTGGAAAAGAGGGATCAACACATATAGATAATAAAGATGCATTAATCCTTTTTGCTTTATTTGATTTTACATTAAATAAATGTCCCAAAATACTAAAAATTTTCATTGGTGTTTTTAAAAGTACTGGGACACAGCTTAATGCTAAAGAAAAAAAATTTTTCTTAAAAATGTTCACAACTAGTTCCTGCTGCAAAAGCAACCACCCTATTTTGAAAAACTAAAGCTATAACAAGACCGTTATCATGATTTATTATTGAATTATAAAATTCGCTTAAAAAAGGCTTACCTAAACTAGTTAAATAAAAGTTTTTGAAAGCATTTAAGTGAATATTAACAATTTGTTTATTATATTTTTGGTAGTATTTACCTTGAATTTTTATAGTTGAAACTTCTTTATCTTTCATAACTAAATTTATAAAAAAACCATAAAAAAACCAAATATATAAAATATTGTACAAATGGAATTTCCGCCCTAAAATAAATAAACGCCATAAAGGAAAACCTAATTGCAGGATAAACTCCAATATTATCTGGAATAAAATAAAGTTTCCAAAAAATAATAGAAGAAATAAAGTAAAAAACTAAAATATTAATAATTATTCCAATATACCCCAACTGTAAATAACCATCCCCTATTAAAGTAAACGTTATTACTGGATTATACATTGAAGGCGGACTTCCGGTTATCTTTTCAGTAAATCTATTCGCAGCTGAAGTAACTGGCTTATTTGGATATAAAAATCTCGGTATAAAATTTACTACAGAACCTAAAAACCAACCATAACCGTACTCATAGTCATTCATTTTTACATAATTGTAAGCCATATTATGAAAATTTTCATAATCTAATTCTCTAGAGATATCAGTAAAAGTTTCAGTTAATGAAATTTTCTGTGAACTATCTTGCCCTGTTCTCAACTTATTTGAATAGGACAGGTAAAACATTAAGAAAAATAATAAAGAAATTGAAAAAAATATTGTCTTCTTAAAACTAATCTTGAATATTAAAAGTAGAAATAATATTATACTAATTACTGGGAAGACTATCGATAATCTAGTTACAGCAAAAAGTACTAAATAAATTAATTCTACAATGATAAAAACAGAAGCCAACAAGTATTTTTTTTCAATAAATAATTGTGAAATTTTAATATAATAAAAAAAAGATAATACTATAGAAAAAGAGCCTAGAACACTACCAGTATCTATTGACTCTTCAAAATAATTTTCAAGTCTATTTGAAATTAATATTTCAAATAAAGAGCTTGACTTCAATAAATTATAAATAGTAATTATTAATACAAATAAATAAATATAGGCTAAAATAGAAATTAAATTGAATTTTTTACTTATTAAGATTTTTTTCTGTTTTAACTTAATAGAATTATATATATTTTTGCTACTAATAAAACTAACTAATAACACTATAACTAACCCAAATAGAGTTAAATTACTTAAGTCGCGACACCCATTAATATAATAAGGAATAACAAATAAAAAGAATGGAGGTAATAATATAAAATATTCAGGATATAAAATACCTTTCCTATATTTAAAAAAAATTAAATATATTAATCTGAAAATAAGTAATAAAGAAACTACAAAAGACACCATTTTACTTAATTATCTGGCTCCATTTGACTTTTTCAATATCCCAACTATCATTATTTTGAAAATCATACTTTAGATATTCAAATTTATTTAAATCTAATTCTAAAATTTCCTGTATTTTTTTAGCCAATTTTATATGATCATAATAAATTGATTGGAAACCATTCCCTTTATTAATACATAGTTCTGATATTAAACATTCTTTGTTTATCAAAATTGGTTTCCCCAACATAAAACTTTCATAAACTTTATTTGGAGCCGCATTTATAAAATTTAATCTGTCGGGTCTGTAAAACGCAAACATTGATATTGAATTACTAGCATACATGTAACTATTCTTTAAACTCAAATATCCTAATAGTTTTACAAAAGATTTAGATTTAATTTTTTGTAGTAATTCCTCCCCTTTAATAATTCCTGCTATTAGTAATTGAATAGTATTTTCTGAATTTTTATTAACTAATTCAATTGCATCAATCAATTGTTCTATTCCGTTAATATCTTGATTTAATGACCCACTTGCATAAATATAATTTCCGAAATTATTTTCAATATTTTCAAATTTAAAAACATTAGGAGTGTTTCTTATCACGATTGTTTTATTAGCATATATTGGAAATCTGTTTTTCCTAAATTCCTCTACTTCAACAACACTATCTACTTTATTCCTTACAAACTTAACAAAAGTATAGAGTATACCTCTAAAAACTGAATTTACATTTACCCTAATATCAATTGCATCAATTGCATCTAAAATAATTTTAGATTTACCAATACCAAATAATAAAGCAAGATATAGCTCTTCATTTGTAATTATTATATAATCCGGTTTTTCTTTTTTTATAAGCCTATTCAAATTAATTATGTATCCAAAGAAAGCAAAAACACTTCTAATTCCATGTGGTATAGTCTTATTATAATATGAAACTTTTACATTATTAAAATTTTTATTAATCTCATGAAGTTTGTCTTGTTCTTGACCTTCTCTTTGAGCTCCATAATAAATTATTTCATCACCCATTGAATCAAAAAAATCTAGATTTTTTTTGACTCTTACATAATTAACTGAGGTTGTATGAGCATATATTATTTTCATTTAATTTTACTTTTTATTAAAAGACTAAATTTAGAATATTGATTTTCCTTACTATAATAATCCTTACATTCATTCATATTGTTTTTATATTCAACCAACAAATTTCTATTTTTATAAAAAATAAGAATTTGATTAAGTAATGAATCTATATCTCCAGCAGAATAATTTAATCCAATACGTTTATTTTCAATCAGTTCTCCCACTTCTCCTTTTAATGAATTTATAATAGGTAATTTTTTAAACATTAACTCAAATATTTTTGCTGGAAAAGAAATTAATGTCTTACTATCATATATACATAAACTAACACTACACTTACTATATAGATCGTTTAGACTTTCTCTTTCAAGCTTACCATAAAACTTTAATTTTTTATTATGAATTACTGCATGTTTTTGAATGTTTTCGCTATAAAAGCCATTTCCGGCAACATGAAATAAAATATCATATTCTGAATAATTTTCATCAATTATTTTAATCACACTTAATAGACATTCAACGTCATAATTATGACTAAGGCTACCCGCATAAATAATGTTTAATGTTCCAAGAATATTATTTTGACAAATTTTATCATGATTCAAATTTTCATCATAACCTAAATAAACAACATCAGACAGTGCATTAGGGTTGCTTCTTTGTGCAATTTTCAAATAAGTATTACTTACTGCTGTTATTACAGAAGCGTTTTTAAATGTAATATATCTATTTAGATACAACAATTTTATAAATGGCCAAGATATTATTTTAAGAACACCCGTAAGATAAACTTCAAAAAGTTCTGGCCATAAATCTCTGAAATCAACATATAATTCCGCTTTGAATATCTTTTTTAGAAAAACACAAACTATGTCGAGAAAAGGTGATGGTAATGCTAAAAAAATAATGTCAATCTTTTTTAATTTAACAACATACTTCAAGACAGAAACTGAAAATAAAAAATGTGATAAAAATCTTTTTACACTAATGTTACCACTATAAGAAATTGACTTAATTAAAACTACTTTAAATTTTTCATTTATGCTGTAAATATTTTCATTGTAGATTCTTTGAGTTTTATTAAAATGATTAAAAGAAGGAACAATGTAAGTTACATTATAACCTAACTTTAAAAATTCATCAATTTGATATAAAGGATGATTAAATCCAACCTCCTCCTCAGGAATTTTATCATGATTACTTATAAATAGGACATTCATTAAGTATAGTTTTTATAAATTCTCAATATTTTTGTAAAAATAAAATTGATTCCAACCATTAGATATATAAGTACAATCGTAAAGTTATAACTTTTTAAATTTGTCTATTAACAATAATTTCTTCTAATTGAGTCGAAAGAGAAACACCTTCCAATTTCAAAAGGGTATCCGATTTAACCCTTTCTAAAGATTGCTTTTTTAACATATCAATATTTGAAACAATATTTAATATTTGAAACCTGATACTTTCGATATTATTTTCGCAATAAACGATGCCTTGAAATAAAGATAAATATTTCATCGCTTCATCTGAATCTGAATCTGTTTGTGCTATATATAATATTGGTACAGGAATTGATAAACACATAAATACTTTTCCTGGAATTTGTATGCCATTAAAATTACCTACTATAATATTTAATTGTGAGTTCCCCATGATTTGAATTGAATCATAAAAAGAAACTTTCCCTAAAATATTAGAAGTTATTATAGAATTAATCAGATATTTTTTGAAATCAATACTATAATTACCTGCAAGAATAAAATTATAAAAAGGTTTAAATTTGTTTTCATTCTCAAGTCCATTTAAAACCTCAAAAAGTGGTAACAGATTTCTATCGGACTTATGTGCGGTTCCTACATGAGAAATATTAAATTTATTCTTATCAAAATCATTTGTATTAAAGCTATTTATATCTTTATTTAAAAAACCATAAGGAAATATATGGGCTTTATTTTTGCTGAAATTGTCATAAATATTTTCATACTCTCGGAGTGTAAGATGGCTTGTTAATAATGTATGATCTGAAACTGAAATAATTTTTTTTTCGTTTTTTTTACTAAACGGAGCATAAAATGGTCTTAGTTGTTTATCCACAATAAACCATGGATCACCAAAATCAGCAATCCATAAAAATTTATAAAGTTTTCTTAATTTTAATATTGCAACATGAACTACAGGGCTTCCAGAAGCAGATATTACAATATCTGGCAAATTATCTTTATTATTTCTAAAATAATTAATCACCGTAAAATCCCAAAACATAAATAAATCGGGAAAAGCAAACCTGTAAAATAGATTTCTAAACAACCATTCCAAAAAAATTCCAAAAAATCTAAAATTTTTCAAAAATTTTAAAATTTTAAAAAACAATGGGGTGTCTAAAAAAATCTCTTCTGCATATTCATTAATCTTCAACCCATTCGATATTGGGCCAGGTGAAATAATTTTTAAATTATAAATTGAAGAATCAAAATTATACAACAAATTTCTTAATCTAATCGTATGAGAATCGCTATAGACGCCATAAGAACATGTTACAACCCATATATTCTTTTTTACTCTATTTTCCATTTAATAATTGTTGATAATCATTGTAATAATCAAATGCTAAATCACTCCATAAATGTTTTTTAGCATATTGAATACTATTATTATTAATTATTTCATTCCTAATAATTGCCTCTTTTAATGCATTAATCATGCTTTCTTTCATAAATGGATCATATAAATTTACAACATTTCTTAGACCACAATTATGATCTAAATCTGAAGCAATAATTGTCTTACCTAAAGAAATTGCATTATGCATTGGACCACTTGCGCCAATCGACCTGGTGTAAGGAATTATTATTGAATTAGCAGATAAGAAAATACTATCATACTCTTCATTTTCTATAAAATAAAACCTTAGATCAACATACTTAGTTAAATCTAAATCATTAACTTGTTGTTCCAATTCAATAGAATATTTCATCCCATCACTTCCTTGAGGAAGTCCTGCAATAATCAACTTTATATTTGGGAAAAATGATATTAGTTCAGGAAAAACCTCAATTATTTTATGATATCCTTTATCTCTTCTTACAAAACCAGAGGCCAAAAAAACATATTTATCGGAAAAATTGTTTAATTTCCTAATATTGATAATTGTATCTATATCAACCTTATTTAATGAACAAGGATGAAGTTCTTTTTTAATTAAAGTGTGCTTTAATTTATAATAACTTACGTACTTTTTATCCATGTCTGAAAATTCACCAGCAACCAAAACCCTTAAAACATCAACTAATTGGTTTGCGCACTTAGTAACAAGCTTTATATATAATTTACCAAAGTAACGTACAATAGAATTTGATTTTTTTTCATTAAACATTTCGGTTAAATGAATATCCAGCCAAGTTGAATGAATAGTATGCACCGTCTTTATTCCTCTCAACTTAAACACCAACAATAATACGATAATTGGTTCTCCGATATTCATACCATAAAGTGAAGTATGTGCTCCTTGCAAATGAACTACTTTGGGATTATACTTTAATACTTGTATTAAAAGTTTAAACACAGAAAGTAATCTTTTAATACCAATACCTTCGGTCAATCTAATAATTTTCCATTTATTTATGGGTAGTACTTCATTAGAATCTATTTTATGTGAAAAGAATTTTACCTCATATATATGAGAATATTTATTCAAAAATTCATTATAAACTTGATAACTATAATTAGACTCCCCCTCTTTATTTGGCGGAAGCCCACAGATAACCGCTAATTTGGGTTTACACATTCTATAATAACTTTTCATAAATCAATAAATCCTCAATTCCTTTCCTAAATTCCCTAAATTTAAAATCCGGGAATAAAGAAAGTAAATATGAGTTATCTGCAACTTGTACTAATTTATCAACTTTCCTTTTACGATTAGGGTCAATATTAACATTTATTTCCCTAGATAAAATTTCAGAAATAATTTCAATGAGATTTTGAATCGTATAGGCAACTCCTGAACCTAGATTAATAACTCTATACTTATTATCAGGAATATCTAATGAAAGTTTAATAAAAATATTTGCTACATCCTCCGTATAAACAAAATCTCTATATGTAGATATTGTACCTAGCTTTAACTCATTGCTAATTCTAAGTTGATCAATAATTTCAGGTATTATATGTGGATTTGTTTCTCTTGGCCCATAAACATTAAACAATCTAACCATTGTAACAGGTAACAAATTATTTTTGGATTTCAATTTACCAAGATTTTCACAAAATAATTTTGAAAATCCATAAACATCAACAGGTTCAATATTCGAGTTTTTTTCATTAAGAGCTAAGGGTGAATCAGAATAAACAGCTCCTGAAGAGGCCATTACAAAATGTTTTACATTATATTTTTCACTTAAATCAAGAAGATTCTGTGTTCCTTCAACATTGACTTTTAATGTTCTATTTGGGTATTCATTACATTCAGGAATAAAATGAATAGCCGCTAAATGAATTACAAAATCAGGCACTATTTTATTAAATATATCTTCTAATTTATATTTATCAGTAATATCAATCTCAAAACATGGCACATCGTTTAAATCATCTATATATGGTGCAATCCTATTTTTAGAATCTATTATATAAACTTCGTGTTGTTTTCTTATTTGTCTAACTATTTCATTACCAACAAAACCTAAACCTCCTGTAATTAAAAACTTACTCATTTTTTTATTTATTTAAATATTAGAAATTTAACAAATCATTAATGTATTTTATTATTCGTGATGATGATAAAAAATTATCAATTACACTTTTTACCCCAATAAATAACTTGTTTGCCATATTCCCAGGCAATTGGGGAATCAACTAGATAGTATTTCCATTCAAATGTTGTCGGAAGCGTTTGAATAAAAGATTCTGTGATTGTTCTAACATGCTCTCCTTTAGGAAAATCTGGTGTAATCAAATCCCCATCTTTATGAAATTCAGAATAAGGCGCTTGAATTACAACATTTTCATTTGAAAGAGAACAAAGTTTCTCAAGGAAAGGTGTTAGTTCAACAATATGTTCGATTACATTTGAGCAGTAAACTAAATCATATTTCTTGGAATTATTAACATCTTTTAAAATCACAGAATATTTTTGATATTTTTTTTGTAATTCTTGGGCTTTCTCTGAAAAATCAAATAAATATATTTCAGAATTTGGATATTTAATCTTTAAAAAAGGAACGGAATCTCCAGCGCCACAACCATAATCTAAAATCGTTTTTGGAGTTATACCAATATCATTCATACAGAATGATGCAGTAAATATTCCAGTTTGCAACCTACCATTATTCGTTACCCAATTACGCTTAAATCGATTGTTCCAATATGATTTTGAATTATTACCAAAGATAACTTTGGAAAAATAGTTTGACAATGAGTCATAATTTAAGGTGTATTTGCCTATATTCATATAATTATAATTTATATTTTTTTAAAAAAATCAATTATTCTTAAGGAAGATTTTCCATCTCCATAAGGATTGTGTAAAGCACTCATCTTGTTATAGGTTTCTTTGTTATTTAACAAGTTATTACACTCAAAAGTAATTTTTTCTTGATTTGTACCTACTAAGATTACTGTACCAGCTTCAACTGCCTCTGGTCTTTCAGTTGTGTCACGCATAACCAATACCGGTTTCCCTAGAGACGGTGCTTCTTCTTGAATGCCACCGCTATCTGTTATAATTAAATAAGATTGTTTCATCAACCATACAAAAGCAGGATACGCAAGTGGACTTATTAATTTAATAGAATTATTATTGCCCAAGATTGAATAAACTGGTTCTTTAACATTAGGATTTAAATGAACAGGGAAAATAATTTGTACTTCATTATTATTAGAAAGTTCTTTTAATGCATTACAAATATTTATAAAACCATTCCCAAAATTCTCTCTTCTATGTCCAGTAACTAGAATAATTTTTTTAGTTTTATCTACTATTGATTTTAAAAACTCAATCTGTTCATCATAAATGCTATCGACTTTTTGTTCTGCTAATAATAAAGCATCAATAACAGTGTTACCAGTAACAAGAATGCTGTTTTTGGAAACCCCCTCATTAATCAAATTATTCTTAGAGCCTTCTGTTGGTGAAAAATGATAATCTGCTATTTTGCCTGTTAATTGTCTATTCATCTCTTCTGGAAATGGAGACCATTTATCATAAGTTCTAAGACCAGCTTCAATGTGACATACCTTTATTTGAGCATAAAAAGCTGCAAGTGCAGTTGAAGTTGAAGTTGTAGTGTCTCCATGAACAAATACAAAATCAGGTTTAAAATCTTCAAAAACACTTTTCATTTCTGTAAGCACATCAGCTGTCAAATGGAACAAGTTTTGACCTGGCTTCATTAGATTTAAATCATAATCTGGTTGAATTTCAAAAAAATCAAGTACTTGATCTAGCATTTCTCTATGTTGTGCTGTAACACAAACTTTAGTAATAAACTTATCTTTATGCTTGTTGAACTCATTAACCAGTGGAGCCATTTTAATTGCTTCTGGTCTAGTACCAAAAACTAACAATATTTTTTTCACAATGTTTTTTTAATTATTAATTTTTATTCAATATTTTTCTCTGAAAATAAACTATTCCTGTAATATAAGTAACTTAATATAGTGTGTATTATGTAAGAAATTAAATAAGAAATTGCAAGTCCAATTGAAGAATAACCAAATCGTAAAAATAAATAGGTTGATAAAATAAGTGTTGAGCCCCATACCAAGTTTAAATAGAAACCAACCCACATTTTACCTTTGCTAGCAATTGCCTGCCCAACAACACTATTAACAGAATTTAAAACAGTTGTAAAAACAAGAATTATAAGCAATATATATCCTTCTTCATATTTAACACCATATGTTCCCATAATTATTTTTGCAAATAAAGATATTATAGTTGCTAATATAATTGAAAAAAGAAAGTTTAAAATGACATTAGCTCTAAACATTTTTCTAAATGTATTAGAATCACTTACTGAAGATGTAAAATATGGGAGTATAACTTGTCCTAGCAATACAGGGAAAAAAAGAACAGCATTTCTCCATTGATAAGCTACATCAAAAACAGCAATATTCTCTAAACCATTTGGTTGTCTTACTAACATTGAATTACATATCCAAGTTACGGGACCACCCATTATTCCTGATAATAATGCTGGTAATGTAAATTTATGTAATATACCAAACAACGATCTTGTATCTTTAAATTCTAATTTAATAAAGTTGCTTTTAAGGGTAATATTAACATAATAATAATTAAATAATAATAATATTACTGAATTTAAACATAATCCGAACATGGCACCATTCAATCCAAAATAGATAGAAAATACAGGTACTGTAAAAACAGTAATAAACGATGAAAAAAAATTGATCTTTGCAATTATTTTAAAACTTTTAAAACCAGCTAATATTCCATTTAATGCTCCATTTAATGAAGAAAAAAACAAGATGATTGAACTAATACGTAATTCTTGAGTTAAATAATTTGAATTGAATGAATATATAGATATATACGGTGCAAAAATCAAAACACATAAACCAATAATTATCCCTGCAAAAAAAGCAATTTTTAAAGTTAAACCAGCAATTTTTCCAGTTTTTTCATCATCAGTATTATTATATTCAGCAACACATTTAGTTGCGGTAATACCCAAACTATAACCAACAAAAATAGTAAACATAAAAATAGTAGAACGTACTAAAGCAAACTCACCATACTCCCTAACATTTAATATTCTAGCTACAAAATAAAAAGTTACTAATGTTAATAACTGCGTAAAAACTGAACCAAAAATTGTCCATAATAAATTTACTCCAATACTTCTCCCAATACCTTCGGATAATATTTTAAAAAAATATAAGTTTTTTAAAGAATTTATTCTAATCATTTCAAATTTTGTTCAATAAATAGCGTTGAAAAAATATTTTTTATTTCAACAACCAACTTGATGATTGAATTTTATCGCCTAAACCATCTAATAATATTATTCCTAATGTTTCACAAATGGGTGCTTCTGGTATGGAGTTATTATTTTGGTCACCACCATTGGCAAAAGCTAGTTGGTACTCGTTATGTAATTGTTCGTGTATATGTTGTATTGTTGCACAAACCGTACGATCTTCGTCAATAGATAGAAAAACTTGGTCTACACTTTTAATGTTAGACACGATAAACACACGTTCATCTTCTTGTTGAAATTCTTTACTACCTTTTAAAGCCCTTTGTTTGTCGTTATTAACAATTACAATAAGGTAATCGCCCATCGCTTTGGCATTATTGAAATATTCAATATGGCCTTTGTGAATGGGATTGAAATATCCGGAAACTATAATGGCTTTTTTCATTTTTTTAATGGGTATTGGGTGTGAGGTTTTGGGTAAAAGGTTTTTAAATTTACGAATTACGATTTTGGATTTACGTCTTATTCGTCTTTATGAATTACTTTTGAATTTTATTATTTTTAACGAGGAATTTTGAATTTTAGCTGTGCTTTGTTTGGCTTTGCCTCGGGTCAAATCTTCAAATTATCAAATTATCAAATTGACACATTGTCTAATTGGCACATTAAAGACTTAACTCTTTAAAAATCCTTCTTATAATCAATCCTAAAATGGTTAAAAAACCAGCTAAGATGCCGCCTAATAGAATTCCTTTTGCTTTTCCGAATTTTTCTTTTGGTAAAGGTAAAATCGGTTGGTCGATGATTTGAATTAATGGGGTTTCTTTACGTAAGGTTACTTTGGCTAATTCGGCTTGTTTTACGATTTCGGTTAAGATGGCTGTATTTGCTTGGACATCGACTTGACGTCTGGCTGATGGTACGCGTTTTACGTTTAAAGCTGGATTGAGACCAAACGTATTGTCGTTAGCTACTGCTACTCCAGTGATGGCACCATTCAACTCCCCACGTATGGAATCGGTTTGACGTACCAAGATATCCATGTTTTCTTTGGCACGTTTGCTTTTGGTTTCAACGTAGAAATCGATTACCGTTTGCGTCAAAGCTAAGTTAAATTGTTGCGCAAAGTATTCGTTGGTACATCTCATAGTGATGGTTCCAATGGCTACCTTCTTGTCTTTTTGCTCCACGGTTAAAGACTCTGTGGATAATTCTTTATAGATCAATCCAAAAATGCTGTCTTGTACTCGAGTGAATTTGGCTCTATCTATATTAGGTAAAAATGTAATAGTTTTTAAGGCTGGTTTTTCTTCCCATTTTTCGCGCCACTTTTTATCTTGGATATACATTTCAGCCAAGGAAATGGTTTTGTTGTTTTGAGTAACGGGCGCTAATAAAGTTTGTTCTACCATCGCACGCGATTTAAACAATTCCATCAAGTTACTACCAGAAAAAGCACCACCACTTGATCCTCCTAAATCTAATCCGAATGAACTGGCTAATCCTAATGCTCCTCCAAGTCCGCCAGACGCTTTTCCGTCTTCTACAGCATAGGTTAGTGAGGCGGTATATATGGGTTTTTTATAAAAAGAATAACCCAAACCTAATAGGGCTCCTATGATTCCTGCTAAAACAATTGTTTTCCATTTAGATAATAAAAACGTGTACCATTCTTTTGCTTTAAGAAGGAGTTCTTTTAAGGTGATTTCGTCGTTTTCCATTTTTTAATGTATTGGGTGAAGGTTATTGGGTATTAGGTTTTAGCTATTACTAATTACTTTTCACTTTTTAGTTATACTTGTTTTTTTTACCGCAAGGTTCACAAGGGTTTCGCAAAGGACGCGGTGATTGCTGGGTTTTTGTTATTTCTGTTGACTGAGGCTCTCGAAGGCAACACTGATTTTTATTTTAACCGCAAAGGTCGCAACGTTTTTCGCAAAGGTCGCAGTGAATGGTTGGTTGTTATCTCTGTTGACTTCGAGTGCCTCAGTCAGCAGTCAGTTGACTGAGGCTCTCGTTGTTGACTGAGGCTCTCGAAGGCAACAATTATATTTGTAATATTGAATGTTAAATAACGAATATTGAATTTTCAAATCTTCAAATTAACTACAATCGCCAATAATTTTTAAAATTCTTTTTATTTAAGACGCCTTTGATATCGAATATATACACAGGGCCGTTAGATAGCTTTTCGAAATCTGATAGTGTCATATTGCGATAGGCTTGATGCCCTACTGCTACTATAATGCTATCGTATTTTCCTGTTGGGTTGGGTGTTAAATGAACATTATAATGCTGTTTCAGTTCTAATAGGTCTGCGTTAGGATCGATAACATCAACTTCAACAGAATAGTCTTTTAGTTCTTTTATCAAATCGATTACTTTAGAATTACGAATGTCGGATACCTCTTCTTTAAAGGTAATTCCCATCACCAACACACGGGATTTTCCTGGGTTTTTGTCTTGTTCAATTAGTGTTTGAACCACTTTTTTAGCAATAAACGTGGGAATAAAATCATTTACGCGTCTTCCTGCAGCGATAACTTGAGGGTCAATTCCGATTTTTTTTGCTTTGTGCATTAAATAAAACGGGTCGACACTGATACAGTGGCCTCCTACTAAACCCGGTTGGTACTTGTGAAAATTCCATTTGGTTCCTGCGGCTTCTATTACGGCTTGTGTATCTATATTCATTTTATCGAATATGATGGCCAATTCGTTCATTAATGATATGTTGATGTCACGTTGCGTGTTTTCTATTACTTTGGCAGCTTCAGCTACTTTTATTGAAGGTGCATAATGTAAGCCTGCTTCGATAATGGAACCGTAAACAGCTGCAATTTTTTCAAGTGCTTCAGGACTGTTTCCTGAAACAATTTTTAAAATTTTAGTAACTGTTTTTACTTTATCGCCCGGAACTATGCGTTCTGGACTGTAGCCAAAATGAAAATCGATACCTGCTTTTAAACCGCTGTGTTTTTCTAAAACGGGCACGCAATCTTCTTCTGTACAGCCCGGATAAACGGTTGATTCATATACAACGGTATCGCCCTTTTTTAATATTTTTCCAATGCTTTTTGAAGCACTTAATAAAGGATTAAGATTAGGTACTTTGTTTTTATCGATATCGGTTGGTACTCCGATAATATGAAAATTAGCTTCCTTAACTTCTTCAAAATTAGAAGTAAAGGTAATGGTTGTGTTTTTAAAAGCGTTTGCCGTTAATTCATTTGAAGGATCAATACCTTGTTTCATTAAGGCTACTCGCTCTTTGTTAATATCAAAACCAATGACTTTGTATTTCTTAGCAAATTCAAGCGCTAAGGGTAAACCTACATAGCCAAGTCCCGTTACTGATAGTATTATGTTATTTTCGGTTTTCAAATTTATTAATGGGTATAAGGTGAAAGGTTTTGGGTAAAGGGTTTTTAAATTTACGAATTACGATTTTGGATTTACGGCTCTCGGCTTATTAGCACATTGACTAATTGACTCATTAACTCCACGGCTTCGCCTGGTCAGTCCCATAATTGGGCTAACTGGCGGGTATTGAAAACCGAATTTGGTCTTCTTATTCTTGTTCGAAAACTAATAAACCATCGCCTTCATACTGTTTTGTGGTATGAAAAGTGATGGTTTTTTGAATTTCGTTTTCTATTTTTTCTTTTAATTGCTCTAAGTACTGCTGATGGATTATTCCTCCTTCAATAACTACTTCTAACAAACCCGAATCAATTCCTTTAGCGTAATCGCCAATCAAAAACACACGATGCACTTCTCCCATTCTACTCACGACTGCCTCTATAATGTCGTCTAAACCAATGTGTTTGCGAACAATTTGTTGCAATAATGAGAAATACGGATGTTGTTTGTTTGCACGATAGAACACTTTAGATTCTTGCTCCTCACGAAGAATATAGCCTGCCTCAGAAAGGTTATTTAGCTCTTTTCGGATGGCATTAGTGTTCTCATGCATTTCTGTAGCCAAACCTCTTAAATACCCTTCATTAGCAGCATTAATGAAAAATTTCACCAGCAAGCGCAAACGGGTTTTTGAAGTTATTAAATTGGATAACACAAATTTTATTTTTGAATAACAAAAGTACTCTTATTTTTAATACTAAAAAAGTTTTTTCTAAAATTTAGATTCTTTTTTTAAATGATTGTTTATTGATTGTTGGGTTTTTAAGCTTTGATTAAATTTTTTTACATTTTGTTTTAACACGTTTTTGTCTTCAAGAGATAGCCTGATTTTTTTTACGACTTGACTTTTGAAGGTTACTTTTAAATAATAGTTCCGGTACCATTTTTTGGTAGCGCCAATGCGTTTTAAAAAATAATTGTCTTTAAACTCAATTGCCGTTTTAATGATGTTTGGCCATAGTGGAGTTGGTATATATTTTTTAAATATAACAAATACTTCTTCTTTCATTTTGTTAAATTGCGTAGTTTTAATTCTACAAAAATATAAAAAAACAGTATGCCATTTCGGTTATGTTAGGCCATCTTTAGCCCATCTCTGTTGTGTTTTATCATCTAAATCAACAATACAACAGCAATTAACTTCAAATCAATATTTTAAATGTTTTAGGAATGTGTTGTTTTCGAATAAAAAATAGTATTTTTGTCTTTAATAACGACAAAATATGACACATCAAACTAAAACAAACAGATTACGACTCGTTTATACTACATTAAAAATCCGGCCTTTTTCATTAAATGAATTAACTGTACTTTATGCGTCCTCAGGATATTTGAAAAGTAGGCGGCAAATTCAACGCGATTTGAAAGAAGTAGAACTGTTTTTTCAAGAAAAGGAAAGTATAAAGTCCTTTTATGTGTTAAAAGAAAAATATTTTCATATTCAAAGCACATTGCCATCAATTGATGATTCTAATGAAGGCAATGCACTCCATTATACAAGTTTTAATTTACCGAAATCTAAGCCTAATGAATCTTCAAAAAGAGCGCTAATAAATGAAGCGATTTCCAAAAATAATATGTTGTTTATTCGTGATTTAAAAAACGATGAAACAGGTGATAATTTTTCTTTCACCTCTAAGAAAATTCAAATTATTCCGGTATTAATGATCTTTCACAGAAACAATTATTACATTGGTGGTTATAATGTATCTCAAAACCAAGTAGTAATATATGGTATTCGTCAAATGGAAGGGGTTTCTATTCTTCCCAAAACTTGTAAACCAAAAGATTATTATTATTTAGTAAGCAAAGAATTGGATTCAAGATTTGGTGTTACAAAAAATATTAATTCCAACATTTATATTATACAAATAGAAATTTCAAACGTGTTGAGCGAATTTGTTCAAAATCATACCTGGCATCATTCTCAGCAATTTGAAAAGAAAAAAGGAAAAACACTTTTAACTTTAACGTGTGGCATTAACAGAGAACTTTTGGGCTGGTTATTCCAGTGGATGTATAATATTAAAATTATTGAGCCAAAAATTTTAAGAACCTATTATGAAAAAGCCATAAAAGAAGTAATGGCTGTTCATAATGATAAGAAATCATTAGTTTATAAAAATATTTTTGAAACTAATGAGATGAATTGAATGCAAAAATTGCACATTTGAACTCAAAACAGAAGACAATGCTAGTTTAGTAATTTATTAAAACGTTGTTTTTTTTCTTACCTTTGACACATAAATTTAATTCTTATATTATGAAGCGCATTTTACTTGTTAGTTGTTTTACTTTGTTTTCCCTTTTTTCCTTTGGACAAGAGTTTTTAAAAGGAAAGGATTTGAGTCAAATTAAAGCGGCACAATTTAGTGAAGCAGAAATTGCACAAATTGTGAAAGAACTAAAAGCCAATCAAATGACTTTGGAACAAGCGGAACCATTAGCTCTTGCTAAGGGAATGTCGTCTTCAGAATTTACACTTTTAAAAACGAGAATAGAAAAGGACAATTCAAATATTACTACTGATAAAAATAAAAAGCCACTTAAACCGATTGTAAAAGACACATTACTTATTAAAAATGATGCTTTAACTGTTTTTGGTTCGGAGTTGTTTCGTTCTAAAAATTTATCCTTCGAGCCCAATCAAAATATGCCGGCTTCTTCCAATTATATTTTAGGGCCTGGAGATGAATTGGATATTAGTGTTTATGGGGTGCAGCAATTTAACTATTCTGGTACTATTTCTAAAAACGGCACGATTAACATTCCAAATGTTGGCGAAGTGTTTTTAAGCGGCCTTGCTTTTGAAGCTGCGAAAAATAAATTACAAAAACAAATTGGAAAAATATATAGCACACTTGCTGGTAAGGGCAGTAAATTATCGTTTAGTGTCTCCAATTACCGAACCATTTCAGTAACTATTATTGGCGCCCTACAACCTGGAAACTACCAATTAAGTTCTATGAGTTCGGTATATAACGCATTGCACGTGGCTGGAGGCCCAAGCGACATAGGAAGTTATAGAAAAATTGAATTGATTAGAAATAATAAAATTATTCGCACAATAGATTTGTACCGTTTTTTAACGAAAGGGGATCAAAGTGATAATATTTCGCTTACAGATAATGACGTTATTCGTATTCCAAGTTATGAAGCCCGAGTTACGTTAGAAGGCGAAATAAAACGCCCTGGAATTTTTGAATTGGTTGCAGGCGAAAATTTAAAACAAGTGATTTCATATGCTTCTGGATTTTCAGAAAACGCTTATAAAAATAGAATTTTAGTAAAACAAAAAACCAATTCTGAATTAAAAGTAACCGATTTAAATGAATTAACATTCGCTTCGTATCTTCCTAAAGCTGGAGATATTATTAGCGTAGATAAAATTTTAAATCGTTATGAAAATCGTGTGCACATAAAAGGAGCAGTATATCGTCCTGGTGAATATAGTCTTCCAAACAGTGGTAGTATGACTATAAAAGATTTGTTGAAAAAAGCAGACGGCGTAACTGAAAATGTGTTTTTAGAAAAGGCTTCTTTAATCCGTCAGAAAAGCGATTTTACAAAAGAATACATCAGTTTTAATTTACAAAGCGCGCTTAACGGAGAAGAATCTGCAAATATGACGCTTCAGAAAGAAGATGTAATTGTAGTTTTTTTCAATCAAGAATTGTTAGATGGCTATAAGTTGTCTATAACTGGTGAGATTCGTAAACCTGGAGAGTTTACTTATGTATCTGGAATGAGTTTGTACGATTTATTATTAGAGTCTGAATTTTTTACCGATAAAGCTGCTAGTAATATTGCGGTATTCAGAAATAAAAAGGATGTTGTTTACAACCAAAACGATAAAGAAAAAATTATCACTTTTAACCTTACGATAGACCCTAAAAACCCAAAACAAGCGGCTACATTTTTAATGGAACCACAAGATCAGGTAGTCGTTAGACGAATTATAACCTTTGAAACCCCTCAAATGGTAAGTGTTTCAGGTGAGATTTTGTACCCAGGAGGTTATGCAATCATAAAAAAGGACGAGCGTGTTTTAGATTTTATTAAGAGAGCAGGAGGAACTACTGATGAAGCAGATATTGAAGCCATCAACGTCATAAGAAATGAGTTAGTAATTCCAATTGATTGGAAATTAATATCTAAGAAACCAAATAGCACGAGCAATTTAATTATCCAAGTTAATGATTCTATACGAATTCCTAATAAGAAGTCAACTGTACTAATTTCTGGTGGGGTAATGTTTGAAACGGAAGTGCCTTATCGAAATGGAAAAAATGTTAAATATTATATTAAAAATGCAGGTGGTACCGCCGAAAAGGGTTGGATGAAAAAAGTGTATGTAGTACACGCTAATGGTTCGGCAAGTGCGTCAGGTTCTTTTTTTGGGATTAGAAAATACCCAAAAGTTTTAGCAGGAAGTAAAATTATTGTACCAGAAAAACCAGAAAAAACAAAAATGAGCACTGGAGAAATTGTTGGGATAGCCAGTATATTAACAAGTTTAGCTGGAATTTTGCTTGCCGTATTAAAATAAGAAATTTTTATACATTTAAAAAAGGGTATTTATTTAAAATAAATACCCTTTTATGTTTGAATATAGTTGTTTGTAGCGTTATTTATATCTTTATTGAGTCGTAATACTCAATTGTTTTTAGTACTGCGGTTTCTGTGTCAAAAGGCATTTTATTCATCTCTAATGCTTCTTTTACTTTGTTCCCGTTAATGATTCTTGATTGAGAAATTTCTAAAAGTTTTTTAGAATTAAATTCCCATTTGAAGATGTCCCCTATTTTAGCAAATAGGTTTAATACTCCTTTAGGGACTTTAATAATTTTGGCTTTTTTGTCGAAAACATCAGCAATCCAATTAACCATTTGAATCGACGAAATTGGCTCGTTATCTGATACATTGTAAATTCCTGAAGTAACCGCTGTTTTTTCAGAAATTTGAGCGATAATTTCTGTCACGTTATCAATATAGCAAAAGGATTGTTTCGTGTCAAAAACACCAAAAAACCAAGGAAATCGTTTACAAAAACTAAATGTATCGTGTAGCGTGCTTTTTGTTTCTCTACCATATACTGGAGCTACTCGTAATATAATGGCTCTTTTACCTTCTGGTAATTCTTGATTTAAAATAAATTGCTCTGCGTCAAATTTAGATTGCAAAAAAGGATTAGTAGGATTTACTTTAGAATTTTCGTTGACTTCGGTTATATATTTGTCTATTAATTCCGTTGTGCTTAAAAAGATGAACGTTTTGGCATTTGAATTTAAAAAGTATCGAAATAGTTTAGAGGTAAGTTCAGTATTTACTCTAAAATATTCTTCGTCAAAAGCGCTGTCTTGCGGATTTAAATTTATTGCCGCTAAATGGATGATTATTTCCGTTTCTAAAGGCATCATTTTGTGCCAATTTTGAAATCGGAGCGAAATAGATTTGTTTTTTTTAGATTTTGAATTAAAATATTTGGTTAAATTTTGTCCGATATATCCTGTAGTACCAGTTAATACAATTAGGCTCATAGTTAGTTTTAAATTAAGAGCGCTAAAATACAAATAAAATAAATTAAAATTTAATTTTAGTGGTAAATTAATTTTCTTATTTTTCTATAAAATTCTGTTTATCAATAATTTATATTTAAAATTATCGAAGAATATTATGGTGTATTTAATATAATAATACAATTAATAAATTTAAGAAAAGAAAAGAATTTTAAAGGTCTAAAACTAATCGGATTCCTAACGATTTTAATATTAAAGTTACTTTGTTTGTAGATACTTTTTCCACAACTGCCATTTGATTTTTAAATGGGCCTTCACTTATTTGAATTTGTGCGTTGGGCGTCCAGGTTTCTATCGCTACATTAATTACAGGTGCGGCTAATTGTGTTTTTAATGCTTCTATTTCATAGGGTTGGATTTTTGCTGGTTTGCCCAACCAAAAAACATATTGTACAACGCCAGCTACTTGAAACACGTCTTTTCTATTTGCTTCCTCAATTTTTACAAAAACATACGATGGAATCAAAGGTGATTCTACCTTTTTTTTCCGATCGGACCACTGTTTGATAGTGGTTACTAATGGACAATAGACCTCTATGCCAAGGGCAGCAAGGTTTTCGGCAACCTTTTTTTCATTACGAGGCTTTGTATATAAAGCGAACCATTCCATTTTTGAATACAGTTAATAAAAAAAGCACCTATTTAAAGATGCCTTTGGTTTTTATTGTTTACACTACAAAGATATCAAATTTAAAGAATAACTGAAAAATTCAACAACAATTTAATTGATGTTGAAGTTAATTGACGGTTAATTTAATGGCAAATTGTTATATCTTTATAACTAATTAAGAAATACTTATTATTTTTATAAAAAATATCTAAAATGTCTATTCACAAATCATCTATTATTGCCGGCACAATGAATTGGGGCAAATGGGGAAGAAATTTTAACCAAACCACCATTCAGCAACTTATAGCAACTTGCTTAACGGAGGAAATTACAACATTTGACCACGCTGATATTTATGGCGGCTATACAATGGAAGCTGCTTTTGGAACTGCTTGGGCTCAAATGAATATTGATAGAAAAGAAATAAAATTTATTACCAAATGTGGGATAAAATATGTTTGTGAGGAACGAGAGTATAGCATTAAACATTACGATTACACAAAAGAACATATTATTTGGAGCGTAGAAAATTCATTAAAGAATTTACAAACCGATTATATAGATGTATTGCTTTTACACAGACCTAGTCCGCTTATGCAAACAGAAGTGATTGCTGA
>NZ_JBIKJI010000019.1:0-21605 GCF_044361065.1 Flavobacterium sp.
TTCTACTTCGTCTTTAGTTCTATAATGTTGTGCATCAGACATAGAATGTCCTCTATATCTGTATGTTTTCATCTCTAAGAAAGTTGGCCCTTCACCTCTTCTTGCGCGTTCCATTGCTTCATGCATGGCTTCGGCTACTTTAACAGGATTCATTGCATCTACAGGTCCGCAAGGCATTTCGTAACCTAAACCTAACTTCCAAATATCTGTATGATTGGCAGTTCTTTCTACTGAAGTTCCCATAGCATATCCGTTATTTTCACAAATAAAAACAACCGGTAGTTTCCACAACATAGCCATATTAAATGCTTCATGTAATGATCCTTGACGTGCTGCTCCATCTCCAAAATAAGTCAATGTTACACCACCTGTTTCGAAATATTTATCGGCGAAAGCCATACCTGCACCAACAGGAATTTGAGCACCAACAATACCATGACCACCATAAAAACCGTGTTCTTTAGAAAAAATATGCATTGAACCACCCATACCTTTTGAAGTTCCGGTAACTTTTCCTAATAATTCTGCCATTACGGCTCTAGGATCTACACCCATACCAATTGGCTGTACGTGATTTCTATAAGCGGTAATCATTTTATCTTTTCCGCCTAATTCCATAGCGTGTAATGCACCTGCTAAAACGGCTTCTTGTCCGTTATATAAATGAAGAAATCCTCTTACTTTTTGTTGTATATATAAGGCTGCTAATTTGTCTTCAAACTTTCTCCAAAACTGCATGTCTTCATACCATTTTAGATATACTTCTTTTGTAATTGGTTTCATATATGTAACTATTTATTTTTTATGAACCACAAAAATACTACAACGTATTTTATTCTAAAAATTTATTGCTGTTTAAATTAAGAAAATAATCAATTTATTTTATTTTTTACTAACGAAATCGTTATAGATTCGCTTTATCAAACATAAAAGGCAATAAATTTTTCAAAGAATCCGATTTATGTATTGGTCCAATCGATCCCATATAATAAATTTCGATAGGCAAATCTTGTTTCACTTCATATTCAGAAATGGATTGACGACACGAACCACAAGGAGGAATTGGACTTGTTGCCTCACGGTCTGATGGTGCAGCCGAAATAAACATTTTTACAATTTTATTGTCTGGATAATTTGCACCAGCATAAAAAATAACTACTCGTTCTGCGCACAAACCGGATGGATACGCAGCGTTTTCTTGGTTAGAACCTTGTAATACTAAACCATTATCTAAAACAATTGCTGCACCTACTAAAAATTTAGAATAGGGCGCATACGCTTTTTTTCTAATTTCAATGGCTTTATTCATATATTCTTTTTCCGAATCCGATAATTCATCAAATGACTCAAAAACAGATACTTTAGTTTCTATTCGTATTTCTTTCATAAGTTACTTATTTATATATTTTTACTTATTTTGGAAAAAAAATCCAAATTCAAAAATATTGAATTTGGATTAAAATTAATTATATATTTTATTAGTTATCATCGTATTCGTCTCCAAAATTAAATGATAAAGAAAATCGTAAAGTATTCTCAAGTGGATTTCTAACTTTAGATGCTGAAAACAAATAAGAAACGTCTATTTTAACTGTGTTATATTTAAACCCTGCTCCTAATGTTAGGTATTTTCTGGCACCTTTTTCTACGCTTTCATTAAAATAACCTGTTCTTAAAGCAAATGAATCTTGGTACCAATATTCAGCTCCTAACGCCCAAGTAAATTCTTGTAACTCTTCTGAAAAACCGTTAGGCGCATCGCCAAAAGATTGAAAAATTCCGCTTGTCCAACTTATTTGTCTATAATTTTGATTGTTTATGGATTTATCAGTAGCATTAATTACGCCGTCATTATTTAAATCCGTAACAGTTTGAGGTGTTGGCACTAATAATTTTGTAGTTTCACCAATTAAACTTACTTTATTATAATCATCTAAAATAAAATCAAAACTTCCTCCCAATCGCATATTTGCTGGAATAAAGTTTTCATTTAATAAATCATTATCATATGATAATTTCGGACCTAAATTTTGAAAATTAAAACCTGCTCGCCATCTTCCATTAAAATTATCAAACACTTCTTCTTCCGACTGATAAATACCTGAAACATCCACCGCAAATGTAGTTGCTGGTCTAGCATCAGTTGTTGCATTGGCAATTTTTAAATTAGAGCGAATATAACGACCCGAAACGCCCATCGCAAATTCTGGACTAAGTTTTAATGAATACGAACCATCAATTGCGAATTCATTTGGACTTGTGATTACTGGTACTTCATTTGGGTCACCTGTTTCTCTTAGTTCAATATCTCCAAAACCAAAATAACGCAAACTACCAGAAAAAGCCATACGGTCATTAAACCTATTAAAATATGTCAATTGTCCTAAAGAAATATCATTTGCTATACTGGTTAAATAAGGCGTATAACTCATTGAAAATCCTTGTTTTTGCTTTGAAAACGCGTATTTTGATGGGTTATATTGTTGCGAATATGCATCTGCAGAAGTCGCCACACCCATATCTGCCAAACCCGCAGAACGAGCGTCTGCAGCGATTAATAAAAAAGGTACTGCTGTAGTTATTACTCTTTCTTGCGCGTAGGTGTATTGCGCAACTACTAAAATTGTTAAAAGTTTAATTAGATTTTTCATCTGTTTGATTTGGTTACTATTTATATATTAATTTCAGATGTAATTTTATTTCAATATGCTTGTTTTTATAGTGAATTGACAAATATACATTTTTTTTATAGGATTACAAGTTTTTCTATTTTTTCTGTTTTTTTCCCCGTTATTGCTGATTTTACTGTTAGTTTATAGACATAAACGCCTTTACCTATTTTATCACCAAAATCATCCTTACCATCCCATTTTATATCTCTTGAAGTAAATCCTTCATTTACAATAGTTTGATTAATTGTTTTTACCAATTTCCCTGTTATGGTTAGAATTTGAACTTGTACATCTAATGGTTCAAATGGTCGATTGTGACTAAACCAAAATTCGGTATAACTTACAAACGGATTTGGATAATTTAAAACATTTTGTAATTCTAAATCACCATCGCCAATAACCACAAACTGAATTTCAGCCGTAATTAAATTATTATATACATCCCAAGCTTTAAACAAAATAGTATGTAAACCAGGAGCTAAATCCCTAAAAGGATAGGTAACCTTTCCTTTTTTATAGTTATTGTTTTCAGTTTCGTAATAATCATTTAAATTGTATGGATTGTTTTCATCATTATCCAAAATAGCCACAATATCGTGTCCAATTCCACTTGCGGTGTTTATTCCGTTTTCATCTTCAAGAAAAGCCAGGAAAATTGGTGATTCATTTGTAATCCCACCACTCACAAAATTCGTATCGTTCATGTACAATTTTAACTTCGGCGGAGTGGTATCAGAAGGGGCTAATGTATTCACACCACCAACTTTAATTTGAGTGTTATAACCCGTTTGATTTTGTAAAGTTGGCGAGATACTTTTAGCATAAAAACTTACTCTACCATTCCCTATTGGAATTTGAATATCTTGTGGTACGATAAAACTAAATTCAAACTTTCCGTTTACTACTGATGCATTTCCTCTGTAGATAACTTCTCCTAAACTCACAAAATTTAGTTTAGGTTGATTATAAGGTGGCAAAGAAGCATTGTCGTTATCTAATGTTAATCTGTTTAAATTTTTATCATAAACCTGTACAGCTAAATCTCCATTATAATTAGCTATTATAGCATTGTTCTCGTCCAAAACCTCTCCTGACAGTGTAGCTAATGACAAAGCTTGTAAAGAAAGTGATGTTGTATTAATGTTTTCGCCATTTACTTTGGTTAAAACTACTTTTGGCCTTGGAATGGCTAATTTTAATGCAGGATCGCCAATATAAAAAACAACTCTTTTGTTTGAACCACCAATATTAATTTTAGCACGACGAAGTGATTCTGCAATGGAAATATAGGAATTGTTTTCCATAGTGAACAAATTATTATAAATTTCTTCATTTAACTGAATTCCTAAAGATTGACTAATTTGTCTGGTTGTAGCCAACAATGAAATGGCGCCTCCAGCTTTATTCCAATACATATATTCTCCACCTGTCGGGCGGTTTGGGTCATCAAACCTAGTAAATTCACAAGTAATAGTAATAAACAGCGGATATTTAAATCTGTTTCCTAATGCTTGTGCATCTGCTTTTTCAAAAATGCGTTCTACAGCAAAACTTTCTTCATTTCCATGTCCGTAATAATTTAAGACTAAAGCCCCTAATTCGATAGCGTCTAAAAATGATTTTTTTGCTTGAGGGTACCTTGGACCACCAGCACTTACTTCTTGTACGTATGCATCAGTAAAAATTTTATTGCTATTAAAAAACGGATTTGCGACTGAAACTTCATCAGCTAATTCGTTTAAATCTTTTTGTAATAAATAATCACCAGATAAAAAAGGATCGGGGTCATCAGCATAATAAACTAGGTTATTTCGCCATCTTTTGTAAGATCTTTCATCATGATATTCAAGTACTTTGTTTACCATTTCTGAAGCTTGTGTGTTTGAAGAAACTAGCATTCTACCTACAGCTAAATCCATTAAATCTGCTGAAGATTGCATATTTCCTTCATTGTCATCCATAAGCGTAAAGAAATCATCGGACATAAAAGATGAAAACAAAGAGAAATTACTACTATTGTTTGGATTTAAAGATTGAGACACTTCAAAACCATGAAAAATAGGCACTACATTAGTGTTGTTTCGAATTCTATTCTTAAAATCGTAAGAGGCATCCCCAAATAAATTTAAATATTTTACTTTATTAACTGTATTTGAAGCATTATCATACACATATTTTACAAAATTTCTTATAGCAGCTACATCTTGTTTTCCGCCTCCAAATTCAGTATATATTAAAGGTAGCGACACTACTTTAACATTCATATTTGAATTGTTTCTATGAAAATTAGCTAATGTTTCTGCTTGTGCTACTAAACTAGATGGAGTAACTATTAAATAATCAATATCTTGAAAAAGACCTTGGTTATTTTTAAAAATAGTCCCTTTTAAATTTTGATTAGCCACATTTGTTTCATTTTCTCTTAAAGGAGTGTAAAAATCCAGATTATCAACTGCAACAAACTTTTTATCTTGACCTAAATTCAATTTAAAAGATATACTATTTTGCGTGTTATCTAATTTTGTTACATTATATATATCCGTAACATCCCAAACCGATTTAATATTTGTCGCATTAGAAATAGCAAATTGTCCAACACCAATGTTTGTTTTTACTAAATTATTTGAAAACAAAAACTGTTTACCAAACCCTTTTAATTCGGCATTGTATTTTAAAATAATGTAATCTAAATATCCTTTTGAAGATGGCACACCATTATTAATGTATGATAAATCGATAGTTACCGAGTTTGAAGTAGGAACAAAGCTGGTATTTAGAATATTTTCAAAACCTAGAGCAGAACCTACAGCTGCGTTTATTGGAACGGTTCCAATATCTACAGCATTTGCTTTTACTTTAAATGAAGTGGAAACAAAAGAAACAGCTGCAAAATTCGCAGATAAATTTACGGGTGAACCCGAAGTATAATTTGGCAATACGAATGGAAAAGTCTGATTATCATCTAAATCAAATTTTTCGCCAAACCATCTTCTACCTATTTTTCCGGCATTAAAAAGGTCTACTTCGTGAAATTGATAGCCGTCATAATTTGAAAGAAATAAGTTTGCAGAACCAACGGGCTCCATATAAGGTTGGATTCTCTTTCCAGCTGAGCCAGAAGTAGAAACATAATAATACGATCTGTCTGCAAATTGATTTACGTGCGTTAAACTTTCTTCGTTCCAAGTGTCCACGCCTTCAGCATAAAATAAAATGTAATCATTATCATTAAAAACACCGTCTTCTTCGCCAATAAACTGAACGGCATTTTCTTCTAAATCAATTGGATAAGAAGTACTATTTAATAAAGGTAACATTCTACCGCCATTGCCATATATTTTAATAGTTCTTGGGTCAACAGCAACATTTACACCAATACTTTGAAGAAAACTTTTGCTTACTAAATAAACTCCTGATTTTTCAACATAAAATCTATGCCAAGAACCTGATGCTAAAACAGAGTTTTGAATAGAATTAGTACTTTGAGACGACCTATTGGAATTTGAAATCGAATAATTTAGTGTAAATGATTTTACTCTTTTATATCCCGAATTATCTTTAATTATTGGATTAAAATTAAAAGAAAAATAGGCATCATCTCTTGCAAATGAAGAAAATGATTTAAAATCAATTTTGGAGAAAATTTTAGAGATATCCAAACCACTTAATTTAGATACATCTATTGTTTCATATACAATATTTTCAATTGAGGCAGCTCCTTCAGAAACCAAGCCAGGCACCTTGAAACTATTTACATATGTAATTGATTTTTTTGCTTCGTGAAATTCAAAATTCTCCGATTGAAATTGAGGTATAATGTACTTTGTTTCACCTATTACAAATGCGGCATTATCATTCCATATCAATGAAAATTCTTTAGTGTTTTGAGCAAAACTCAAAAATGAAACCAATAATAAAAGTAGATATTTCTTTTTCATTTCCATCATAACGCAAAATAAACTAAAATATTGCAAATAATAAATTTTTAAATAACTTTATACAATATTTAACACGTTTTTTCGTTTCTATATATATCAAGTAAAATTATTGTTTAATTTTTTTTATTTTTTTGTTGCATATTAATGGTTTATTAGTATCTTGCGGCACTTAAATTTTTTACCTACAAAAGTATGAAAGTTACTAAAATTATGACTTTAAAATTGTTACTAGCGTTGACTGTAGCAATAGGTTTTACCAGCTGCAGTAAGAGCGGAAACACTAAAGGTGGTTCTAGCGCAACTGGATGGCAAATCAACGATAAAAAAGGTGGTTTCCAATATAACACTAAGTTTAAAAAGCAAGAAAATCCACCTGGAATGACCTCAATTGAAGGCGGTACGTTCACAATGGGTAAAGTAGAAGACGACGTAATGCACGATTGGAATAACAGCCCAACAAAGCAACATGTTCAATCCTTTTACATGGATGAAACGGAAGTTACAAATATGATGTATGCTGAATACTTATATTGGGTGAAATCGGTTTATCCTCCAACAGAAGATAATTACAAACACATTTATAATGGAGTTGTTCCAGATACTTTAGTTTGGAGAAGTCGTTTAGGATATAACGAGACGATGACTAATTACTATTTAAGACATCCTGCTTATTCAAATTATCCTGTAGTTGGAGTAAACTGGATTCAAGCTACAGAATTTTGTGAATGGAGAACCAATCGTGTAAACGAAAATATTCTTGAAAAAGAAGGTTACCTTAAAAAAGGAAATAAAATCAGTGCAGAAGTAACTGCAGATTCAAATTTTGATACTGAATCATATATCAATTCACCTTCAAAAACTTTTGGTGGAAAAGATGATATTGTTTTGAAAAAACAAATGGGCAAAAAAGGTCCTATTAAAAATTCTGGATCAGCTACAGGTACTGAAGCTAAAAATGTATATGCTCAAAGAAGTTCTGGAATAATTTTACCGGAATACAGACTTCCAACTGAAGCAGAATGGGAATATGCTGCATTAGCATTAGTAGGAAACAGAGAATACAATATTTACAAAGGACAAAAAAAATATCCTTGGAAAGGTCAATATACTCGTTCTGGTAAAAGACAATTAAAAGGTGATCAATTAGCTAACTTCAAACAAGGTAAAGGAGATTACGGTGGAATTGCTGGATGGTCTGATGACGGTGCCGATATTACACAAATTGTTAAATTTTACCCTCCAAATGATTTCGGATTATATGATATGGCTGGTAACGTTGCAGAGTGGGTACAAGACGTTTACAGACCAATTATTGATGATGAAGCGAATGACTTTAACTACTTTAGAGGAAACGTATACACTAAGAATAAAATTGGTGATGATGGTACTGTAGAAATGATTACTAGCGAAAACATTAAATATGATACATTAAGTACTGGTAAAGTAATTGCTAGAAACTTTCCAGGATCTATTGCGCAAGTTCCAGTTGACGAAAACGAAACGTATTTAAGACAAAACTTTTCTACTTCTGATAATAAAAATTATAGAGATGGAGACAGACAATCAACAAGATATTTTGACTTTGGAGCAACTGATGAAGAAGCAACTAAAAAAGAGGATCCAAATAAAAGAATGTATAAATCTCCATTACATAAAATTTCAGCAGATAGTGCCGGAAATCAATTAAGACAATATGACAAATCTGATAACAGAACTACTTTGGTTGACGATAATGTTAGAGTATACAAAGGAGGATCATGGAGAGATAGAGCCTATTGGTTAGACCCAGCATCAAGAAGATATTTTCCACAAGATATGGCTACAGACTATATTGGATTTAGATGTGCAATGTCTAAAGTTGGACCAAAATCTAACAAGAAAACACCAAGAGGTAACGTTAAGAAATAATATTTCTTAAATAATATACAAAAGCCCTTTATTTTTAAAGGGCTTTTTTTTATTTTAGCAGTATGGAAATAGCAACAATTTACAACTACTTTTTGCAATCAACCGGTATTGCAACTGACAATAGAAAAATCAACGCAAACAATATGTTTGTAGCGCTCAAAGGCGATAACTTTAACGGAAATAAATTTGCTTTAAGTGCTTTAGAAAGCGGTGCCAAATTTGCAATTGTAGATGAAGTAGAATTTAAAATTGACGACCGGTTCATTTTAGTAGAAAATGCACTAGAGGCATTACAAAAATTAGCAAATTACCACAGGAATCAAATTAATATTACCATAATTGGATTAACCGGAAGTAACGGAAAAACTACTACCAAAGAACTAATTTATGCTGTACTTTCTCAAAAATACAACACCAAAGCAACCATTGGAAATTTAAACAATCACATTGGCGTTCCATTAACTCTACTTTCTTTTGATAAAAGTACAGAAATAGGCATTGTAGAAATGGGTGCCAATCATCAAAAAGAAATTGAAATGCTATGCGGTATTTGCCAACCCGATTATGGATATATCACCAATTTTGGAAAAGCCCATTTAGAAGGATTCGGCGGAACAGAAGGTGTAATTAAAGGCAAAAGCGAATTGTACGAATTTCTTTTTTCGAACCAAAAAACAGCATTTGTAAACACTGATGATGCCATTCAAAATGATAAAACGAAAAACATCAGCAGAATTACTTTTGGTTTAAATTCTCCAGAAAATTTCGTTTCCATTTCTAAGATAGAAACCAATCCAATGGTAAAAATTGAGTTTGATAACACTATTATTCAATCGCATTTAATAGGATTATATAATGCTAATAATATAAATGCAGCAATAACTATTGGTAAACATTTTGGCGTTTCAAATGAAAAAATAAAATTTGGTATAGAAAACTACATTCCAAATAATAATCGTTCTCAACTAATAGAAAAAAATTCAAACAAAATAATCCTCGATGCATACAATGCCAATCCGAGTAGTATGCATGCAGCGTTAACCAATTTCTTTCAATTAAATGAGAAAAATAAAATCGCTATTTTAGGAGATATGTTTGAGTTAGGTATAGAAAGTTTCGAGGAACACAAAAAACTAATTGACTTTTGTATAAATCAAACAGAAATTATGTTTTATTTTATTGGAAAAGATTTTTTTTCTCATAAAAATTTAAATTCAAATATGCATTTTCACGACACATTTGAATCTTTTCAAGCAAATTTCACAAATCAAAAAACAGAAAATAGTTTTCTACTGATAAAAGGTTCTCGCGGAATGAGTTTAGAAAGAACGCTAGAATTACTATAATAAAAAAGGCAACAATTGGCTGCCTTTTTTATTATAATAATATTAGAATATTACGAAACCAAACCTCTAGAAATCACAATTCTTTGAATCTCTGAAGTTCCTTCATAAATTTGTGTGATTTTAGAATCACGCATCATACGTTCTACGTGATATTCACTAACATAACCATTACCACCATGAATTTGTACCGCTTCATTAGCTACTTCTAAAGCAATTTCAGAGGCATATAATTTTGCCATAGCACCTGAATGAGCAATATCCTGACCTAAATCTTTTTCAGTTGCTGCTTTATGAATTAACAATCGTGCACATGTAATTTTCACATGCATATCTGCTAATTTGAAAGCGATTGCTTGATGTTGAAAAATTGGTTTTTTAAATGCCACTCGCTCTTGAGAATATTTCAATGCTAATTCATAAGCCCCTTGAGCGATTCCTAATGCTTGAGAAGCAATTCCGATTCTTCCACCATTTAAAGTTGACATGGCAAAAGCAAAACCAAAACCGTCTTCACCAATTCTGTTTTCTTTTGGAACTTTTACATCATTAAATAATAGTGTATGCGTATCCGAACCACGAATACCCATTTTCTTTTCTTTAGGCCCAACTTCAAAACCAGGCATTCCTTTTTCTACTATTAAAACATTAATTCCTTTATGCCCTTTTGAAACGTCTGTTTGCGCAATAACTAAATATGTAGAAGCTGTACCTCCATTTGTAATCCAATTTTTGGTACCATTTAATAAATAATGGTCACCCATGTCAATTGCAGTTGTTTTTTGTGAAGTTGCATCAGAACCCGCTTCTGGCTCAGACAAACAAAAAGCACCAATTACGTCACCTTTAGCTAAAGGGGTTAAATATTTAATTTTTTGTTCTTCCGAACCATATTTTTCTAAACCAGCACAAACTAAAGAATTATTTACAGACATAATAACTGCTGCAGAGGCATCAATTTTAGCAATTTCTTCCATAGCTAATACATAGGAAACACTATCTAAACCTGCACCGCCATATTTAGGGTCAACCATCATTCCCATAAAACCAAGTTCCGCCATTTTCTTAACTTGCTCGGTTGGAAATTTTGAATGTTCATCTCTTTCAATAACACCAGGTAATAATTCTGTAACAGCAAAATCTTTCGCCGCTTGTTGAATCATTAATTGTTCTTCATTTAATTTAAAATCCATTATTTTACTATAAGTTAATTGAATATATCATAAAAATTTCGCTCAAATGTAGGTAAATAATATCAAATTTTCAATAAGAAATTGTATTTTTAACCCATGTTTAAGCACAACTATAACGTTATCGGCGTAATGTCAGGTACTTCATTAGATGGAGTGGATTTGGCACATATTAATTTTGAAATAAATCATGGAAAATGGTCCTATCAAATATTTGAATGTGATACTATTTCGTATTCAAATGAAATGATTTCAAAACTAAAAAATGGAATTCATTTTAGTAACACTGAGCTTTCAGAGTTAAATATTGAATATACGAATTTATTAGGAAATATTATTTCTGAATTCATAGCCAAAAACGACATTTCAAATCTTGATGCGGTTTGTTCACACGGACATACTATTTTACATCAACCACAAAATGGCTTCACGCTTCAAATTGGTAATTTACCAGAAATCGCAAAAATTACAAATCAAAAAGTAGTTTGTAATTTTAGAGTTCAAGATGTGCTTTTTGGTGGACAAGGCGCTCCTTTAGTGCCAATTGGCGATAAAATTTTATTTTCTGAATTCGATTATTGTTTAAATTTAGGTGGCTTTTCAAATATTTCTTTTAAAGAAAATAATGAGCGAATTGCTTTTGACATTTCGCCTGTAAATACCGTTTTAAATTTCTATGCGAATACGTTTGGATTAGAATATGACGATAAAGGTAAAATTTCAGAATCTGGGAATATAAGTGCCACATTATTTGATGAATTGAATACGTTAGAATTTTATCAAAAACCATATCCGAAATCATTAGGTTTTGAATTTGTACAAGAAATTATTTTACCTCTTTTAGAGAATTATTCCATTTCAACAGAAGACAAAATGCGAACATTTACAGAGCATATTGCCTTCCAAATTGGAAAAACATTACAATACAAAACTGGAAGACTATTAATTTCTGGCGGAGGAGTTTATAACGATTTTCTTATCGGAAGAATAAAAAACTATTTACCAGCAATTGAAGTAATTATTCCTGATGAAAAAACCATACAATATAAAGAAGCTTTAATTTTCGCATTACTTGGCGTGCTAAAATTACGAAATGAAATTAATGTTTTGTCAAGTGTAACAGGCGCTAAACAAAATCATAGCTCAGGAGAAGTATTTTAACTAATAATTTTCCGTAATCATTTTTTACAATTATATTTGCAAAATAAATCAAACCCTAAAATCAAAAAATGAAAGATTTACTACATAAATTCGAAAACAAAGAACCTGAAATAGTATTTAACTGGAAAGATCCTGAAACGGAAGCAGAAGGTTGGACAGTAATAAATTCATTACGTGGTGGTGCCGCAGGTGGTGGAACACGAATGAGAAAAGGATTAGATCAAAACGAAGTACTTTCTTTAGCTAAAACGATGGAAGTAAAATTTTCAGTTTCTGGTCCTGCGATTGGTGGAGCGAAATCTGGAATTAATTTCGATCCAGCAGATCCTCGTAAAAAAGGTGTTTTAGAACGTTGGTATAAAGCGGTTTCTCCTTTATTAAAAAATTATTACGGAACAGGTGGCGATTTAAATGTAGATGAAATTCACGAAGTAATACCAATGACAGAAGAATGTGGTGTATGGCATCCGCAAGAAGGTGTTTTCAACGGACATTTCAAACCAAGTGAAGCAGATAAAATCAATAGAATCGGACAATTACGTCAGGGTGTAATCAAAGTAATTGAAAATGGCGAATTTACTCCAGATTTATCTAAAAAATATACTGTAGCCGATATGATTACAGGTTACGGAGTAGCAGAGGCTGTAAAGCATTTTTACGGAATTTATGGAGGAAGCGTTGTTGGCAAAAAAGCCATTGTACAAGGTTTTGGAAATGTAGGTTCTGCCGCCGCTTTTTATTTAGCTAAAATGGGTGCGAAAGTAGTTGGAATTATCGATAGAGATGGCGGTGTACTAAACGAAAACGGATTTACATTTGAAGAAATCACAGAATTATTCAGAAATAAAGATGGTAACAAATTGGTTTCTGACCAAATGATTCCTTTTGCTGAAATAAATGATAAAATTTGGAAAATTGGTGCACAAATTTTTGCTCCGTGTGCCGCTTCAAGAATTGTTTCTAAAGACAATGTAGAAAATATGATTACAAATGGTTTAGAAGTGATTTCGTGTGGGGCTAATGTTCCTTTTGCCGACGCAGCAATTTTCTACGGACCTATTATGGAAGAAACTGACAATAAAGTAAGTTTAATTCCAGATTTTATTTCAAACTGTGGAATGGCAAGAGTTTTTGCTTACTTTATGGAGAAAAAAGTACAAATGACAGATGAAGCTATCTTTAATGATGCTTCTGAAATTATTGGAAAAGCCATTCAAAAAACATTTGATGTAAATTCTAGCAAGACAAATATTAGCGCTAGAGCTTATGAAATTGCTTTAAAACAATTGGTATAAAATTAAAAATACCTTAACTATTAAAAACTAGGTTTAAACTATTTTGAACCTAGTTTTTTTGTTTCAACAATTTTTATTACTTTTAATCGTTATTACAAAAAACCAAAAATGAAATCAATTATAAATTTATTTAAAACACTATACGAGCACGGCTATTTTACCTTGCTTTTACTGGTTTTGTTAATTGGTTCAATTTGGTTGTTAATTCATTTTCTAAAGAAATCAACTCTTTCTGATTCCAATAAATCAATTGTAATTACTACACATTCAGTAGTCTGCATTGTACTTTTATTATTATTTGTACGATTTTGGCCTCCATATGGAAAAACCGAAATGTTAATTGCGCAAGGTGGCGGTGGCGGTGGCGTTACCTTAAATTATGGCGATACCGATTTTGGAAAAGGTGATGATTATTTAAATGAAACTTTAGAAGTTAATATGAAAGATGTAGCATCAGAACCTGAAGAGGCAACAACTGATGAAATCATAACTCAAGATAATACAGGTGCCGATGTACCTACTCCACCAAAATCTAAAATCAAACCTAAAGATAAAAAACCTACCGAAACAAAACCAGTAGAAACTCCAAAAACGCCTGTAAAAAAACCTAATAGCGCTTTGAGCAATATGATTAAAGGTAAAAACAAAGGTGGTGATGGAAATAGTACTACAAACGGAAATCAAGGTTCAGCTAACGGAAATGCCAATTCAAACGGGTATTATGGCGGCGGCGGTTCTGGAGGAGGAACGGGTGGCGGAAATGGAACTGGAAACGGTACGGGAACAGGAGCCGGAAATGGCTCAGGGTCTGGTGGCGGAAATGGAAGTGGTGGCACAGGTGGTGCCAATTATAGTTTAGCAGGAAGAAGAAATATAAGTCAACCCGCAGTTGGTAACGAATGTAATTCTTTTGGAAAAGTAGTAATTGAGGTTACCGTTGATAAAGCTGGAAATACAATTGGAGTATCAAATGGTAGAGGTACAACGGGAGATGCTTGCTTAATTGCATTAGCTAAAAACTTTGCTCGAAAAACAAAATGGTCACCAAGTGATTCAGCTGCTGAAAAACAAGTAGGAACTATTACTTATAATTTTAAGAATTAATTTTAAGCTGAAGAATTTCAATACGAATTCCCAAATAAACCTTCTAAACTTTTAAACATTAAACATTAAACATTTATATTTGCATCACTATTAAAAACAAAACAGATGCAACATATAATTGACCGTTTTATTGGATACGTTACTGTAGATACAGAATCGGATCCGGAATCTAACACAACTCCAAGTACTGCTAAACAATGGGATTTAGCCAATAAATTAGTTGAAGAGTTAAAACAAATAGGTTTGTCAGATGTTTCAATTGACGACAAATCCTATGTAATGGCAACTTTACCAAGTAATTTAGATTACGAAGTACCTACAATTGGTTTTGTTTCGCATTTTGATACTACACCAGATTTTACTGGAAAAGATGTACAACCACAAATTATTAAAAATTATGATGGTGGCGATATTGTTTTAAATGCCGAAAAAAACATCATCTTATCGCCTTCTTACTTTAAAGATTTATTACAATATAAAGGTCAAACTTTAATTACTACTGACGGTACTACGCTACTTGGTGCAGATGACAAAGCAGGAATTACAGAAATTATGACTGCAATGGAATATTTAGTGCAACATCCAGAAATTAAACACGGAGCATTAAAAGTATGTTTTACACCAGATGAAGAAATTGGACGTGGCGCAGACCACTTTGATGTAGAAAAATTTGGTGCAGATTGGGCATATACTATGGACGGAAGTCAAATTGGCGAATTAGAGTATGAAAATTTTAATGCAGCTGGAGTAAAAATAACTTTTAAAGGAAAAAGCGTACATCCAGGATATGCGAAAGGAAAAATGATCAATTCGATGCTTTTAGCAAATAAATTTATTTCTAAATTACCGAAAGATGAAACTCCTGAAACGACTAAAAATTACGAAGGATTTTATCACGTTACAAATATTCAAGGGAGTATAGAAGATACTTTAGTGCAATTGATTATTAGAGATCATAATAGAAAAAAATTCGAAAAACGTAAATTATATGTTGAAGAAGTAGTTGCTAAAATTAATAAAAAATACCAAAAACAATTTGGCGAAGACATTGCTGTTTTAGAAATAAAAGACCAATATTATAATATGCGTGAAAAAGTAGAACCTGTAATGCATATTGTAAAACTTGCCGAACAAGCTATGAAAGAATTAAACATAAAACCTTTAATTAAGCCAATTCGTGGTGGAACTGATGGTTCGCGTTTATCATTTATGGGATTACCTTGTCCGAATATTTTTGCTGGCGGACATAACTTTCACGGTAAATACGAATATGTTCCTGTAGAAAGTATGCAAAAAGCTGTTGAAGTAATTGTGAAAATTGCAGAATTAAACGCGGTTCAAAATAAGAAATAAATTCCAAATTAAAAATCCCAAATCCCAAAATTGGATTTAGCATAAAATAAAAATTCCAAATTCCACTGTTTTTTCAGTTTGGAATTTGGAATTTATTTTTTTGGAATTTAAAATATTATTTCTTCTCGTTCAATTTTAAACTCATTTCAGCAGAAATTGAACTTTTTTCAATTTTTAATTTACCCGACATGGTTTCCATAACAATTGTAGTTTCAGCAATTTCAGAAACTTTACCATGAATTCCGGCAATTGTAATAATTTTATCGCCTGTTTTTAAATCGGTTAAAAATTGTTTTTCTAATTTAATTTTTTTGTTTTTTGGCATAATGATTAAGAAGTAAAACACTCCTATCATTAATAACAACTGTGCAATTAACATTGGATTCATATCGTTTTTATTTAGATTTAATACTTGCTTTTATATTAATAGTTTCAACAATTTTTGCTGTATTACACGTAATCAAGACTGATTTTGTAACTTCTCCAGACTTTCCGTTAGAATCAAATTTTACATCAATTGGCGCTGATTCTCCAGGTTTTATTGCTTCTTTTGTAACTTCAGGAACGGTACAGCCACAAGAACCATGTGCCTCCAATACATACAAATCGTTTTCACCTACATTTTTAATAGTAAAAGTCGTAGATACTATTTCACCTTGTTTAACTTCACCAAAATCGTGAACCTCTTTATCAAATGCAACTTTCGTTTTTGGCGCATCAGCATTCTTTTGTAAACTAAGCATCAAATTTTCTTCTGGTGACAACTCTTTTTTACAAGACCAAGTAATTAGCAATGAAGCTACTACAAAAATTCTAATTGTTTTTTTCATATCGATTAATTTATAACAATCCTCTACCCGCTTTTTTAATCTTATCATCGGCTTGAAATTCTTTTACTAAATTATCTAAAATTCCGTTGATAAATATACTACTTTTTGGCGTAGAATATTCTTTAGCAATTTCTAAATATTCATTTAATGTAACTTTTACAGGAATTGATGGAAATTTTAACAATTCGCAAATAGCCATTTTAAGGATGATAGTGTCTAATTCCGCTATACGCTCCTTATCCCAATTTGGTGTTTTATTTTCAAATGTGGCTGCAAATTCCAATTCATTTAAAACTGTTTTTCTAAATAAATTTCTTACAAATTCTTTGTCATCTAAATCTTTAAAAACAACTGGCAACTCTAAAGAATCATCGAAACTTTTTATCGACTTAATTTGCTTAGAAAGTAAGGTGTTAATTACAGGAATATCATCAACCCATGTAATTTTATAATCTTCTAAATAATCGTAAAGTTTTTCGTTTGGTGCAATAATCTCATTAAAAACATCATATATAAAGAAAATATCTTTCTTAAATTCTGATGTTTCAACTGCCATATATCGTTTGTATACATCCGAAGTTTTAATTGCTTCTAAAAGGAAAATAATACAATCGTCATTACGTTTCCAATTGTCAATTTTTCTTTCTTCTAATTTATCATAAAAGGCAGTGTGATTTCCTAAAATTTTAAAGAAACTGTTATTTACAAACTTAAAGTTAGGATTTTGTTCTTCTTTTGTAGCCAAATGTTTTTTAGAAGCTAATTCTAAATATGCTTTTTCTTTGAGTTGTAATTCATTGAAAATAGAAAGCATAACTAAATATAAATCTTGAGAATTTTCAATACTTTGTAATAAAAATTTTTCCTCTTTATCTAATGAATCCGATTCGTGACGATGCATTGCATAGATGGTTTGCATCACTTTTACTCTAAAATGTCTTCTGTTAAGCATGGCTAAGAACTTTAAAAAAATTATCCCGAAATAATTATTGTTTTATTTCGGGACAAATTTACAATTTTTTATTTTAAAGAATTATTTGTTTTGTAATTCTTTTTTTCTGTCATCAATTCTTTTTTGAGCAATATTTAATGCCGCTTGATGTGTTGTAATATTTTGAGCATCTGATAACGTAAAGATGTCCATTGCAGTGTTATAAATATTTTCTGTTTTTTCCATTACTTGAGCAGAAGTTAAATTTGCCAACTCAGAATACACATTAATTACACCACCTGCATTTATTAAGAAATCAGGAGCATATAAAATTCCTTTTTCTTTTAATAATTTTCCATGAATCACTTCATTAGCAAGTTGATTATTAGCCGCCCCAGCAATTACTTTTGCTTGAATCTTGCTAATGGTTTCATCGTTAATAGTAGCGCCTAAAGCACATGGTGCATAAATATCAACATCTAAACTGTATAAATCGTTTCCACTAAAAATTTTAGCGCCGTATTTTGAACCCACTTCGTGTAATCTATTTTCATTAATGTCAGAAATAGTTACAATAGCACCTTCATTCGTTAAATGTTGTACTAAAACTTCTCCAACATGTCCAATTCCTTGAACTAAAACGCTCTTTCCAGCTAAAGTATCTACGCCAAATTTGTGTTTAGCAGCCGCTTTCATTCCCATAAAAACTCCATATGCTGTGATTGGAGAAGGATTTCCAGAGCCGCCTTTACTTTCAGAAATTCCAGTAACATAAGGCGTTACTTCTCTTACCGTATCCATATCTTTAGTTTCCATTCCAACATCTTCAGCTGTAATATATTTTCCTGATAATGAATTTACATATTCACCGAATTTTCTCATCAATTCAGGTGTTTTTTCAGTTTTGGCATCCCCAATAATAACTGCTTTTCCACCACCTAAATTCAATCCAGAAATAGAAGATTTAAAAGACATACCGCGAGATAATCGCAACACATCATTTAAGGCTTCCCACTCGTTTGCATATTTCCACATTCTGGTACCTCCAAGTGCAGGTCCAAGAACGGTATTATGAATTCCTATTATTGCTTTTAATCCTGTATCTTTGTCATTACAAAAAACAACTTGTTCGTGTCCGTCAAAAGAAATTTGACCAAAAACAGGATCTACTTTATGTAGTTCGTTTGAATTTATAATATCTGTTGTCATGAGTATATTTGATTATTTGTCAATAATAAGTCGCAAAAATAGGTATAAATTATATAAAATTCTCGTATTTTATTTTATTTTTACGAATACAATAATTACAAGCTTTAAACATAAAATAGAAAAAAACATAAATTAACTAACAAAATTAAAATTACTTTTAATTACATTACTTTAAATGAAAGAATTACAATATTTAAATAAATATTTCATAAAATACAAATTCCGCTTTTTATTTGGAATTGTCATTACTATTGTAGCACAAATATTTGCATTATACACTCCGGAATTAGTTGGGAAATCAATTTCCTTAATTGAAACCTTTCTGAAATCGGAAAACAAAGACACTGTTTTATTAAAAAACGAACTCTTTAAAAATATTGCACTAATCATATTCTGCACTTTAATTGCTGGATTTTTGACCTTTTTAATGCGTCAAACCCTAATTGTAATGTCACGTTTTGTAGAATTTGATTTGAAAAATGAAATATTCAATCATTACCAAAACCTTTCTCAAAATTTTTACAAAAAAAACAGAACCGGCGATTTAATGAATCGTATTAGTGAAGATGTCGGAAAAGTAAGAATGTACGTAGGACCAGCGGTAATGTATACCATAAATACAATAATTCGATTTGCTGCAATCATTATTAGTATGTCGGCAGTTAACGTAAAACTTACCATTTATTGCTTGCTTCCGTTACCCATTTTATCTTATAGTATTTTTGTTTTAAGCAAACGAATCAATAAAAAAAGTACCGAATATCAAGAAAACCTATCTACGCTTTCCTCTTTTACACAAGAATTTTTTTCTGGAATCAGAGTAATAAAAGCATATGCTTTAGAAAATGATAGAAATAATGAATTCATTAAATTATCTAAAATTAGTAAAGAAAAAAACTTAGCGTTAGCCAAAACAAACGCTTTATTTGGACCTCTAATGATTTTATTAATTGGATTAAGTTATTTAATTGTAATTTTTGTAGGCGGGCAAATGTATGTTAATGGAGAAATTAAAGATATTGGCGTAATAGCTAAGTTTTTATTATACATAGGAATGTTAGTTTGGCCTGTAGCTTCATTTGGCTGGGTTTCTTCATTGGTTCAAGAAGCAGAAGCCTCACAAAAACGAATCAATGAATTTTTAACAGAACAACCCGAAATTCAAAATATAGGAACAATTACCACTCCAATTGAAGGAGAAATTAGTTTTGAAAATGTAAGTTATACCTACGATGACACGAACATAAAAGCACTAACAGATGTTAGTTTCACAATAAACAAGGGAGAAACCATAGCGATTTTAGGAAAAACAGGATCAGGAAAATCTACCATATTATCTTTATTAACTCGAATTCACGACGTATCTGGAATTTCTAAAATTAAAATTGATGGTAAAGATTTAGCAGATTACGATTTATATCATTTGAGAAAAAGTATGAGTATTGTTACGCAAGATCCATTCTTGTTTTCCGATTCAATAAAAAACAATATAAAATTTGGAAAAGAAGATGCCACTGACGATGAAATTATTGAAGCAGCAAAAATGGCTGTAGTGGATGATAATATTCAATTGTTTACTAATAAATATGACACTATTTTAGGAGAACGAGGTATTACATTGTCAGGCGGACAAAAACAACGAGTTTCAATTGCAAGAGCGATAATTAAAGAAGCACCAATATTAATTTTAGATGATTGTTTAAGCGCCGTTGATACAGAAACTGAAGAAAAAATAATCAATAATTTTAAATTAATTTTCAAAGACAAAACAACTATTATCGTTACACATAGAGCTTCTGCTGCAAAAAACGCAAATAAAATTATTATTTTAGATGAAGGAAAAATTGTACAACAAGGCACACACAATGAACTTGTAAAAGAAGAAGGCTTTTATAAAGATTTATTCATAAAACAACTTTCTGAAAAAGAAAATGCTTAAAAAAATTGTTTAATAAAGTTTTTTTTTAGATTTTTGAAACACGAAAACAACTAATAATTGAACGAAGGATTATGAATGACAAAGAGTTAGTAGAAAAAGACATTTTTTCTAAGGTATTAAGAGCAGGAAGAAGAACGTACTTCTTTGATGTAAGAGCAACAAAAGCAGACGATTATTACATTACCATTACTGAAAGTAAAAAATTTACAGAAGAAGATGGTTCGTATCATTTTAAAAAACATAAAATTTATTTATATAAAGAAGATTTTGCTTCTTTTAATGAAATTTTAAGCGAAATGACCGAATATGTAATTAACCATAAAGGAGAAGAAGTAATTTCAGAAAGACATCAAAAAGATTTTAAAAAAGAATCTGATGGTGCAGAATACTCCAATTCTGAAGAACCTACTTCTACTTCTTCAAAAAGTTACACAGATATAGATTTTGACGATATTTAAAACAAAAAAATGCTTTCTTAGGAAAGCATTTTTTTTTATAACCCATTTTGATTTTTTAAACTTCAATAAATACAAATAAAAAAAGGCAATCTTTCGATTGCCTTTTTTTGAGCCAGTGGAGGGACTCGAACCCACGACCTGCTGATTACAAATCAGCTGCTCTAGCCAGCTGAGCTACACCGGCGACTCATTTTGCAGTGCAAATATAGTCTTGATAATTTAATTTGCAAAAAAAATAATCTTTTTTTTTGCGATTTTTTTTAGTTTAATTCGT
>NZ_JBIKJI010000020.1:0-21494 GCF_044361065.1 Flavobacterium sp.
CATTTTCAAGGTAGGGTTTTGAGTATGTTGTCTAAAATAATACATCCTAAATCTATATTAGAAATTGGAACCTATACGGGTTATGCTGCTTTATGTTTGGCAGAAGGTTTACAAGAAAACGGGACATTAGATACCATTGATATAAATGAAGAGTTAGAGGAAATTCAAAAAAAATATTTTGAATTATCTGAGTATTCCAATCAAATTATTCAGCATATTGGCGATGCCATTGAAATTATTCCAACATTAAACAAAAAATTTGATTTAGTATTTATTGATGCCGATAAAGAAAATTACATCAATTATTTTCATTTAATTGTGCCGTTAATGAATAAAGGCGGCATCATTTTATCCGATAATGTATTGTGGAGCGGAAAGGTTTTAGAAGAAGTAAAAGCAAACGACAAAAGCACACAAATTTTACTTGATTATAATAAAATTATTAATGAGGATTCTCGTGTAGAAACTGTTTTATTGCCTATCCGAGATGGCTTGACGGTTACTCGTGTGTTGTAGTTTTTTTTTGAAATTCTTTTATGGCAAAACAAATTACTATAATTTGGAAAGGCATCATATAACGTGAAGAATTTACAGGTCCAGAAACCAAAATATTATAAGCAAGTAATAAAAATAAATACCAAATTAAATTGCTGTGTTTGTTTTTTAAAATGTATTTTCCGAAATAAAAATATTTAATAATATTTATAAAAAAGATTGGGATTATAAACAAAATTATAATAATCATTTTATCTTTAAAAATTGATTTTAGAGATTTATTCCCGTTTAAGATTTCTAAAAAACCTTGTTTGCCATCTTCTTTATCGAAAAAAGTCATTATATCAAATCTACCTGGATCAAAAACACCACGAATTGCAGTTTTAAAATGATAAAAAGAATAACTTAAAAAATTATTTTTTATTTCATTAATACCTACGGTTTTTAAATATTCGTTTTGTTCTTTAAAATTTTTGCTTATATAGTTTTTGTTATCGTAAACATTTTTGTGCCATTTATCAGCTTCAACTTTTCCAACTTTAGACGATTTAAAATAGTATAAATTATAGTTTATTAAATTGTAATTTTCTATCGATGAAAAATGTTTGAAACCAGACTTTTGTTCATTATGAAATAAGTATAATTGTAAAATTATAACGGGAAAAAATAGCCACAAGCTAAAAGTTTTGTTTTTGAATAAATAGTAAGAAAAGAATAAAAAATTTATATATATAAAAGGATAAAAAACGGGTTTTGTAAAAGCTAAAAGAACGGTTATTAATTGAATAATAATAAAATTTCTTTTCGAAAATGGCTCTAATAAAACTAATGTTAAAATGTTTAGCAATAATAAAACCATCCATTCGGACATTATAAGCTGAGAGTAAATAAAAATACTTGGTGTAAAAAATAAAATTACGATTAATAAATTTGAAATTTTTATTTCTAATTTTTTTAATATTTTGAAGAAAACAAAAACGCTAAAACAACTAACAAAAGTTTGAATAAGTAATATAAACAGTATTGATGTATTTAAAAAAAATGACAAGAAAAACGGATAAATAAAAGGTCTTTTTGTTGTTAGCTCAACATCTAGAGTATTTTCAAAATAAGTAAAATTATTGATTGATTTTGCAATTTCTAAGTACTCATAAGAATCTGCAAGAAAATAATTTCCAGAAATAAATCTAAAAAATAAAAACAAAAAATAGAGTAAACTTATGTAACCTAAAACTCTTTTTTCTTTCTTTGAAAATGCATTTAAATTAAATAACATAATTTATTTTTCTTCGTGATATTCTTCTTCAGTATTGATACTCCAAATATTTGATTTATCGGTAATATTGTTTTTTATATTTTTAACGGCTTGCATTGCTGTAAGCATAGAGTGATCTTGATTATTATATTTGTGCATTCCATTTCGTCCAACTAAAAATAGATTTTCAAAAGTATCTGTGAAGTTTTGTATCTCATTAAACTCTGAATAAGTACCAAAATAGGCAGGATATGTTTTTGGAACCTTAATAACTTTTGAATCTAATACATTTTCAACAGAATTAATAAAACCTAATTTAATCATTTCATTAGTAGCTAATTTAATCATTTCTTCTTCGGAAAAATTCCAAATTTCATCAACATCATTACAAAAATATTCTAAGCCAACCCAAGTTTTAGAAGCGTCAGCAACCATATGAGGACTCCAATTATTAAACACCTGTAATCTTCCAACTTTCACATATGATTCTTGAATATAAATCCAATTATCTTCTAAACTAAAGTTAATATTCTCAAGAAGCAAGCCAACAGTAATGAAATCTCTATACATTAAGCCATTTGCAACTTCTTTTACTTTTTTTGGCACTACACAATTTAAACCATTTATTAATTCTATTATTGGCATAGTTGAAATACAGTAGTCACATTCTATTGCTTCTTCCCTTTTATTTATAGTATTTTCGACAACCACACTTAAAACTTTGTTGTTTTCGATATTTATTGCAATAACACGGTTGTTTGGTTTTAATATTGCACCATCTTTTTTTACTTTTTTTGCAACTGTTTCCCACATTTGACCAGGACCAAATTTTGGATATAAAAAATATTCTATTAATGAAGTCTCCTTGTTTTTTTGACTTAAATCCTTTTTTTTAGTTTTAAAAATGGTTAAAAAAGCATTTGTAAGTGTTTTTGTTACTGACAAGCCTTTTATTCTTTGTGCGCCCCATTCTGCACTAATTTCGGAACAAGGAACACCCCAAACTTTTTCTGTATAATCTTTAAAAAATGTTTTGTATAATCTGATTCCAAATCTGTTAATAAAAAACTGCTCTAAAGTTTTAGGATTTTTTATTGGGAAAAGTACTGATATTGTATAACTAATACCTATTAAAAAAGTATTAAAAAAACCAAGATTTAATATAGTTTGAAGGGATAGACTAATTGGATAATCGAAAAATTTATTATTAAAAAAAATTCTTGATTTTCTTTTTCTAACTAATAAAACATTATCAGCTTGATTAGAAATAGTAGTATCGTTTAACTCTATTTTTCTGCTTTTATTATGATAAGATATGTTTATTTTTTTATCTTCTGAATAGATTGGTAAAATTTCTTGCCACCAGTTCATTACTTCTTCTGATTTTGAAAAAAAACGATGCCCGCCAATATCAATTCTATTTCCATTATGGTTTTCTGTGCGAGAAATACCGCCCCAAAATTCACTCATTTCTATAACAATTGGAGTAACATCAGTATGTTTTATAAATTCATATGCTGCTGTTAATCCTGCAGGACCACCACCAATGATTAGTGCTTTTTTCTGAATTTTCAAGATGTAATGTATTTAGAAATAATTTTAGAAAAAATTCTATAAAATAAAATCCCTGTAAAGCCTCCAAAAACAAATCCTGAAATAATATCTAAAGGAAAGTGTAGTCCTAAATAAATTCTACTGTAGGCGAAAATTAAAGGATACAGAAAAATCAAGTAGCTGTATTTGTAATATCTTCTTAGAATTAAGTATACAAACATCATAGAAGCTGTTGAATTTGATGCGTGTCCAGAAAAATAACTAAAGGTGTCGCTGTCTTTCACAACTCTTATTAAGCCAGCTAATGTATCATCATTACAAGGTCTAATGCGTTGTACTGAAAATTTAATAACATCGGTAATTTCATTAGTAAACGTAATTAATGCAGCAACTGTTAGTATGGCTATTCCCAGTTTTTTAGTTCCTAATTTTTTATATAAAATAAAGAGTAAAATTAGGAAAAACGGAATCCAATTTAATTGTTTGGTAACTAATAACCATATTTCATCAAATGGTTTAGAACCTAAATTATTAAGAAATATAAATAATTTTTTATCTAAATGTATTACGTAATCCAGCATTACATTTGACGTTTTATAGGTCCTGTAGCGTTTTCAATATCTTCTTTTATTTCGGTAATGGGATTTGTAAATTCAGTTGGACTAATTGCTTTTGTCATACTTTCTTTTGCACTTGCAATTTCATCGGATATACCACCTGTTAAACTTCGCATATCTAAACCATTATCTTCAGCGCCTTTTTGAATTTCGTGCTTAATTTCGTTGGTAGCGTTTTTTAATTGTGCCATACCTTTACCTAATGCTCTTGCAATTTCTGGAATTTTATCTGATCCAAAAAGCATTAGAATTACAATTAAAATAAAAAATATTTCGCCTCCGCCAATACCAAACATAGTTTTGTGTTTTATGAATTACAAATGTAGTAAAACTTAGTGTTTTTTTAGTTAAAAAGTAAAAACCATTAAGAAATTAAGTTTCATTAAGTCTATAACAATCTTAATTATCTTAATGCCTTAATGGTTTAAAAGTATTTCCAATCTGTTTATTTCTAAATAGTTTATTTCTTTTCTATTTGTTCGAATTTATCAACAATGGCTTCTTTTGGCCAAGTATTATTGGTTACATCAATATCAGCTGTTTCTAATTTTGGATCCAATTGAATTTTAACTACTTTTTTTTCTGTTGCAAAAACACGTTTTGCAGTAGTATTGTTTCTTCTCCAAATTTGAACCGGAAATTTATGTGTTTCTGAGGTACCGTCTTCAAATTGCAATTCGGCAATAATTGGCATCATTAAACTTCCTGGTTTATCAAACTCTACTTCGTAAAAATATTTTGGATTTTTTAAAGCCGCTTTTTCTTCAGCATTATAATTTTTGTTTAAATAGTCATTTAAAGCCATTACTTTTTCTGTTTCAAGTGCTGTTTTTGACTCTGGTTTCAATTCTGCACTTTCACTATTTACTAAATAAATCATTGGTCCGCTGTTTGGCATTCTTCTTCCTCTTCTGTTTACGGCTGCGGCAGCTTCTTTTGAAGCATCTTCAGTTACATAAAATTGTTTTACATTTTTGATACCTAAATCTACCACATCAGTAGAGTAGAACCAACCTTTCCAAAACCAATCTAAATCAACTGCAGATGCATCTTCCATTGTTCTAAAAAAGTCTTCTGGTGTAGGATGTTTAAATTTCCAACGGTTGGCATACGTTTTAAATGCGTGGTCAAATAATTCGTGTCCCATAATCGTTTCACGCAAAATATTTAATCCTGTTGCAGGTTTTCCGTAAGCATTTGCACCAAAATTGTACACCACATCTCCGTGGCTCATAATTGGTTCTAAAAACTGTTGGTTTCCTTTCATATAAGGTACTATTGATTTTGCTGGACCTCTATCTGCTGGGAAATTTTTATCAAATTCTTGTTCGGTTAAATATTCTAAAAATGTATTTAAACCTTCGTCCATCCAAGTCCACTGTCTTTCGTCAGAATTTACAATCATTGGAAAGAAATTATGTCCTACTTCGTGAATAATAACCCCTAACATTCCGTATTTTACTCGGTCGCTAATTTTACCATTTTCATCTGGACGACCGAAATTCCAACATATCATTGGGTATTCCATTCCTTGATCTTCAGCAGAAACAGATATGGCTTTTGGATAAGGATATTCGAATGTATATTTTGAATAGGTTTTCAATGTGTGCGCTACTGCTATTGTAGATAAGTTTTCCCAAAGCGGATTAGCTTCTTTTGGATACATAGAAATGGCCATAGGTTTGCTGTTTCCAACTTGAACCGCCATTGCATCTAAAATAAATTTACGAGAAGTTGAAAAAGCAAAATCTCTAACATTTTCAGCTTTTAAATGCCACGTTTTTTTAGTAGTTGCGAAGCTTTTTTCTGCAGCAGTTGCTTCCGCTTGATTTACAATTATTACAGGCTTATCAAAAGAATTTTCGGCTAATTGCCATCTTTTTTCTTGTTCTGCAGTATAGACTTCACTTCTGTTTTGTAAAACACCAGTTCCATCTAAGATATGATCCGCTGGAACGGTAATTTTAACGTCGTAATTTCCAAAAGTTAAAGCAAATTCACTTCTTCCCCAAAATTGCATATTTTGCCAACCTTCAACATCGTTATACACACACATTCTTGGGTAAAATTGAGCAATTACATAAATTTTATTTCCATCAGGAAACACTTCATATCCAGAACGACCATTTCCGCCATCTTTCATATAATCGTTAATATTATACCACCATTTGATTGAAAAAACTACTTTTTCCCCTTTTTTAAGTGGCTTTGGCAAATCAATACGCATCATAGTATTGTTAACGGTATATTTCATTCCGTTGCCTTTTTCATCTTTCACGTATTCTAAGTTAAAACCACCATCAAAACCTTTACCCATATATGTTTTGGTGAAGTTTTCTACAGATGTTGCTTGTGGCATTGTTTGAGAATCAATTAATGGTGTTTGTGAATCTCTTCTGGCGATGTTTTGATCCAATTGCACCCATAAATAATCCAAAGATTCTGGTGCGTTATTGTAATACGTAACGGTTTCACTACCATACATTTTGGATGCTTTGTCGTCTAATTCTAAATTAATTTTATAATCTGCACGTTGTTGGTAATAGGCCGGACCTGGTGCACCAGAAGCTGTTCGAAACATATTAGGCGTCGCCATTTCGGCATACATTTGGCTAAATTTATTAATGTCGGTATGTCCTTGAGGTTCTTTTTTAGTTTCTTCTTTTTTGACTTCTTGTGCGAAAGCAGTAAATGACGCAAAAATTAAGAATACAATTAGATGTAGCTTTTTCATAATTATTTATATTTCAGTTTTTGGCTGGTTTCTGTATTAGTAAACAAAAGTGTTTTTTTGTTACTATTTAAGTTCAAATGTACTAAATTTTGTTGTTCTTTAAAAATATCGGATAAAACGGTATTGGTAATTTCTAAATCTTTAATGTTGTCTTTAAAAGGTATTTTTAAATAGCAAATTACAATATTATCTTCTTGTTCTTTGGTTAAAAATTGTAATGATTGACTTTTATTATTGATTTTAATTTTTAATTTTTCGGATAAATAATTAGCAATTAAAGTATTTGCTTCCGCAATTTCATCTTTTGTAGTGATGTAAATATGCTTGTTGTGTTTTTTATATAATGCCTTTTCTAAATCGTCAATAAATAAACGTGCTGTAATTTGAACTGCTTTTTTTTCTTTAAAATAATCTATTTGAAAAACCCCAACATAAAATTTATGCAAAGTAAAAGCACTTAAAAAAGAAAACAATATTACCAGTAAGCTTAACTTTATTTTATTCATTTTTTTTAGATTCTGATTCTGTTTTTGGTATAGAATTTTCTTCTGTACTTTTTTCTGGTTCAACTGGTTTTGGATAATAGGGTTGTAAATTTTTCAATTTCAAAAAATCAACTGCAAGCGCGCTCATTCTAAATGAAATTAGCGTTTTATTTTTTGCTTTAGCCGCGTTTTTTAATTCTTCATCTTCTACAATATAAAAAACAAATCCTTGTACATATTCTTCTGGAATGTGTAATTGATTCATAATGTATTCGGAATCAAAGTTACTATTTATTTTATATTGTAAAAATTCTTTTCTTTCTACTTCTAATTCTGCTTTTAATTGTTTGGTTCTACCAGAAATAGCGTTTAATAAGGGATCAATACTAAAAGCGGTGTTGAGACCAAACTGACCATTAAAATCACCTGCGGTTTTCAAACGTCTTTCTGCAGGTGTGTATTTTTTTTGTCCTTTCGGAACTAAACCTAAAGATTCCGCAGTAATATCATCGGCATTCGTAACCATAATTTCTTTAATATGACGGGTATAAATGTCTAATTTTATAAAAAGTAAATCTTTGCCAAAATCTTTTTTTGTAATGATGTGTTTTTTGCCAACTAAATGTATGGCGCTAAACATAATGGTGTCATTTACTTTTGCTTTTATTTTAAAATAGCCGCCGTTTCCAGAAATTGTATTAATTTTGTTTGAAATATTTACAATTGTAATACCTTCATTGTCGTTTGTTTCCACAATGATTTTTCCCTTAATTATAGAATCGTTTTGTGAAACTACCATTTGGGAGAGAAAAAGTAAAAATATTTGTATGTATTTTTTAATAGTAAACAGAATTAATTTTCTGTAAAAATAATAGAACAAAATTACATTCGATATAAAATTTTGTTAAGAATAAAGTAAATTTATTATAATATATGAAAAAGGCGCTTATTGCAAGTACATCGACTGTTTTTGGAGGTACTTTTTTAGATTATTTATTACCAACTTTAACAGAACATTTTGCATCTGTTTCTAATTTAATATTTATTCCCTTTGCAAGACCAGGAGGAATTACTCACGATGAATATACGGAAAAAGTAAAACCGTTTTTTAAACAATTAAATATTGAAGTTAAAGGAATTCATCAGTTTGAAAATCCAATTGAAGCGATACAAAACGCAGAAGCCATTTTTACTGGTGGAGGAAATACGTTTGTTTTAGTAGATATGTTGTACAAGTACAATCTATTAGATGCCATTCAAAAAGCGGTTGAAAGCGGAACGCCCTATTTAGGAACAAGTGCAGGAAGTAATATTTGTGGTTTAACTATGAATACCACTAATGATATGCCAATAGTGTATCCGCCGAGTTTTAGAACTCTAGGCTTGGTTTCTTTTAATTTAAATCCGCATTATTTAGATCCAATAGATGGTTCTCAACATATGGGAGAAACGAGAGAAACGAGAATAAAAGAATTTCATCAGTATAATCCGCAATCGGTTTTAGGATTAAGAGAAGGGAGTTGGTTAGAAGTATTAGGAAATAAAATTACATTAAAAGGTGATTTGCCTGCGCGACTTTTTCAGCAAGGAAAAGAACCAATCGAAATTGAAACAGGAACGGATTTAAGTAACTTAAAATAAAAAAGCCTCAAATAAATTTGAGGCTTTAGAGCGAAAGACGAGGGTCGAACTCGCGACATTCAGCTTGGAAGGCTGACGCTCTACCAACTGAGCTACTTTCGCATTTTTATTTTGGTGAGTGCAAATATAATATGAAAAACTGATTAATTGCAAGTTTTTTAATAAAAATAATAAAAATTTTAAATAGTACACTTGTAAATTATTAATTTATAATGCTTTATGAATAAAATTACGATTAATAAAATCAAATATATAGATACTTTCCCAGTTAGAAGTGCCGTATTAAGACAAGGAAAACCTATTGAGACTTGCTTTTTTTTAGGTGATGATGCTGTTGGAACTACACATTTTGGATTATATATTGAAAATAATATAATAGGAGTAGCTTCTGTTTTTACATCAAATAATGAAAATTTCGACATAAAAAATCAATTTCAATTGCGTGGAATGGCAATTTTAGAGGAGTACCAAAGTACTGGTTTTGGAAAGTTGTTGATTGAAGAGATTTTTAATTTTATTGAATCAACTCAAGTCGAATTACTTTGGTTTAACGCTCGAGAATCGGCAGTGCCTTTTTATGAAAAATTAGGATGTACTAAAAAAGACCCTTCCTTTGAAATTCCTGAGATTGGGCCACATTTTTTAATGTATAAGTATTTTGATATTTAATTTGGAATCATTTTTGCATTTGAGGTATTATGCCAGTATTTTTTGGTAAATTTGATAAATTTGAATTGAAATGAAAAAGGTTTTCCTATTCAGTGTAGTATTAATTGTTGTCATTATTGTGTCTTTTAAACTCAGTAAGGATGATGAATTTGTTGTAAGCGAAGATTATTATGATACCATTAGAAAAATTACTATTCACGCCATTCCTGAAGATATATTAGCAGATAAGTCGGATAGTATTAAAAGTATTTATGCTGCATTTGGAAACCACGAAATATGGGTCGATGCGGAAAATAGAGAAGATTTAATCGTACAAATAGAAAAATCAAAACACGAAGGATTAAATCCTCAAGATTACAATATTAATAAAATATTTCAATTAGAAGTTAGGTTGGATTCGTTAACTTTAGATGAAAAATTAGCGTATGATATTTTATTAACTCAATCCTATGATAAACTTTGTAATCAGTATTATAGAGGGAAATTAAATCCTGATGAGGTATATGAAAATTGGGATTTGTTTGATAAACCGCTTTCTATGGCAAACCATTTGAAAGCAGCAATTTCTTTAAAAAAAGTAGCGTCTTCTATTAAAAATTTATTACCAAATCATCCTATTTATTCTTCGTTAAAAGAAGCATTAGTCTTAATTGATAAAATGCCAGAAAGTAATTTTGATTCATTAAAAAAAACGATAAAAATAAAATATAATGATACTTTAAAAGAAGTAAAAGAAATCAAGAAACGATTGGTATATTGGAAAGATTTAGACGAAAAAAACACTAATTATTCAATTATTTATGATCGTTCAATGTTTATTGCTGTTAAAAAATTTCAAGCAAGGCACGGTTTATTAGCAGATGGAGTTATTGGTTATGGTACCATTAAAGCATTAAATTATAATGTAGAAACCCGTCGTTCACAAATTTTAGCCAATTTAGAACGTTGGCGCTGGTTTCCAAGAGATTTTGGTGAGCAATACTTATTAATCAATTTGCCGGAATATTCATTGCATTTTATCAAGAATCAAGATACTTTAGCTACACATAAAATTGTTTGTGGGAAACCAAAAAGGATGACACCAGTTTTAGATTCGAAGTTATCTAATTTTGTTTTTAACCCTACTTGGACGGTTCCTCCAACAATAATTAAAGAAGATTTATCAGTAGAAGCAGCAGCAAATAGAAGTTATTTTACCAGAAATAGAATTCTCATTTATAACGCAAAAAACACTATTATATCTCCCTCAAATTGGAATCCAGATAAAGCAACAAGTTATAGATATGTTCAAAATCATGGATATAACAACTCACTAGGTGTAGTTAAATTTAATTTCCCTAATCATCACTCCGTGTATTTACATGATACCAATCACAGGGATTTTTTCGATTTATCATTTAGGGCTTTAAGTTCAGGGTGTGTTCGGGTACAAAATCCGGTAGATTTGGCTAAAAAAATTCTAATAAAACAAGATAATGAAAGATGGGCAAACGGAAATGAAATCGATACAATAATTAAAAAAAATAAAGCACCTTATTACATAAAAATAAAAGAACCAACCTACGTACATTTATTGTATTGGACAAGTTGGTTAAATACTTCGGGTTTTCAATTTAGAGATGATATGTACGACTTAGATAAAATGTTGTACGATAAATTAAGAAACTAATTTAGATTTATTAACGTACATTCTTGTAGGATGATAAATAAATAGTACCGATTTATTTTTTATAGTTTGAATTAATTTTGGAGCAATTGCTGTTGCAACAGCAGGACAACCTTGGCTTCTGCCTAAGTAACCCTGTTTATTTGCTAGTTTTCTAGAAACATATTCAGCGCCATGTATTACGACAGCTCTTTCTCTAGCTTTATCGTTAAGCCCAAATTCTAAGCCGTCTAATTTTAACGAAATACCATGTTTTCCAATATAGGTTTCACCAGTTAAATAAAAACCTAAACTACTTTTATAAGATTCATTTTGGTTGGAAAACGATTTTGCAAATTCTTTTCCAGATTTTATACCGTGAGAAACTAATGTTTGTAAAATCACTTTTTTGTTAACCATATCAATTACCCACATTCTGTCTTTTGTAGAAGATAAAGAGAAATCAATAATCGTTAAAATATTATTTTTAATTTTCCCTTGCGTTTCTAAAGCTGTGTAACCTTCAAATGCTTTTGTGAAAATTTCTAATTCGGGTAATGAAAATCCATCAGGTTGAATTTCACAATATAGTAATTCCGATTTTTCCTTAATATTGTCTGCCTCATTTTTCACCATAGCAATTGGTTTCACAACATTTGTTGTAAAGCTATTGATTTGAAAAGTTCTATTTACCAGGTTTTCATTAACTGAAAAAAGCAATATAAAACCTAAAAAAATAAAAGGTAAAAATGTATAACGCATTGTATTTCTTGTTGTTATCTAAAAACGAACACAGGCAAATATAATAGTAATTTTGAATAAAAAAAATAAATTAGTGTTTTTTAACGATAATTTTTAACGTTTTGCCGATAATATGGTTTATATGATTGTAGAATTTTTTTAAAACAGCCACTATTTATTTAAATTTCAAAAATTAACAGTTGATGATGAAACAAATTCGGCAATAGTTATACTAATCAATTTTATTTACTAAATATTTAATGAAGTACTTTCAAATTTTCAATATAATCTTTTTATTTCAACTATCTTTTGCTCAAGAAATGGCAACATCAAATCCATTTTTGCCAATAAACAATAAAAAGGAAATTAGCACTCTAAAAATTAAAAATCCTATTAAAATTGACGCATCGCTAAATGAAGAAGATTGGAAAAATGTACCAATAGCAAAAAACTTTGTTATGTTTAACCAAGAAAATGGAAAGCCAGAATTACCAGAACTTCGAACAGAAGTAAAAGTACTGTATGATGATGATGCTGTTTATATAGGAGCAATTTTATACGACAATGAACCTTCTAAAATTTTAAAAGAAATTTCAGAAAGAGATAATTTTGGTGCTACCGACTTTTTTGGAGTGTTTATTAATGGTTTTAATGATGGTCAGCAAGAATTTAGTTTTTTTGTAAGTGCTTCTGATGGGCAAATGGATTTAGTAAGAACTACAGAAAATGAAGATACTTCTTGGGATGCTATTTGGGAAAGCAAAGCAAAAATTACAGATATTGGCTGGGTAGTTGAAATGAAAATTCCGTATGCCGCACTTCGTTTTTCTGAGGAAGAGAAACAAACTTGGGGTATTAACTTTTTTAGAGAATTGAGAAGAAACCGACAAATGTTTACTTGGAATCCTGTAGATAACAGAAAAGGATTTTTTACGCAACAGGCTGGAATTTTAAAGGGAATTGAAAAAATTAATACACCAACGCGATTATTTTTGATACCCTATTCTTCTTTTTATTTAAATAGTTTAGGTAAAGATAAATCGTTCGGAACTATTAAAGGGGGGTTAGATTTAAAATACGGATTAACCGATGCATTTACTTTAGATATGGTTTTAATTCCCGATTTTGGTCAAACCAGATTTGATAATAAGATTTTAAATTTAGGCCCTTTCGAACAAATATTTGATGAAAATAGACCTTTTTTTACAGAAGGAACCGATTTGTTTAATAAAGGAGGGCTCTTTTATTCTAGAAGAATTGGACAACGCGCCAGCAAATATCCAGAAATTTCAGAAACAGAAGAAGTCTTAGATTTTCCAAGCACCATTGATTTAGTTAATGCAGTTAAAGTTTCGGGTAGAACGAAAGACGGTTTAGGAATTGGTTTTTTAAATACGGTTACAAAAAAAACAGATGTAGTAATTCGTGATATAAATACTGGAAACACAAGAACAGAAACGGTTGAGCCTTTGGCTAATTATAATGTTTTGGTTTTAGATCAGCGTTTTAATGGAAATTCTTCTGTATCATTAATTAATACAAACGTCACTCGAAATGGAAATTTTAGAGATGCAAATGTTACTGCAACAACTTTCGATTTAAATACAAAAAAAAATACGTACAATTTAAATGGCGCTCTAAAATATAGTTATGTAAACAATTATGCCAATTTGCAGAACAAAAACGGAATTATGGCTAATTTAGGATTTGGTGAAACTTCTGGAAAAATTAGATTTTCGGTTTTTGGAGAATATGTTTCCAAAGACTATGATAATAATGATTTAGGGGTTAATTTTCAAACCAATTATTATTCCATTAACGCTAATGTAAGTTACAGGCTACTACAATCTACAGAAAAATTAAATTCATTTAGAATAAGTTTAAATACGTTTGCGCAATTCGATAAAGCGACCAACTATCTCCAAGAGCAAAATTTTAATATTAATTTAAATTTAACCAATAAAAAAAATCATTCCGCAGGTATCGGAATTAATTTAAATCCGTTTGAAAGATATAATTTTTATAATCCTCAAGCCCAAGGAAGATTTGTAATTTTCCCGAAAAATTATGGTATGTGGGGTTTTATTTCTACCAATTACAACAATAAATTCGCATTTGATATCAACCCAAATATTGGAATTACAGAAACAAAAGGTTGGTGGTATTGGGGAATAGATATAAGTCCAAGATATCGATTTAACGATAAATTATCCTTAATTTACAGGAATAACTTTAACAACGAATATCAAGACTTAGGTCGCGTAGATCAAGTAGGAAATGATATTGTTTTCGCAAAAAGAGACAATCAAACTTTAGAAACGAGTTTAGAAGGTAAATATTCCATCACTGCAAATATGAATTTTGGCTTAAAACTTAGGCATTATTGGTCGTTTTCCGAAAACAATTCGTACTATAAATTGTTAGAAAATGGTTATACCGAAGCGTATTCTTATACGGATAATGCCAACCAGAATTTAAATTTATGGAACTTTGATTTGTCTTATAGTTGGTGGTTTGCACCTGGAAGTCAAATGTCTTTTTTATACCGAAATGCATCAGGTATTTTTCAAAATACAATAGACAAGAATTTTGTTTATAATACTAAGAAAGTATTTAATCACGAAGATCTAAATCATACATTTTCTATCAGTATTCGATATTTTATTGATTATAACCAAGCCAAGAATGCTCTAAAATAACATCACTATTTTTCTACAATTATATTAAGAAAACCTTTTCGTTACTAACTTTTTTGAGTCGGCGTTTAAAAAATCAGTAACTTCGTAACTTAAATACGATACGGATGAACAAAAAAGTAATTTTAATGATTTTAGATGGTTGGGGACATTCTCCAGACCCTAAAGTTTCAGCCATAGATAATGCCAATACACCATATATAGATTCGTTATATAAAAACTATCCAAATGCTGAATTGCGTACAGATGGACTTCACGTAGGTTTACCCGAAGGTCAAATGGGAAATTCAGAAGTAGGCCATATGAATTTAGGTGCAGGTCGCATTGTGTATCAAGATTTAGCTAAAATTAATTTAGCAGTTAAAAATCATACATTAAAAAACGAAAAACCTTTACTTGATGCGTTTAATTACGCAAAGTCAAATCATAAAAACGTTCATTTTTTAGGTTTGGTTTCAGATGGTGGTGTGCATTCACATACTTCACATTTGCGAGGCTTAATTGAAGCAGCTCAGGAAAATGGTGTAACAAATATGTATGTTCATGCTTTTACTGATGGGCGAGATGTAGATCCAAAATCAGGAAAAAAATACATACAAGATTTACAAAATTTTCTATCAAAAACTCCGGCTAAATTAGCATCAGTAATTGGTAGATATTACGCAATGGATAGAGACAAACGTTGGGAACGTGTAAAATTAGCATACGACTTATTAGTGAAAGGAATTGGTGAAAAATCAACAAATTTTGCAGAAAGTATCCAAAAAAGTTACGATGAAAACGTAACAGATGAATTTATTCAGCCTTTATTTGCTGAAGAAGGACAAGTTATTCAGCCTGATGATGTAGTAATTTTCTTTAATTTCCGAACCGATAGAGGTAGAGAGCTAACCGAAGCACTTTCGCAAACCGATTTTCATGAACAAAATATGCACAAATTACCGTTGTATTATGTTACGTTAACCAATTATGACGACACCTATACTAATGTACACGTTATTTATGATAAAGATAATATTACCGAAACCTTAGGGGAAGTTCTTTCCAAAGCAGGAAAAAAACAAATCAGAATTGCAGAAACAGAGAAATATCCACACGTAACATTTTTCTTTTCTGGCGGAAGAGAAGCACCTTTTGATGGGGAATCACGTATTTTAAAAAATTCACCAAAAGTAGCCACTTACGATTTACAACCTGAAATGAGTGCTTTCGAATTAAAAGATGCTTTAGTACCAGAATTACAAAAAGGAGAGGTTGATTTCGTGTGTTTAAATTTCGCAAATGGCGATATGGTTGGTCACACTGGAAGTATGCCAGCAGCTATAAAAGCATGTGAAGCCGTTGATGTTTGCGTAAAAGAAATTATAGAAACGGCTTTAGCAAATCATTACACTACAATTGTAATTGCAGATCACGGAAATTGCGAAACCATGATAAATCCAGATGGTTCGCCAAATACGGCACATACAACCAATCCAGTACCTGTAATTTTAGTAGATAACGATAAAATACACATTCAATCAGGTGTTTTAGGAGATGTTGCCCCAACAATTTTAGATTTAATGGGAATTGCGCAACCAGAAGCTATGACGCAGCACTCGTTGTTATTGAAGTAAATTAAAAAACCCTCCAAGATTTATAAATTTTGAAGGGTTAAATAAATTATTATAATCTTTAGAATCCGCGTACTTCTTATTAAAAATCAGATCCTGTAAACAAGTTCTGATTTACTTCATCAATGTAAGTCAAAATTTCTTCTTTACCTAAAGTGCTTTCGGCTGAGGTAATAAAATATTGTGGCATTTCTGCCCAATCATTGGCTAATAAATTTTTCTTGTATGCTTCCACGTGTTTGTGAATATGCGTTTTTCCTAATTTGTCTGCTTTTGTAAAAACAATACAAAACGGAATTTCACTTTCACCTAAATATTCAATAAATTCAGTGTCAATTTTTTGTGGTTCGTGTCTAATATCTACTAAAACAAACGCACAAATAAGTTGTTCTCTGCTTTCGAAATAATCAGTAATAAATTGTTGAAATTTTGCTTTTGTGGTTTTTGAAACTTTGGCGTATCCATAACCAGGTAAATCTACTAAATGCCAGTTTTTGTTAATTAAAAAATGGTTGATTAATTGGGTTTTACCAGGTCTTCCAGAAGTTTTAGCAAGGTTTTTATGGTTGGTAATCATATTAATTAACGATGATTTTCCAACATTAGATCGTCCAATAAAAGCATATTCTGGAATTCTGTCTTTTGGACATTTTTCCACTTCGGAATTACTAACTACAAATTCGGCGGTATTAATTTTCATTTAATAAGTTATTTGATTCGGATAATAATAATGGTAAATCTTTCATAATTATCTTCCAAATTAAAATATCGTCAACACTATCATAGGCATGTATTACTTTATTTCGCAAGTCAACTATAGTTCTAGAATAAGATATTTTTATGTTTGGGTTTATTTTTAAAAGTTTAGACATAGCTTCTCCAATTATTTCTAATTCTCTTTCTACGGCTCTTCTTTTAGTTTTGCTTGCTAGATATTCCTCTAAAATTCTTCGATTTTCCAAATGCTCATCAATAGAAATAATACAATCAACAATGTCCAAAAGTAATTTTTTTTCTTCTCTAGTCGTCATATAATTTGAAATTTACTTTCGTTTATACTTTCAATCAGGTATTTATTTTTTAATGTTTTTTCAGCTACTAATTCTATTGGTTTTTGTAATAAAACTTCCAATTCGTTTAAGAGACTAAAATAGTTTAAAGCATACGTTTCGTAATCTAAATCATCATAGAAACTAAATAAAAAATCAACATCACTTTTTGCGTGATGGTTGTTTTTTGTCATACTCCCAAAAATATAAGCACTTTTTGCGTTGTATTTTGCAAATATTGATTTTATATTTTCTAAATTATTTTCAATAGATTTTTCCATAATTTATAATTTTTTCTCGCTAAGCCAATTAAATAACAAATCATTAAATTGATCTGGTTCTTCCATCATAGCGGCATGACCACATTTGTCTATCCAATATAATTCAGAATTTGGAAGTAGTTTTTTAAATTCTTCAGCTACTTCTGGTGGCGTTACTTTGTCTTGTTTACCCCAAATAATACAAGTTGGTACGTGCATTTTTGGTAAATCTTTAGCCATATTATGACGAATGGCACTTTTGGCAATAGTTAACGTTTTCAAAAGTTTAATTCTGTCGTTTACGGTTGCAAAAACCTCATCAATAATTTCTTTTGTTGCCACTTCTGGATTATAAAATACGTCTTCCGCTTTTTTTCTAATGTATTCATAATCACCACGTTTAGGATAACTTTCACCCATAGCACTTTCGTATAATCCCGAACTTCCAGTAATTACTAATCCTCTCACTAATTCAGGGTATTGTTTTGTGAAATACAAACCAATATGTCCACCTAACGAATTTCCTACCAAAATTACACGTTCTAATCCTTTGAAAACAATAAAGTCTTTAACATATCTGGCAAATGCTTTCACATTAGTTTTTAATAAACTTTGCGTATAAATCGGCAATTCAGGAATAATTACTTTATATCCTTTATTTGGAAAAAAATTAGCCACTCCGTCAAAATTACTTAAGCCGCCCATTAAACCGTGTAACACAATTATTGGTGTGCCTTCACCTGATTCAAAATACGTATATTTTTTTTCTTTCTTTATCATAAAAACGTCTTCGTGTTCAACTATCTAATACGTACAAAAATACATTTTTTTTTCACATTTTTTTCATAATTCAGATTATTAAATTGTTTCCAAGCTAAAACTCTAATTTTCAATTTGTTTTGAAAATTAATACTGGAATTTTTAATGTTTTTTCAACAATTTATTTAATCGTTAAAAACTTAAATTCTTTGTAATTATCAGTATTTTCAGTACATAAGTGGTATTTCAAACTATTTTAATCAAAAACTTATTAACAAAGTGGTATTTTGTGGTAAAAAGTGGTAAAATATTTTTTAAATTTGTCTCAATAATAATTCATTTATAAAAGTTGAATACATTTTTAGGAACATACGAGTGCAAAGTTGATGCAAAAGGAAGGTTAATGGTACCTGCGCCTCTGAAAAAACAACTGGGTAATTTTGAGGAAGGCTTTGTGCTAAAGCGTTCGGTATTTCAGCCTTGCTTGGAATTGTATCCGATGAAGGAATGGAATAAAGTAATGCAGAAAATCAATAAATTAAATCGCTTTGTAAAAAAGAACAACGATTTTATTAGAGCATTTACTGCTGGTGTTAGAATGGTTGAAATTGATGCAACAGGTAGGTTATTAATTCCAAAAGATTTAGTGTTGTTTTCTAAAATAGATAAAGATATTGTATTGTCATCAGCGGTTTCAATTATTGAAATTTGGGATAAAAATTTATATGAATCTGCATTAGATCACGCGATGGTTGATTTTGCAGATTTAGCCGAAGAAGTAATGGGGAACCAAAATGAAGAGGAAGATGGAATATCATAACCCAGTACTTTTAAAAGAAACAGTTGCCGGTTTAAATATTAAGCCAGACGGAATTTACGTTGATGTCACTTTTGGCGGCGGCGGACATTCTAAAGAAATTATGAAGCATTTAGGGCCAAACGGAAAATTGTTTGGTTTTGACCAAGATGCAGATGCGTTAGCAAATGCCATAGATGATGAACGATTTGTTTTAATTAATGAGAATTTCAGATTTATTAAAAGGTTCTTACGTTTTCACGGGGTAAAACAAGTAGATGGAATTTTGGGTGATTTCGGCGTTTCTTCTCATCAATTCGATGTGGCTGACAGAGGTTTTTCTACTCGTTTTGATGCCGCTTTAGATATGAGAATGAACCAAAATGATACACTTTCTGCGTATGAAGTGGTAAATGATTATGAAGAAAGTGAACTAAAACGCGTTTTTGTTGATTTTGGTGAATTGAAAAATGGCGGCGCTATGGCAAACGTAATTGTAGCCGCAAGAGCAGATAAGAAAATTAAAAATTCAGAGCAACTAAAAGAAGTTTTGTCTCGTTTTTTGCCAGGGCATAAAGCTAATAAAATTTTAGCTCAAATTTATCAAGCCATTCGTATTGAAGTAAATCAAGAGATTGAAGTATTGAAAGAATTTTTAATGCAAACGGAAGAATTATTGGTGTCTGGAGGAAGATTAAGTGTTATTTCGTATCACTCATTAGAAGACAGATTGGTAAAACGATTTATAAGAAACGGAATGTTTGAAGGCGAACCAGAACGCGATTTTTTTGGAAATTTCGAGGTGCCTTTTAAAAGTATTGAAAAATTAATTGTGCCTTCAGCAGCAGAAATTGAAATAAACAATAGAGCAAGAAGTGCAAAATTACGAGTAGCAGAAAAGAAATAATGGCAAAAGAAAGTAGTATATATAGTCTATTAAAAGCAAAATTCTTAATTGATGATGATGCGCTAAAAACTTGGAAATTTATAATTTTCGTTTTTTCATTGGCTATGTTAATGGTGTATTTCAATCATAACTACGACGAAAAAAATTATAGGATTACGAGTTTAACCAATGAAGTGAAAGAGTTGCGTTCGAAATTTGTAGATACACGTTCTGAACTAATGAAATTAAAAATGGAATCCACTGTTTCTAAAAAAATGGAAGCAAGACAAATTTTACCGTCTACTGTTCCACCAAAAAAAATTGTAATACGTAAACCTGAAGAAAAAAGTTTTATAGATAAATTAAAAATATGGCAATAAAAAACGACAATATAATTTCTTACCGACTGGCATTTGTGGTGGTTTGCGTTGTTGCGTTTGCGTTTGCGATTGCTATAAAACTATTTAATATACAGTGGGTAGGTGGCGATTATTATAGAAAATTAGCCAAACAACGCACCGTTAAAAATTTCGAAATTCCTGCAAATAAAGGAAATATTTACTCATCAGATGGAAGTTTATTAGCTACTTCAGTTCCTGAATATACCATCCGTTTTGATGCGGTGACACCATCTGAAGAAAATTTTGAGAAATATTATGTTGCCTTGTCAGATTCACTTGCAAAACTTGTAGGAAAATCATCTGGCGAATTTCAAAGAGATTTAAGAAAAGCAAAAAACACTAAAAACAGGTATTTTTTAGTTGCTAAAAAATTAACGTTTACTGAATATATGCGCGTAAAAGAGTTCCCGTTATTTAAGTTGGGAGCAAATAAAGGCGGAATTATTGCCGAGCAGCAAACCGTTCGTAAACATCCAGTTGGATTAATCGCGAATAGAACGATAGGTTATGAACGCGATGGCAATCAAGGTAAAGGTTTAGAATATGCGTTTCGTAAATATTTAAACGGAACAAACGGCCACCATTGGATGCAAAAAATTGCTAAAAATCAATGGAAACCTATTTCTGATGTTAATGAATTAGATCCAGTTGACGGGTACGATGTAATTTCAACTATTGATGTTTTTATTCAAGATATCGCACATCACGCACTTTTAAAACAATTAGAGTTTTATAAAGCAGACCACGGATGTGTAGTGGTTATGGAAACCAACACGGGTTACATAAAAGCCATTTCAAATTTAGGAAAATCAGAAGATGGTTCGTATTTCGAAACTCAAAATTATGCACTAACGGAATCTCACGAGCCGGGATCTACCTTTAAATTAATGGATTTAATTGCCTTAATTGATGATAAAAAAGCAGATACCAGTTCTGTTTATAATTCAAATGGTGGTATAGTTATGATTCAAGGCAGACCTGTTAAAGATTCAAATCATCACGGATACGGAATTGCGTCATTAGCAAAAGGTTTTGAAGTGTCGTCAAATACCATTTTAGTACAAGCAACTTATCAGGCCTATAAAAATAATCCTTGGCAATTTATCAATAGAATTAATAGTTACGGATTAAATAAAAAACAGGGTTTACAAATTAAAGGAGAAGGACAACCAGTAATTCCACAACCAGGAGCTAAAAA
>NZ_JBIKJI010000137.1:0-5797 GCF_044361065.1 Flavobacterium sp.
ATCTTCGGGCCCATTATTGATAACTCATTGGGGACTTTCAGGCCCCGGAATTTTAAGACTTTCTGCTTGGGGTGCAAGAGAATTATTTGATAAAAAATATTGTTTTGCCTTGCTTGTCAATTGGTTAGATGAGGTGTCTTTTGATGAAGCCATTGAACAATTAAAAGAAATTAAAGAAGAAAACAATAAAAAACTAATTGGCAAATTTTGCCCGTTTGATTTTCCAAAACGATTGTGGGAAAATATCGTAACCGCTTCAGATATTGCGTTGGATTATAAATGGGCTGAGGTAACCAACAAGCAAATTAATAGTTTAGCCAATCAGTTAACTCAAGCTGAATTTCAGGTTAATGGTAAAAGCACATTTAAAGAAGAATTTGTAACCGCTGGCGGCATCGATTTAAAAGAAATTAATTTTAAAACGATGCAAAGTAAAATTTTACCAAAGGTTTATTTCGCTGGCGAAGTGGTAAATATTGATGCCATAACTGGTGGTTTCAATTTTCAAAATGCTTGGACAAGCGGCTATATAGTTGCCGAGAATATTTAATTTAAATAAAAAATACTAAAAGTCAATAATGTTGCAAAAGAAACCCAAGCAATATAAGGAATGAATAATTTTGCTGCAGTTGCGTTTATCGGCTTAAATAATTTGTAACATTCTAATAAAACCAATAGCAATAAAATAATTTCAATTGAGGATAATAGTAGATTTTGTAATCCAAAAAATAAATAAGACCATAATGCATTTAATCCCAATTGAAAAATAAAATATTGTAACGCTATTTTAACTTCTTTTGGTTTATTTTCAATTTCATTCCAAATTAATCCTGCTGCAATTCCCATAAAAATGTATAATAACGTCCAAACGGGAGCAAAAATCCAATTTGGTGGATTAAATACAGGTTTTACAAGTATCGGATACCAAGTGGTTATAGATGATTGTGTAATTTTTCCTGAGAAAAAACCAACAGTCAAACAAATAATTATGCAATACGATATTCTTAAATACTTTTTCATTTTGATAATTTTATTCAAAGATATTCAAAACTTCTGATATCTAACCGCCAAGTTTTAACTTCCTTTTCTATCTTTGTAAAAAATAATTTTATGTATTCTGATTTAGACTTCATTGTTTCAAATTATAATTCAATAGAAGCGGCATCTTTTTCGTGGAGTGCGCCAAGTAATATTGCTTTGGTGAAATATTGGGGAAAAAAAGAAAACGGTGATCAAATTCCAGCCAATCCGTCGATTAGTTTTACGCTGAAAAATTGTAAAACCATTACATCAGTTGCGATTTCTTCTAAAGCTGAAAGTAATGATTTTTCATTCGATTTGTTATTTGAAGGAAAACCGAAAGAAGATTTTAAACCTAAAATTCAAAAGTTTTTCGAAAGAATTTATAAATATTGCCCATATTTAAAAGAATATCATTTTACAATTTATACCCAAAATACTTTTCCACATAGTTCTGGGATTGCGTCTTCAGCTTCTGGAATGGCAGCACTTGCTATGAATATTATGAGTTTAGAAAAGGCGTTAAAACCTGAAATTTCCGATGATTATTTTTATTCAAAAGCTTCTTTTTTAGCACGATTAGGTTCAGGAAGTGCTTGCAGAAGTATAATTGGAAACGTTGTTGCGTGGGGAAAAAATGAAACCATAAAAAATAGCTCCGACTTATTTGGGGTAGCATTTGAAAATATGCATCCGAATTTTCATAATTTTCAAGATACGATTTTGTTAGTTGATAAAGGCGAAAAACAAGTTTCGAGTACTGTTGGACATAATTTAATGCACAACCATCCATTTGCTGAACAACGATTTGATCAAGCACATCATAATATTGCTAAAATTGTTACGTTATTAGAAACAGGAAACGTAACGGAATTTATGAGTTTGGTAGAAAGTGAAGCGTTGACATTACACGCTATGATGATGACTTCGATGCCCTATTTTATATTAATGAAACCGAATACATTGGAAATTATTAATGCGATTTGGGAGTTCAGAAGCGATACTCAAACTCCGGTTTGTTTTACCTTAGATGCAGGTGCCAATGTGCACGTTTTGTATCCTGAGAATGTTAAAGAAAAAGTATTGCAATTTATTCAGCACGAATTAGTTGGCTATTGTCAAAATGGTCAGTATATTTGTGATGAAATTGGAAATGGTGCACAAGATTTGAAATAATTTTATATCTTTACACTAATACTATCAAAAAATGGATATTCAATTAGAAAAAAAAGAATTAATAAAGTTATTGCAGGAAACACAAAATCCTTCAATTATTAAATCTATTCAGAAAATATTTCAAAAAGAGCAGAAGGATTGGTGGGATGAGTTAAGCGATGAGCAAAAAGATATATTAGAAATATCTTTGAAGCAAGCTGATAATGGAGAAGTGCACGATTTTAAAGAGTTTATAACTCCTTATTTGTAGTATGAGAAAACTTGTTATTACTACTTTAGCGAGAAAAAATTTAAAGGAAGTTCTAGAGTTTATTAAAATAAGATTTGGTGAAAATTCAAGTAAAAAATTTGCTAATAAATTATATAAAAGTTTAGATTTAATTGTAGATAATCCTGAACTTTTTCCTAAATCGAAATTAAATAACAGAATGAGAAAATGTGTAATTACAAAACAATCAACTGTTTATTACACATTTAATAATTATGAAATTAAAGTTTTAATGGTATTCGATACCAGACAAAACCCAAATAAAATAAAAGAATAAAATTTATGAAAGGACCACTTTTTTACTCAAAAATATTACTTTTCGGAGAATATGGAATTATAGAAGATTCCAAAGGACTTTCAATACCATATAATTTTTACAAAGGCGCGCTGAAGTCCAATGAAAATACGACAGAAGATGCCAAAAAATCAAATCAAAGTTTAGTAAAGTTCGTTGCTTATTTAAAGCAATTACAAACGGAACAACCAGATTTAGTAACGTTTAATATTGAGTTATTACAAAACGACGTTAACCACGGAATGTATTTTGATTCAAGTATCCCACAAGGTTATGGAGTAGGAAGTAGTGGCGCTTTAGTAGCTGCGATTTACGATAAATACGCTGCGAATAAAATTACCGTTTTAGAAAACTTAACCAGAGAAAAATTATTGCAATTAAAATCAATTTTTTCTAATATGGAGTCTTTTTTTCACGGAAAAAGCTCTGGTTTAGATCCATTAAATAGTTATTTAAGTTTACCAATTCTTATCAATTCAAAAGATAATATTGAAGCTGCTGGAATTCCAAGTCAATCGGCTACAGGAAAAGGTGCCGTTTTCTTATTAGATTCTGGAATTGTTGGAGAAACAGCTCCAATGGTAAATATCTTTATGGAAAATTTAAAAGACCAAGGTTTTAGAAAAATGCTAAAATCGCAGTTTATTAAATATACAGATTCTTGTGTGGAAAACTTCTTACAAGGTGATATGAAATCGTTATTTAAAAACACAAAAGAATTATCTAAAGTGGTTTTGAGTAACTTCAAACCTATGATTCCTGAACAATTTCACCAAATTTGGCAAAACGGAATTGAAACCAACGAGTACTATTTAAAATTGTGTGGTTCTGGTGGCGGTGGCTATATTTTAGGTTTTACAGAAGATTTTGAAAAAGCTAAAAAATCTTTAAAAGATTATAAATTAGAAATGGTTTATCAGTTTTAAAATAGGTATTAGGAATAGGGTATAAGGTTTAAGAAAAACCCAAAACCCAAAACCCAAACCCTTCACCACAAAAAAATGCTAAGTCGCAACTCTAAATTAGTACTTACTAAAATCTTCAGTTTCTTTTCTGTGGCTCGTGGGTACAATGTGTTTGTAATCGCTTTAGCACAATATTTATCTGCTATTTTTATTTTAGCTCCAGAAAGAAGAGCGTTAGATATTATTTTAGATTGGAGATTATTTCTTTTAGTATTGGCGTCTACTTTTGCCATTGCTTCGGGGTATATCATTAATAATTTTTACGATGCCAAAAAAGACATCATTAATCGTCCCAAAAAATCCTATTTAGATAGATTAGTCAGTCAGAAAACCCAACTTCAAGTTTATTTCACTTTAAATTTCTTTTCGGCTTTATTTGGTTTGCTTGTTTCTTGGCGAGCGGCTTTATTTTTTTCGGTTTATATATTTAGTATTTGGTTGTATTCGCACAAGCTAAAAAAAATACTTTTTATTGGAAATATTACAGCTTCTCTGTTAGCTGTCTTGCCTTTTTTTGGAATTTTATTGTATTTCAAAAACTTTTATCAAGTAATTTTTGCGCACGCTACATTTTTATTTCTAATCATATTAATTCGTGAAATGATTAAAGATTTAGAAAACATTGAAGGCGATTTATCTAATAATTATCAAACCATACCTGTCAATTTTGGTGAAAATTTTGCTAAAAAAATCATTTCATTATTGTTATTGTGTACAATCGTTCCTGTTTATTTTCTTATTAATGTGTTCGATGTAGGCTATATGGATAGTTATTTTTATTCAAGTTATATTTTACTTCTAATTTTTGTTTTGAAATTATGGAAGTCGGAAGGAAAAGTAGATTATATTAAACTTCATTTCTTGCTAAAAATAATTCTTTTAGCAGGAGTAATTTGTATCGTTCTAATTAAACCAGATGTTATTGAAAACGGTCAAAAATTACTATTAATTAGACAGTGAGTCGGCTTCTAACTACCAATTTCGTACTTCTCACTTAAATTGACTATCTTTGCAAAAAAATAAAAGCATGAGAAAATCGTCAGGAGCCAAAAGAAGCGGTAAAGTTTTGGAAAGTAAAAAACCAGATTTTAAGAAAAACGAATCAGGAAAATCTTTTTCTTCAGAAAACAAACCTGCTCCAAAGTTCAATAGAACAGACAAGCCAAAACAACAAGTGGTTAAAATCAAATCTGATAAAGATGAAATCAGATTAAATAAATATGTAGCAAATTCAGGAGTTTGTAGTCGTAGAGATGCCGACATTTATATCCAAAGCGGAAACGTAAAAGTAAACGGCGAAGTAATTACAGAAATGGGACACAAAGTAAAACTAACCGATGTGGTAAATTTTGACGGCGTGAACATAACACCTGAGAAAAAAGAATACATCCTTTTAAACAAACCTAAGAATTTTTCAACTGAGAAGAATGACCAAGGCGCAAACAACGTGTTGCAATTGATAAAGTCACCTTCAAATGTACGATTAGAACCTATTGGAAGAATGGATAAAACCACAACAGGATTATTATTGTTTACAAATGATCCAGATATGGTTAGAAAATTTACAACACCAAATCAACGTTCATCAAAAATATATCAAGTTTCTTTGGATAAAAATTTAAAATACGAAGATTTAGAAAAAATTCAAAGTGGCGTTACTATTGAAGGACATAAAGTATATGTGGAAGAAGTAACATTTATTGATGGAGAAGCTAAAAGTGAAATTGGTGTAAAAATGAAAACATCAAATGTAAAAGTGGTACGAAACATTTTTGAACACTTAAAATATAACGTAATTAAACTAGACCGAGTAGTATTTGCTGGATTAACCAAAAAGAATTTACCAAGAGGAAATTGGAGAGTTTTGACGGAACAAGAAGTTGTCAATTTAAAAAACAACTAAAAACATTATGTCTTACAAAAGGCGTTTTTTTTAGTATAAATACACCAAATTAAAAATAAAATATATATTTGTATTCCAAATCTAATAAATATATCAATGAAAAAAATAGTACAACTACTTGCCCTTGTTTTAGTAATGATATCTTGTGAAAATGATATTAAAACTAATTT
>NZ_JBIKJI010000138.1:0-5794 GCF_044361065.1 Flavobacterium sp.
ACGTCTTGGATCGTTCTCTTTGTATAATTGCCCAACCATTGATGAAATATTTGGTTTAAAGAATCCTGTACCTACGATTGTAAAACCAATTCCTGTAAAAAACAGACTTTTCGGATCTATGGCTAAGATGATACTTCCAATAATCATTAAAATTCCACCCCAGAAAAGTGATTTTCGTAAACCAAGAATTTTATCGGCAAATAAACCACCAATAAAAGTAAAAGCATATACCCAAGCTTGTGTGGCACCATATTGTAAATTGGCTATTTCTTCGTCCATTGACAAATGGTTAACCATAAATACGACCAGCATTCCTCGCATTCCATAAAAACAGAAGCGCTCCCACATTTCTGAGAAAAACAAATACCACAGTTGTTTTGGATATTTGCCTTTAAAATTTTGTATTTCTTCTATAGTCTGCATTAGTTTATTCCTTTTTCTTTCATTACTGCATTTAATTGTTTCAATAAAACAAACATCAATAGTGTTGCAAACATCAATAGCCCAAAATTAATCCAAAAGAAATCTTGTTTGTTGTCATAGGTGTCCCAAAGACTGGCTAATACACCACTTAATTTATTTCCGATTGAAGTGGATAAAAACCAACCACCCATCATTAATGATGTTATATTTGTTGGACTCAGCTTAGATACAACCGATAATCCCATCGGACTTAGAAATAGTTCTCCAATTGTGATAATTCCGTAATTGGCTACAAGCCACCAAACACTAACTTTTTCAGAACCGTTTCCGCCCATATTAACTGCTGCAATCATTACTAAAACGGATAAAGCAGAAATTAATAATCCGAATGCAATTTTTGTAGGTGTTGATGGTTCTTTTTTTCTACCACGTAAAAATGTAAAAAATGCGACAACTAATGGTGTTAAAATAATGACCCAACCTGGATTGATAGACTGACTTAAATTAGTTGCCCAAATTGAAACTTTGGCATCTTCTTCAGGAAGTTTTTCTTTGGCTACATTTCTAAAGTATATTGGGTAATCTACTGTTTTTTGAACTTCGCCATTTAGTTTTTGAATACGAAAACTGGCATCATATAATTCTGTAGAATCTTTTTTATAGTCTATTTCTTTAGATAATTTAAGTGTGTTAAAAACAGATTTGGTCGTTCCTGTGATTTCTCTATCTGTATATCTATCTGCCCAAGTGGTAAGTGCCGAACCATTTAGTTTGAAAACCGCCCAAAATAAAATTACTACAGCAAATATGGTTAATAAAGCTCCAATTGGCCTTTTGTCTTCTGCTTTTGCTTTAAAATATAAACTTCCGTAAAAAAATATAACTGGAATACAAGCAAAAATAAAGGCATCGGTACTATCCGAACCAAAAATATATCCAGATGGATTAGCTTCAGAAGTTACACCTTTTAATAACCAACCAATTACTCCAAATACAGCAGAGGGTAATAAAATAAATAAAACAATTTTATAAAATGGCATATCGCCTTCTTGCGTTCCTTTTTTATCTGTTTTGTTTCCGTAATGTTTTGTTCCTAATAAGAAAACAATGACACCAATAAACATTCCAACACCAGCTGCCATAAACGCATATTGCCAACCTAATAGAATTTGTAATGCAGCTCCAAAAAAGTTACAAATGAAAGCACCAACATTAATTCCCATATAGAAAATATTATACCCTTCATCTTTTTTGTCTTTGTACTGATCTTCAGAATAGAAATTACCTAAAAGTGTAGAAATATTTGGTTTGAAGAATCCATTTCCAATAATCACAAGTGTCATAGCAATATATAACATAGTAATGTTATGAATACCCATTAAAAGATAACCAATACCCATCATCAAACCTCCAATAACTATTGATTTTTTATATCCCCAATATCTATCAGCTACAAGTCCACCAATAAAAGGAGTTAAAAAAACCAGTGCGATAAATGTTCCATACAAATCGGAAGCTTCTTTTTCAGTTAAGGCAAATCCTGCTTCTACATCTTTAAGATAAAGAGTAAAAATTCCAATCATTAAGTAATAGCCAAAACGTTCCCACATTTCAGATAAGAATAAATAAGGCAATGCCTTTGGGTGTGATTTCCACATACTATTTTTGTTTTAATAATTAAAAAAGCCTGCAACAATGTTACAGGCTTGAAAGATATAAAAAATATTTTATAAAATAATTAGTTAATACCGTGCATCATTTTTTTCAATCTTGGAGTTAATGCGAATAAAATTGCAGCTGCTATACCACATAAAATCACAAATACCATAAAGAATTCAAACAAATTATGAATTTCAAATCCAGCAAAAACTGGATTAGTTGGGCTAATTTGATTTGTATCTAAAAGAGCTAACTGATCTTTAGTTGGTACTATTTTCTTATCTAAAACTGCTTGTAAATCGATTCCTAATTCTTTTGCTTTGTTAAATTTGTCTCCAGTTGCAGGCATAATAGAACCTAATGTTCCTGCTAACGCATATCCTGCTGCATTTGATAAGAAGAATACTCCGTATAATAAAGAAGAAAAACGTTTTGGTGATAATTTACCTACCAATGATAATCCAATTGGAGATAAACATAATTCAGCACATGTTTGTATTAAATACAATAAGATTAACCATTTAATTGCTAATAAGCCATTATTACCTAAATCTTTTACGTTGTGAGCGATAATAAAATATGAAACAGCAATTAAAAGCAAACCAATAGCTTGCTTAAAAGGAGAAATCGGTTCTCTGTTATTGGCTCTTAATTTATCCCATAACATACTGAAAGGTACAGCAAACATTACTACGAATAATCCATTGAAGATTTGTACCATTGATGGCGGCATATTCCAACCAAAGAAATTTCTATCTGTTTGATTATCTGCAATAAACGTTAATGAAGAACCAGCTTGTTCAAAGGCTGCCCAGAAAAAGATAACGAAAAAGGCAACAATGTAAATTACTAAAATTCTATCTCTTTCAATTTTAGTTAATGAGGTGTCTGAAATAATTAATCCTGCTAAAGATAAACCACTTGCATAAATTATAGCATAAATAATATTCTGCCCAAATGCATAATGAAATAAGAATCCTAATCCTATGAAAGCAACAACTGCTCCAATTAAAGCATTCTTTGAAAATACAGCTTTTTGAGATTCTCCATCTTCAAAATCTGAAGCATCATTTTTTGAAGGTAAACCACCAATTGGTCTGCCTTCAGGAGTAACTACGTATTTATTTTTTAAATAATAAAAAACCATAGTTCCTAAAACCATTGCTATAGCTGCTGCTAAGAATCCCCATTTGAAAGCATAAATATCTCTAATGCCACCAGCATCTTTAACATCTCCAACAATTGGACAAATTAATTGACCTAAGAAAGCACCTAAGTTAATTCCCATATAAAAAATCGTAAATGCTGTATCTAATTTGTTTTTTTCTTGTTTAGGATATAAACTTCCTACCATAGAAGAAATATTTGGTTTAAAGAAACCATTACCAAAAATGATAATTCCCAAAGCAACCCAAAGTAAAATTTTAGCTAATTCAATATTGGAAGTAAATACAGTTGCACTAATAAATAATAAAAATTGTCCAACAGCCATCATTAAACCTCCAAGCATAATGCAATTTCTGTTTCCTAAAAATCTATCTGCAACAAATCCACCTAACATAGGTGTTAAATAACATAAACCCAAAAATCCACCGTAAATTAAAGAGGCATCTGCTTCTTTCATTAATAATGAATTTACCATAAATAGGGTTAGGATGGCTCGCATTCCATAGAAATTGAATCGTTCCCACATTTCGGTTCCAAATAATACCCAAAGCCCCTTTGGATGTCCTTGTTTAACAGTTTCGCTCATAATTAATTTATTTAGTAATATTGGTTAGTTTATAGTTTTTCTAAAATAAAGTTGGTCATTTTGGTGTACAATTGTAAACGGGTTTTTCCACCATAAATCCCGTGATTTTTATCTGGGTAAATCGCCCAGTCAAATTGTTTGTTGGCTTGTACTAAAGCCTCTACCATTTTCATAGTGTTTTGAACATGCACATTGTCATCAGCCGTACCATGAATTAATAAAAAGTTTCCTTTCAATTTATTTACATGTGAAATAGGCGAATTGTTATCATAACCACTTGCATTTTCTTGTGGAGTCTGCATGTATCTTTCGGTGTAAATGCTATCGTAATATCTCCAAGACGTTACGGGTGCAACTGCAATAGCAGATTTGAAAACATCTGCGCCTTGAAAAATACAATTAGCCGCCATAAAACCACCAAACGACCATCCGAAAATTCCAATTCTCGATTTGTCAACAAAAGTGTATTTTCCGAAAACTTTAGCCGCATCAATTTGATCTTCTACTTCGTATTTTCCTAATTCTTTTTGCGTACATTTTTTAAATTCTGCACCTTTAAAACCTGTTCCTCTTCCATCTACACAGGCTACAATGTAGCCTTTTTGAGCCAACATCATAAACCAATAATCATTTGTTCCGTTCCAAGTGTTTGCTACTTGTTGCGAACCTGGTCCCGAATATTGAAACATAAAAACAGGATATTTTTTATTCGGATCAAAATCTTTTGGTTTAATCATCCAAGTGTTTAAAATATGCCCTTTTTCTGTAGTGATGGTTGAAAATTCCTTCGAAGCCACGTTGTATTTTGCTAATTTTTCTTCAACAGCTTCGTTAGATTGGATTTTTTTAATCTCTTGGGTGGTTTTTGAATCGTTTAAAGAATAATAAGGCGCTGAAGCAGCACTTGAATAGGTATTTATAAAATACTGAAAATTCGGACTAAAAGTAGCATTATTTGTTCCTGTTTTTAAGGACAGTCTTTTTTTAGCTTTTCCGTCAATTGAAATGGAATATACATCTCTATTTATGGAACCGTTTTCTACAGATTGATAGTATACAATTTTGTTTTTTTCATCAAATCCATAATAAGCGGTTACATCCCAATTTCCTTTTGTAACTTGGTTTTTCAACTTTCCGGTTTTGTCATAATAATAAATATGATTGAAACCGTCTTTTTCTGAAGTCCAAATAAAACTATTGTCTTTTAAAAAGGTTAAATTATCCGTAACATCGACGTAAGCTTTGTCTTTTTCGTTTAAAATTACTTTTTTAGTTCCTGAATTTCCATCAACAAATATAACATCTAAATTATCTTGGTGGCGGTTTATCACTTGAGCACTCAATACATTTTTATCACTTGTCCATTTTAATCGTGCGATATAAAAATCAGAATAAGTACTTAAATCAATTTTTTGAGTTTTTTCTGCAGTTACGTCATAAATATGTAACGAAACGGTTGCGTTTTTTTCTCCTGCCTTCGGATATTTAAAAACAGCTTGTGTAGGATACAATCCTTGGTTGTACATATCCATTGAAAATTCTGGAACATCCGTTTCATCAAAACGAATAAATGCTATTTTAGTTCCGTCAGCATTCCAATCAAAAGCCCTTACAAAAGCAAATTCTTCTTCGTATACCCAATCAGTAATTCCGTTAATGATGCTATTTTTCTTACCATCCGAAGTAATTTGCGTTTCTTTATTTAACAACAAATCAAAAACATACAAGTTGTTTTCGAAAGCATAGGCTATTTTATTTCCATCTGATGAAAAAGTTGGTTCTTGAATGGCTTTATCGGTAAATTTTGATAATTTTTTAGACGCTATATCATAAACAAAATAATTTGCAGTAAAAGAACGTCTAAATATAGATTCGGTATTTGTAGCAATTAATATCTTTTTCTCAGACTGATCAAATGTGTAACTATCAATAGAAGTTAATGCTGCAAAATCTTTCGTA